>JAJTDF010000028.1 GCA_021294835.1 Planctomycetaceae bacterium
GACTCGTCGGCGATCTGGTCAGGCGTGCGCTTCTTCATGACGTCTGATACGCGCCAGACGGGCAGTGGTTCCGGGGATTTCTACAGAGCAATGCCCTGAAGGCGGTGCCCGCCCCGCTCACCACGCCCCAGCAGGCGGAGGCGTTCGAAGAACTCGCCCGCGACCTGCAGGATGTGCTGCACGGGCCGTTCGGCGAGGCCATTGGCGATCAGGCCCTGGATCAACTCCTCCGCGTCGTCACCGCGACGTTCGAGGCCGGCAAGGCCAAGCGCTCCACCGACGCCATCTTGTTCGCCCTCAAACTGCTTTCGTACTCCACGTCCGACGCCACCGTGGACTGCATCGCGCGGCTGGCCAAGGCCAACTTCGCCGCCGACCAGTTCATGTGGGCGGTCGTGCTGGGCGCCTTCGGCGAGGGCCACCCGCGTGCCGCGGACTTCTTCAAGGCCCTGTCCAAACCCCTCCCCGAGAAGTTCCTGGCCATCTGCCTGCTGGATGCCGCGAACTCCGCCGGGCGGGCCGGGACGTTGAAGTCGCACCCGTTCAACTCGCCCGCCGGCGTCAAGCGTCTGACCGAGTACCTCACCAACCGCAAAGCCGCCAGCACCAGTTACGCCGTGAGCGCCTGCGGCGCCCTGCCGTTCATCTCCGCCGCCGCACGCAAGCGGCTCTACGCCCTGGCCGTCAAGCACCCGAGCACAGAGGTCCGCATGGAGGCCGGCTGGGCCGGGGCCAAGGCCGGCGACAAGGCCGCCGTCGCCTTCCTGACCGAGCGCTGCCTGGACCGCACCACCTCCGTGCAGGCCCGCACGTACCTGGAAGAACTCGGCCTGACCAAGCGCATCCCCGCCGAGGCTCTGGAGCCCGAGTTTGCCGCCATGGCCGAACTGTGCGCCTGGCTGGCCCACCCCAACGAGTTCGGCCAGCCGCCGACGAAGATCGAACCGCTCGACCACCGCACACTCTACTGGCCCCCCACCAACGACACCCGCCCGGTCTGGCTGTTCCGCTACACCTACAGCACCGGCCAGCACCGCGCCAAGCCCGTGCACGGCGTGGGCATGGTCGGCTCGATGACCTGGAGTTTCCTGGACGAAACCAAGCCCACCATGAAGCCCGAGGACCTCTACGGGCTGCACTGCTGCCTGGAACTGGAGATGAACGGCGACAAGCGGGCCCCGGCCAAGGGGTCCGGCAAGGCCGGCTGGGCGCTGATTTCCAAGGGGCCCGCGGCGCGGGGCAAAGCCCGGAACAAGGCCAAGCGCTGATCCGCTGCCCCGCATGGTGGCGGCCAGCGCTGCCGGCCGGAGGTTGAACCACATGAGTCTGTTTCGCACGTTCAACACGGCCCTCATGGTGGTGACGGCCCTGTGGGCGTCGGTGTGCGTGGTGCTCAACGGCCTGGTCATCCTCGCCAGCGCCGTACATGTGTTTGGAGTTGTGTCGGCGGTGAACGGTACAGGACTGCTGAACGCTGCTGCGGTCGCGGGTGGCGGTTCGGATGGCACGCCGGATGCGATCAGGACGGTCGCGTCGCTGCTCGTTCAAGCGGTCGAGCCCCGGACGCCCGCTTGGCTGATCGGCGTGCTTGTCAGTACGCTGATCGGATGCGTTTGGTTCGGGCTCTTTCCGGGTGGCCTGCCCCGCAAGGGCAGGGCTGGCAGCGGTGCCTCGGGCAGCGGATCGGACCAGCCGGGCCGGTGGCGCCGATGGGGCGTGCTGGCGCTGGTAGTGATCGGGCTGAACGGGCTCGCCACCGGGGGCACGCACGTGCTCAGTGCCCGCTACACAAACGCGGTGGGGCCGGGCACTGCCGAGGTGGTTGCCCGATTGGTCAGCAGCGGCGTGCTGCGTTCAACCACCATGCCCGATGGCCCGTCCGCACGTGAGGAGTACCGGGGCCGGAGGCTGGACGGCGACTTGTTCTTCGGCCCACCGGCTGAAACGATTGCTGCGGTCCGGTGGTGGACCACACGGGTCGGTTTCGCCCTGCTGGGCCTGATGCTGCTGGCGCTTGCCGGGGGCTGGCACGTGAGCCGATCGAGGTCTGCCTTCCATGACAACCCGCTCCCCAACAGACCGACCTGAACCCCCGAACCAGGCGCAGGCCTTCGCCCTGCTGGACGCCCTGCGGGCGGTGCCTTCGCCGCTGACCACATCTCAGCAGGCGGAGGCGTTTGATGACCTCACCCGCCACTTGAATGACGTGCTGAAGGGACGGTTTGGTGAGGCCATCTGCGATCGAGCATGGGACCAACTGTTGCGGGTCGTGACGCGAACGTATGACGCCGGCAAGGCAGAGCGCTTTACCGAAGCCATCATGTTTGCCTTGGACGTACTCTCCAACTCCACGTCCGATGCTGCTGTTGCCTGCATCGTGCGGCTGGGCAAGGCCAATTTTTCCGCCGATCACTTGTACTGGTTGGGGGCGCTGAGCGCGTTCGGCAAGGGCCATCAAAAGGCCAACGCACTGTTCAAGGCCTTGGCCAAGCCGTTGCCGGAGAAGTTCCTGGCTATCGCTTTGCTGGAGGCTGCGAACTCCGCCGGGCGGGCGGGGGTGCTCAAGTCGCACCCGTTCAACTCGCCGGCCGGCGTCAGGCGGTTGGAAGCGTATCTGACCAGCCGGTCGGCCTACATGATCAACGACGCGATGAGCGCGTGCGGCGCCATCAGGTTTGTCGCCGGCCCGGCCCGCAAGCGGCTGTTCGGGTTGGCCATCACCCACCCGAAGATGCTGGTCCGTATGGAAGCGGCATCGGCCGGAGCCCAGGCCGGCGACGCGTCGACCAAAGCGGCGGCGGTGGACATCTTGATTGAGCGCTGTCTGCACCGCACCACCTCGGTGCGGGCGCGCGAGTACTTGGAGGAACTGGGCCTGAGGACACGCATTCCGGCCGAGGCAATGGAGCCAGAGTTTGCGGCGGTGGCGAGTTTGTTCGATCACTTGTCGGTCGGCGGAGCCGGCCGGTCCCCAACCAATGTCAAACTGATCGACCATCGCATCATCTATTGGCCCCCGACCAACGACACCCGCCCGGTGTGGCTCTTGCGTTTCACTCACCGCATCGGCGGGCGCCGGGTCCAGCCAATACACAGCGTGGGCATGGTCGGCTCGATGACGTGGAGTTTCATGGACGAGATCAGGCCAAGCATGAAGCCGGAGCACATTTACGGGCTGCACTGCTGCCTGGAACTGGAGATGAACGGCGACAAGCGGGCCCCGGCCAAAGGGTCCGGCAAGGCCGGCTGGGCCCTGATCACCGCCGGGCCCAAGGCCCGCCGCCGCTCGCGCTGAAGCTGTGTTCGACCGGCCGGCAGCCGCCGCCCAAGCCCGACGACAACACCACATGAACACGGTCCGAGTTCTCAACACGGTCCTCCTGCTGGTCACGGCGCTGTGGGCGGTTATCTGTGCGTGGGGCCATTTCTGGGCCTTCCTCTTCGTTCGCATGCACCTCTTCGGCACCGCCTCGGACGTTGAGGACGCCGGGATCCTGAGCCCACGGGCGATGGCCGCAATGCTCGGCGAGTCCGCCGAAGCGAGTCGCTCCGCCGGAGATCATCTGACCGCATTGCTGCTCGGTGCCACGTCGCCGCCCAGTCTTTCGTGGCTCTTCGCCATCGTCGGAACCACGCTGCTGGCCTGCGCGTGGTTCGGGCTCTTCCCCAACGGCGTACCCAGCCGCCAAGCCCTTCGCGGGTCGGCACCGGCTGGCACTATGCGTCCGTGGGCCAGCCTCGCTGCCGTTGTGCTCACGCTCAACCTGCTGCTGACCGGCGGAACCGTCATACTGAGTGAGCGGTTCACTCGTTCGGTGGAGCCCGGCACAACGCAGGTCATCGCCCGTCTGGTTAGCAGCGGCGCCCTGACTTCAACGACCATGCCCGACGAGCCGTGGGTGCATCCCGAGCACCGGCACGCCGCGCTTGACGCCCGCTTGTTCTTCGGCCCGCCCTTGGCCCAATTGGAACGCACCCAAAGTCGCACCACTCAGGTCGGTGTGGTGCTGGCCGGAGCCATGCTGCTGACGATCGGCATCGCCGCCGCGGTACGGGCTCTGGCCCGGTCGCCGGAGCCCAAAGCCTGAACCCACAGGCTCGAACACCCGCTGCTTACAGGTCGGCCTTGCCGGCCTTCTTGGGGGTCTTCTTGCTGGCGATGTCCTCATCCTCGCTGTAGAGGATGCACTGGCAGTTGCTGCACCGCGTCAGCCGACCGGCCGCGATCGCGTTGATCGTCTGCACGGTCAGCGCCATCATGCACGCGCCGCAGGACCATTCGTGGGCGCGACGGTTGATCTCTTCCACCTTGGCCATGGCATCCTCGCCACGCTTGGCCAGCAGGTCTTCCAGGATCTTCAGCGCATCGGCCGGGGCCGCCTTGGCCTGCTCGGCCCGCTGCGTCTTCAGCTCCGCCAGCCGGTCCTTGATCTCCGACTCGCGGCTGGCCCGGTCCGCCTTGGCCTTCTCCACGATCACCGCCCGCTCGGCCCGAGCCGCCTCGATGGCCTTGAAGGCCTCCTCGGACTTCTCGATCTGCTCCATGAGCTCGAGTTGCTTCTTCTCCACCTCGTCCTTGGCGGTCTTGAGCGTGTTGAGCTCGGTGAGGAAGGCGGAGTATTCCTTGTTGTTCTTGGCCGCGTTCATCTGCTCGCGGAGCTTGTCCATCCGCTGCTGATGCCCGCCCGCCTCGGCCTCAAGGTTGGCGTGCTGGGCCTTGAGCTGCCGCAGCGTGGTCTGTGCCGCGGTGTGCTTGCCGTCCACGTCCCTCTGCTGCTTGAGCTGCTCCGCCAGGAACCGCTCGGCACCGTCCAGTCGGCCGGTGAGCCCGCGGATGAGTTTGTCGGTTTCGAACACCTTGCGAAGCTGAGCAGTGACGGTCATCGAACGACGGCTCCAAACCCGCACCCCGATGCGAACAGGCGAAGGCCATGATACGTCCGCAAACGGCCGAGACGGCCCTTCCCCGCCGGTTCTGTCGGGAAAGGTCAGGATCGGAGCAGCACGAAGGCCCAGTAGGCGGCCGGAGCGGTGATCACCAACGAGTCAAGCATATCCAGCATCCCCCCGAATCCGGGCAGGATTCTGCCCGCATCCTTCACCCCTGCATCCCGCTTGACCACGCTGGCCGACAGGTCCCCCAGTTGCCCAAGCCCGCCCAGCAGCACGCCCAGCACGGCCGCCTCCAGCAGGCCGATGCCCTTCAGCCCCCCGGTCCCGAAGCCGGCCCCATCCGCCCACGCCCGGCCGACCACCACAAACAGCATGGCGAACCCGGCAGCGGTGATCAACCCGCCGACCAGACCCTCCCAGGTCTTGCCGGGGCTGACCCACGGGATGAGCTTGTGCTTGCCGAAGGCCGTGCCCGTGAAGTACGCCCCCGAGTCGCACATCTTCACAATCATGATCACGGCGACCATGACCCAGACCGAGTGCTCCCGCCGGATGGCCAGCAGGAAGCCCAGCGCCACGCCCATGTAGATGAAGGTGAACGCAGCGGCGGCCACCGCCCCGCCGGCGCCTTTGAGGTCCTTGTCGCGGACGTAGGCCAGCATGGACAGCAGGACCACCAGCGCCCCGGCGGTCGCCAGCACCGTTCCGGCGTGGTCGCCCATCAGGGCCGAACCGGGGCCGCCGATGCACAGCCCGCCGGCCAGCACGCCGGACGCGGCAGCGACGGTGAGGTGGCGCTTGCTGGCCTGAATGTTCATGGCGTTGAACATGCGGGCCAGTTCAAGCCCGGCCCGGCCGGCGGCGAGCATGCCCAGCAGCAACAGCACCAGCCCGCCGGGGAGCGAGGCCTGAGGCCAGAGCGGGGCCAGCCACGCGGGGGTTGCGATGGCTTCCAGCCGCTCGTCCAGCACCATCAGCCCGAGCAGGGCGATGATCAGCACCGGACCGAAAAGCAGTCGCAGTTTCATGCGTCCCCAGCGTATCGCGCACGGGGCCCAGACGGCGACCGGGCGGCGACCGGCCGGCGGCAGCGAACCTCAGGCCGAGAGCCCGCCGAACTTGCGGGTGCGCCCGGCGAAGTCGCGAATGGCGGCGTGCAGTTCGGCCTCGCCGAAGTCGGGCCAGAGCACGTCGGTCACGTGCAGTTCGGCGTAACTGATCTGCCAGAGCAGGTAGTTGGACACCCGCATCTCCCCGGCGGTGCGGATGAGCAAGTCGGGGTCGGGCAGGTCGGCGGTGTACAGGTGCCGGGCGAGGGTCTGCTCGGTGATCTCGTCGGGCTTGAGTTCGCCCCGGGCGACCTTCTCGGCGATCGCCCGCGTCGCATCGGCGATCTCGGCCCGGCTGCCGTAATTGACGGCCAGGCAGAGCGTTGCGGCGGTGTTCCCGGCGGTGCGGGCCTCCAGCTCCGCGACCCGCTGCTGCACCGCAGCGGGCAACTCGGCCCGCCGGCCGATCTGGCGGAAGCGGACGTTGTCGCTCATGAGCTTCTCAGCCTGGCTGGCCATGTTCTCCAGATACAGGGCCATCAGCGCGTCGACCTCGTCCCTGGGCCGCTTCCAGTTCTCCATCGAGAACGAGTACAGCGTCAGCACCTCCACGCCGAGCCGACCGGCGGCATCGACGATGGCGTGGACCGACTTGGCGCCTTGCCGATGCCCCAGAGCGCGGGGCAGGCCCCGGCGGGTGGCCCAGCGGCCGTTGCCGTCCATGATGATGGCGATGTGGCGGGGAATCTTGCCCGGATGCACATCGGGCAGAATGGCCAGCGGGTCGGCCTTGGGATTGCGCTGGCGAATGCGAGCGACAGCTGCTGCGGCATCGTGGGAACCAGAAACGGCGGCAGCAGAGCCGGGTTGGGGTTCAGAAGCGGAAAGGGGTGCAGCGAGCAGACCGTCCATGGGGTGCCATGGTATGGGATCGGCCCCGGGCAGCGGCCCGGGGAGAAGGGCGACTCACCGGTTCGGCCCAATCCGGCAGCCCCGTGTGCATGCGACTACTTCCTCGGAGTGGAGGCGGAACCGGACGCATCGCTGGCTTTGGGGATTTTGATATTGGTTCCGCAGTTCCGGCACCGGACGGTCTTCCCTCGGGCGGCGGCGGGGACAGCAAGCACCTTGCGGCACGAGAGATTCGGGCACATGATGCGGACGTTTTCTGAGGCCATATGGACGCCACCTCGGCCGTGGAATATCGGCCAGATCGCGGGTGGATTGAACTGCGCGGTCCGCGTCACTCAGGCAAAGCCACGATTGGGTGGGGTGAAAGGGCGGATAAGGAGGGAAAGCGGGGTTACCGGTCGCGCGTCTGGGGTTGGCGGAGCGAATGATGCGAGTCGGCAGGCCGGATCCGCCTTGCGAACCGCCCACTGCTGCACCGAGAGCATCCGGAGTTTAACCTACCATGTCCACTGCCAACACCTCTCTGATGACCGCGTCCGCCACCAGCGTGGTGGGCCTGCAATGGGGCGATGAAGGGAAGGGGAAGATCGTGCACGCGCTGGCGGACACGCATGACGTGGTGGTGCGATATAACGGAGGGGCGAACGCCGGACACTCAGTCGTGGTCAAGGGTGAGCGGTTCGCCCTGCACCTGATCCCGTCGGGGATCCTCCACCGCCAGACGACGTGCATCGTGGGCAACGGGGTGGTGGTGGACCCGGGTTGGCTGATCAAAGAGATTGACGGGCTGGCCGGACGCGGTGTGCCATGCGACAACCTGTTCCTTTCGGATCGGGCACACCTGGTGATGCCGTGGCACAAGGTGGAGGACGAACTGCGGGAGAAGTGGCTGTCGGCCAGCAGCGGGGAGCCGATCGGCACGACCAAGCGGGGCATCGGCCCGTGCTATGCGGATAAGGCTCTGCGGAGCACGGCGGTGCGGATGGGGGAACTGAAGAACCTGAGCGAACTGGAGGCGAAGATCCGCCGGGTGGCGCCGCTGAAGCAGGCGCTGCTGGGCGCGTTGGCGGCCGGGTGTGGCGAGCCGGCACCGAAGGTGGACGCGGGCGAGATCATGGAGCACTGCCGGCAGTGGCAGACGCGTCTGTCGTCGCGGATCACCGACACGGCGGGGATGCTGCAGGGCCTGCTGGGGCAGGGCAAGAAGGTGCTGTTCGAAGGCGCCAACGCGACGATGCTGGATGTGGATCATGGTTCGTACCCGTTTGTGACCAGTTCCTCTACGGTGGCGCTGGGCGCGCCGCTGGGGGCGGGCGTGCCGATGCAGTGTGTGGGCAAGGTGCTGGGGGTGATGAAGGCGTACAGCACGCGAGTGGGCGGAGGGGCGATGCCGACGGAACTGGTGGGCAGCCCGGAGACCGAGGCGCTGGGCGAGAAGATCCGCCAGCGGGGACGGGAGTTCGGCACGACAACCGGACGGCCGAGGCGGGTGGGCTGGCTGGATTTGTGCGTGGTGCGGTACTCGGCGGCACTGAACGGCTGCACCGGGCTGTGCGTGATGCTGCTGGACGTTCTGGAAGGGTTGCCGGAACTGAAGGTGTGCACGGGGTACCAGACGCCGGAAGGACCGGCGAACAAGCTGGTGCCGGACGCGGCGTGGATGGCGGCGGCCAAGCCGGTGTATCGCACGCTGGAGGGCTGGAGCGGGGACATCTCGGGGGCGAGGAAGATGAGCGACCTGCCGACGGCGGCAAGGCGGTATCTGGACCTGATCACCGAGACGGTGGGTGTGCCGCTGGCGATGGTGTCGATCGGGCCGGGGCGGGAAGCGACGATCGAGGTGTAAGAGGGCGGGCACCGCCCCGGGGGCGGGTGCCGGAAAGGCGGGACGGGACGACATGGCCAAAGCAAGGCACATTTTCGTGTGTAAAGCGTGCGGCGCGGTGCAGACACGCTGGATGGGCAAGTGCCCGGACTGCAACACGTGGGAATCGCTGGAGCAGCAGACCGTCGAGCGGGCCAAAGTGGACCCGCGGAACGCGGCGGCAAGCCAATGGGCGGCGGCAGCGGCGCAGAGCGCCGAGGCCGACGGGGGCGATGGGCCGGATGGCGATGGAGCGGGCGCAGGGGGCGGAATCGGGGCGGGCGTGACGGCCGGGCTGGAGGCGCTGGGGTCGGGCCGGACGCCGGCGAGGCCGATCGCCGAGGTGGGGACGGCGGGGCCGCCGGTGCGGATCATGACGGGGATCGGGGAACTGGACCGGGTGCTGGGCGGGGGCGTGGTGCCGGGGTCGGCGGTGCTGCTGGGGGGTGATCCGGGGATCGGCAAGTCCACTTTGCTGCTGCAGGCGGCTGGCAGTCTTGCGAGGGGCGGGGTGCGGACGCTGTATGTCTCGAGCGAGGAGTCGGCGGAGCAGGTGAAGCTGCGGTTCGCGCGGTTGGTGAGCCGGGCGGACGGGACGCGGGCGTCGACGCTGCCGGAGTTGTTTGTGCTGGCGGACACGTCGCTTGGGCGGATCGCCGAGCAGGCGGCCAAGGTGCTGGGTGAGGTGCCGACGGAGCGGCGGCTGCTGGTGATTGACTCGATCCAGATGGTGTACAAGGCGGATCTGGATGCGTTTCCGGGATCAATGACGCAGCTGCGGCGGTGCTGCGCTGAACTGGTGTACATGGCCAAGGCGACGGGGACGGCAGTGATATTGGTGGGGCACGTGACCAAGGACGGGATGCTGGCGGGGCCGAGGCTGCTGGAGCACCTGGTGGACACGGTGCTGTACTTTGAGGGTGACCGGTACCACGCGCACCGCGTGGTTCGGGCGATCAAGAACCGCTTCGGCTCGACGCTGGAACTGGGGCTGTTTGAGATGACCGGGTCGGGGCTGCGGGAGTCGCCGGACGGCACGCCGGTGGCCGGGCTGGAGGCGGGGAGCAAGCCCAGGCCGGGGACGGTGATCACCCCGGTGCTGACAGGGACGCGGTGCCTGCTGGTGGAGTTGCAGGCGTTGACGGCGACGGGCTTCCCCGGAGCGGTGAAGCGAAAGGCCAGCGGGGTGGACGGGAGCCGGCTGGCGATGCTGATCGCGGTGCTGGAGCAGCACGGGGGGCTGCGGCTGGCGGATCGCGACATCTTCACATCGGCGGTGGGCGGGGTGAAGGTGGCGGAACCGGCGGCCGACTTGGGGCTGCTGCTGGCGGTGGCGGGGGCGCACCTGAAGAAGAGCCTGGCGCCGGGGATGGCGGCGGTGGGCGAGGTGGGGCTGGGCGGAGAGGTTCGGGCGGTGGCGAGTCTGGCGCAGCGGGCGACCGAGGCCAAGCGGCTGGGATGCAAGGGGCTGGTGGTGCCCCGGATCAGCGGGCGGGGCGGCGGGGCGGCCCAGATGGGGATGCCGGCGGGGCTGGAGGTGGTGCCGGTGGGGACGGTGCAGGAAGCCATGGCGCTGCTGGGCTGACAGTGCCCGAACGGGGGACGGGCGTGCCGACGGGCGGATGGTGGGCGGGCTGCGAGCGGAGCGGCGAGCGATCGGGCATCCTGACGTGCAGAAACCCGCGAGAAGGGGGGGCGGCGGATCGCTATCCTCGGCCCTCGCCGGCGGGCCAAACCTGGCTGCGACGCAGCGAGAACATCCCTTACCCACCATCGTCGCCCCCGGCTGTTTCCGGGGAGGGCGGACAAGCGAATCGGAGCGGAAGACATGAACATCGGCGCCATTGGCATTGACTCGGGGCATCTGGAAGCGTTCACGAAGCTGATCAACGCGCGGAACAAGGCGGGGACCACGCGGTGCCGCGTGAGCCACTTCTGGAGCGACGGGAGCAACGACTGGGTGCAGACCAAGAACGACAAGGTTCGTCTGGAGCACTGCGCCAAGTGGAAGGCGGGGGCGATTGAGCACGGGGCGGTGGAGGCGAAGAGCCTGGAGGAGATGCTCAAGGCGTGCGACGGGTTCATGGTGCTGAACGTGTCGGGCGGGAAGCACTCCAAGTTCGCTGAGAAGTGCCTGAAAACCAAGAAGCCGACGTACGTGGACAAGCCGCTGACGACGAAGTTTGCGGAGGCGAAGAAGCTGCTGGCGCTGTCGCGGAAGCTCAAGGCCCCCTGCTACTCGGCCTCGTCGCTGCGGTTCATCGCGGCGTTTGATGGGATCGACTTTGCCAAGCTGGGCAAGGTGGTGGCGGTGGACGCGTACGGGCCGGGCGAGTTGCTCAAGGCGGACCCGCACCTGTGGCACTACGGGTGCCATGCGATCGAGATGGTGGACTCGATCTTCGCGCGGAGCGGGCAGGGCGCGGGCGTGAAGAAGGTCTCGGCGGTGGAGATGGCCGACCGGCACCTCTTGGACCTGGAGTACCGCGACGGGCGGTATGTGTCGATCCGGCTGGAGCGGAAGGGGTCGTGGGAGTTCGGCGGGATCATCCACGGCGAGAAGGGCGCCGCCTCGTTCCGCGAGACGTTCGGCGACGGCGCGTCGATCTACGACCGGCTGATCGGCGGGATGGTGAGCTTCTTTGAGGGCAAGGGCCAGCCGGTGCCGCTGCGGGACATCGTGGAGACGGTGGCGGTGATGGACGCGGGCAACGCGTCGATCAAGAAGAAGGGCGCGTGGGTGAACGTGCCGGCGGTGAAGTGACCGGGCGGTGGGCCAAGTGGCACACCTGAGAGCACTTGCACAACTCAACAGCAACTGACCACGCCGGCCGCCCCGATGGGCGGCCGGTTGTGCTTTGGGCGTGCGGTCGGGACGCGGGCGGAGGGGTGATCCCTGATCAGGGGACATGACGCGAGCCGGTGCTGCACAGCGGACGGGAAGCGGACGACCGTCAGCTATGATCTGCCGCAAAGTGCACGGATTGCAGCGGGCTCACCGCTGCGGATGACAACCAGCGAGAACAGACATGAGCATGTATCGTCGGACGGTGTGGGCGGCGGCGGGCCTGGGGCTGATGGTGGCCGGCTGCACCATTTCGGGATGCAGCAGCTCGGCGGCTGTGGAGACACGGAGTACGACCGTGGGGCAGGAGCTGCAGGACCTGGACAGTGCCCGGAACAAGGGCCTGCTGACGGAGGAGGAGTACAACCGCAAGCGTGCGGAAATCCTCAAGCGGAAGTAAGGCCTGCGGGCGGGGGAAGGACCCATGACCATGAAAACGACTTTGCTGATGTGCGTGATGGGATGCGCTCTGGCGTGCGGCGGGTGCGCTTCCAAGCCGGCTGCGGAGGTTTCGTCCAAGGAACTGGCGGCGGCCCGTGCGGCGCACGCTGAGCTGAAGCCCGGAGCTTCGCGGCAAGCGGTCCTGGACTCGTTCAAGGCCGGGAACCTGGTGAAGCTGGGGAACTCGAGCATGGCCGGGGCGGCCATCGAGGAGTGGAAGTACGAGGCGTTCCACGACGAGAAGGAACGCAAGAACCTGTTCGTGACGTTCTTGTACTTCTGCAACGACCGGTTTGTTGACAGCAGCGACCAGCGGATCGACTTCCGCAACAACGAGGCGTTGGTCGCCAAGTGGATCGGCAAGCCGAGCAAGTGATTGGCGGGCGGGGCGGGGTGTGCGACGCAGCGGCGCGGCTGAGGGGTGGTGGTGACGTGCGCACAACGCGCCGGAGCGGAGGGCCACCGTGCCTGTGGGCGGTGGCTGCGGAGACAGGTTGGGGGTCTGCGGCCGCTGTACCGACGGGGACGGACCTGCGAGTGTGGCCATGCCAGGCGGGGCGAGGAGGTGCGCGGGCAGCGAGGATGGGCCGCGGCGGCGGTGGAGTGGCGGAGCGGGCGACAGCGGGACGGTGCGGTGCTGGGAGAGAACTGGTGCCGGGGCGAGGGGAACGGGCGACGCAGCGTGGGCGGGCCTCTCCGGGGATGCGGGCGGAGGGGTGTTGGCTGCCGGGGCGGGTGCAGGGGCAGTTGCTGGGGCGGCGGCGGCGGATGGGCGGCACTGGGCAACAGGTGCGGCGAACTGCGCGATGTTGTGGTGGAGGGCGGGCAGATCTTTGAGCGTCTTGACGATGGCGGAGGCAGCGCGGCAAGCGAGGGCCGGCGACTCGGTCTGGCGTGCGACGACGGTGAAGGTGGCGAGGGCGACCCGCAGGGCGGCGAGGGCCTCGGCTTGGAGATCGTCGTGAGGCGAGACGGGGGACATGTGGGGACTCCAGAGGGTGCTGCAGAATGGATGGGCGGACGACCCGGACTGGTGAACGGACACAGAGCGGCTCTACCCCTGGCGGACACTGCGGTTTCGTGCGCGCCCGTGCGGGGGCTGGAACGCGATTTGGCGTTGTGTTTGCAGGGAGAATCGTCGCGTTGAATGCACTGCGGATTGCGCGTTTGGTGTGAGCGCGTTCGTGCGCGCTGAGCACGGGGAGACCGGGCACTGCAGGTTGAGGCTGGGCCGGCGGAACCCCCCGCCCCGCTTCCACCCCCCACCCACCCACCACCACCACCGGCGGCGGCGGCGGCGCGGCTGCGGACGGGCGCGATACCCTCCGCGCGGAGTCGGGGGTTGCTTTGTCAAGGGATCCGCGAACAGGAGTGCGGGATGGCTATTGACGATGTCGCCGGGATGCGGACACGGATCAGGGCTTTGGGGCTCGGCGAGCACGAGGTGGCGATCCTGCGGCTGGTTCGGCCGAGTGTGCGGCTTCGCCCGAGGCTGGTTGACCCGAGCGAACTGAAGCCGGGCGACTCGCGGTTTGGCGGCGATCCGCACATGCCGCCGGAGATGGAGTGGCCGACGTGGGACGGTGTGCCACTGGCGCACCTGGCAACGGTGCGACTGTCAGAGGCCAGCAGGCACGACAGCACGGGCTTGCTGCCCAAGCGGGGGCTGCTGTACTTCTGGTATGACCTGATGGAGATGCGGTGGGGATTCGACCCGGACGATGCGGGAAGTTTCAGGGTGGACTACGTGGCGGATGAGGGCGCGGCAACGGAACTGCGGACGGTGCCCAGGGTGACGCCGGGCGAGAGCGGCGACGAGTTGGCGGTTGATTGGGAAGCGCCGCCTGCGTGCCGGCTGCGGTTTCACCCATCGCTGACGCTGCCGGATGCGGCATGGCTGGCGGAGTTTGCACCCGAGCACGCCGAACTGGGCGAACTGGACGAGTACAACGAGTTGCTGGCGGAGTGCATGGATGCGTCGCAGCACCACATGCTGGGGCACCCGGCGGCGAAGCAGAACCCGATGGAGCCGGAGTGCCAGATGGTGACCCACGGCCTGTACTGCGGCGACGCGAGCGGGTTCAGCGATCCGCGGGCGGAGGAACTGGAAGGCGGCATCGCGGACTGGCGGCTGCTGCTGCAGATTGACACTGACGAGGAAGCAGACGGCCCGGGCTGGATGTGGGGCGACATGGGCAGTTTGTACTTCTGGATGCCGGAGCAGGCCCTGCGGGAGCGGGACTTCTCCAAGGCGTGGATGGTGCTGCAGTGCAGTTGAGCGATCGCTGAGCGCCGGGGCCGGCGGGGCCGGAGGAAGGTGCAGCGAATTGGGCGATGTTGTGCTGGAGAGCGGGCAGGTCTTTGAGGGTCTTGACGATGGCGGACGCAGCGCGGCAGGCGAGGGCCGGCGACTCAGTCTGCCGGGCGACGGCCGTGAAGGCGGCCATGGCGACCCGGAGGACGGCGAGGGTTTCGGCCAGGAAGTCGTCAGCGAGCGAGACGGGGGCCATGGTGGACTCGTGTGGGCTTGCGTGATGCGCACGGCGGGACGGCCCGGACCGACGGGCAAGAACAGAGCGGCTCTACCCATGCAGGACACTGCGGCCCCGTGTGCGCGCCGGAACGCGAACCATGGAGCGATCTGGCATTGTGATTTCAGGGCAGACCCGTCGATCCTCACCAAGTGCGGATTGCGCGTTTGGTGTGAGCGCGTTCGTGGTCGCGGACCGCGGAGGATGACCGGCATTGGACGCCGAAGCGGAGCCGGCGTTGACTCTGGATCAACGTGCAGCGGTAGCGAGTCGCGGTCTGCTCCGGCCGGGAACCGGGGCTCAACTTGCGGGTGTGCAGCAGCAAGAGTGCGGGATGGCCATGGACGAGGTTGCCGCGATGTGGACCAGGGCTGTGGGCCTTGGCAAGCTGGAAACGGCGATGTGAGCGCGTTGGGGATCGGTGTCGCAGCGGCAGTCGCAACGGCACAGCGAGGCAGCTGAAGCCGCTCATCGGGCTGGCTCACGCCGCCCATCGACCTCTGAGGTACGGAAGCCAGCCACCGGAAGGGCATCAATCCAAGCGAGCAGATCGGCAGCGGAGCGCTGGCCCCGGAGGACGGCGACGACCTTGCCATCGCGGAGGGCGTAGGTCATGGGGATGCCCCGCGACCCGAGGTGCTTGTCGGCCAACTGCGGGGCGCGATCGACCTCGATGTGGGTGGGCAGGAAGCGGGCGTCAGCGAGGCGGGCGAGGACGGCGGGGTTGTTCAGGGCGTCGCGCTTGTATTGCTGGCAGGGGGCGCAGCGGTCGGCGGTGGCGAAGGCGATGACCAGACGGGTGCTGCCGGCGGCGGTGATGGCGGCATCGAGCGGCGGGGCCTGGGCGATCAGGGGCGGGAGGGAGATGGTCTCGCGGGCGACGATGAAGCCGGTGGAGGGGTCGTACTCGTGGGCGACGGTGAGGCGGTCCATCCAGGCGCGGATGGCCGGGGGCGGGGTGGCTTGGGCGGCGGCGGATTGGGGAGGGGTGGCCGGAGATGGGGCCGGCGAGGACGAGGCGGAGGGTGCCTGAGATGAGGATGCGCAGCCGGAGGCGAGGATCGCGGCAGCGAGGAGGACGGGGGTGAGGCACTGAGTGTTGCGGCGGATCATGGCGGGGAAGGTACGCGGGGCGTGGCGGGCTGGCGGCACACCCGGATGCGGGGATGCGGAGCTGGCTGAGAGCTCGAGTGGCGTGTAACCATGATGGCCTCAAGTTTTTGATTCAGTCAACATCGCGGATACCATCGTTCCTTGGACGATCGGCATCGGTCCATCCTGCGGACGCATGGCATCCAGCCCACGGCCCAGCGGCTGGCTGTGCTGCGGGCCGTGGAGGCTCGCCCGCACGCGACGGCCGATGAGGTGGCGGGGCTGGCCCGAGCGAGCATCGGGACGATCTCACATCAAGGTGTGTACGACGCGCTGGCCATTCTGACGGACCGGCGGGTGATCCGGCGGATTGAACCGGCGGGGTCGCCAGCGCGGTTTGAAGCACGCGTGGGGGACAACCATCACCACCTGATCTGCCGGCACTGCGGCCGGACCGAGGACGTGGACTGTGCCGCGGGGCACGCACCGTGCCTGAAGCCGGCGGAGTTGCACGGCTATGCGGTGGATGAGGCGGAGATCGTTTTCTGGGGCACGTGCCCCGCCTGTCAGCATCAACAACCAAGGCCCTCGCCGTGAAGCGACTGGGGCACGCGGCCGCCGGTTCGTCGGCGGCGATGGATCCGGAACTGTCACCCACCCTTGTCAGGAGACTCTCGTGAGCAACCAACCCGCCCAGTGCCCGTTCGGCCATGGCTCCGCAGGCCGCGCTATTCCGGCTGTGAAGGAGACCACCAAGTGGTGGCCGGAGCAGTTGAACGTGGGCGTGCTGCACCAGCACTCGAACCTGTCGAACCCGATGGACCCGGAGTTTGACTACGCGGAGGCGTTCAAGCAGCTGGACTATGCGGCGCTGAAGAAGGACCTGCTGGCGCTGATGACCGACTCGCAGGAGTGGTGGCCGGCGGACTTCGGGCACTATGGCCCGCTGTTCATCCGCATGGCCTGGCACGCGGCCGGGACGTACCGCATCAGCGACGGGCGGGGCGGTGCGGGGGACGGCCAGCAGCGGTTTGCGCCGCTGAACAGCTGGCCGGACAACATCAACCTGGACAAGGCACGGCGGCTGCTGTGGCCGATCAAGGCGAAGTACGGCAACAAGATCTCGTGGGCGGACTTGTTTGTGCTGACGGGGAACGTGGCGCTGGAATCCATGGGGTTCAAGACGTTCGGCTTTGGCGGCGGGCGGGCGGACGTGTGGGAGCCGGACGAGACGACCTGGTGGGGCCCAGAGAGCACGTGGCTGGCGGACCAGCGGTACTCGGGGGATCGGGAACTGGCGCAGCCGCTGGCGGCGGTGCAGATGGGGCTGATTTACGTGAACCCGGAGGGGCCGAACGGCAACCCGGACCCGATGGCGGCGGCGCGGGACATCCGCGAGACGTTCGCGCGGATGGCGATGAACGACGAGGAGACGGTGGCACTGATCGCCGGCGGGCACACGTTTGGCAAGTGCCATGGTGCGGGGGACGCGAAGCTGCTGGGCGTAGAGCCTGAGGGTGCGGCGGTGGAGGAGCAGGGCTTCGGCTGGACGAGTCGCTTTGCCAGCGGCAAGGGCGGGGACACGATCACCAGCGGTCTGGAGGTGACGTGGACCAAGACGCCGACCAAGTGGAGCAACAACTACTTCGAGAACCTGTTCGGATTTGAATGGGAACTGACCAAGAGCCCGGCGGGGGCCCACCAGTGGACGCCGAAGAACGGGGCCGGGGCCGGGCTGGTGCCCGACGCGCACGACCCGACCAAGCGGCACGCGCCGGCGATGCTGACGACGGACCTCGCCCTGCGGGTGGACCCGGCGTACGAGAAGATCTCGCGGCGGTTCCTGGCCAACCCGGAGGAGTGCGCCGACGCCTTCGCGCGGGCGTGGTTCAAACTGACGCACCGTGACATGGGACCCCGGGCACGGTACCTTGGCCCAGAGGTGCCCAAGGAGGTGCTGATCTGGCAGGACCCGGTGCCGGCGGCGGACCACCCGCTGATCGATACGGCGGATGTGACGGCGCTGAAGGGGAAGATTCTGGCGAGCGGGCTCAGCGTAGCAGAACTGGTGCGGACGGCGTGGGCTTCGGCCTCGACGTTCCGCGGCAGCGACAAGCGGGGCGGGGCCAACGGGGCCCGCATCCGGCTGACGCCCCAGCGGTGGTGGGAGGCGAACAACCCGGCGGAACTGTCCAAGACGCTGGACACGCTGGAGGGCGTGCAGAAGGCATTCAACGCCTCGCTGACCGGCGGCAAGCGGGTGTCGCTGGCGGACGTGATCGTGCTGGGCGGGTGCGCCGCAGTGGAAGAGGCGGCCCGGCGGGCGGGGCACCCGGTGCGGGTGCCGTTCACGCCGGGACGCACCGATGGGACGGCGGAGCAGACCGACGCGGCGTCGTTCGCGGTGCTGGAGCCCAAGGCGGACGGCTTCCGCAACTACGTTCGCGCCGGCTTGGAGAAGCACGCGGCGGAGTTGCTGATTGACCGGGCCAATCTGCTGACGCTGACGGCGCCGGAGATGACGGCGCTGATCGGCGGGATGCGGGCGCTGGGCGCGACGCACGGCAACTCGCCGCACGGCGTGCTGACCAGCCGGGCGGGGACGCTGAGCACCGACTTCTTCGTGAACCTGCTGGACATGAACACCAAGTGGCAGCCGTCGGCGAGCAAGCCGGGCGTGTTTGAGGGTCGCGATCGCAAGACCGGCGAGTTGCGCTGGACGGCAACGATCGTGGACCTGGTGTTCGGCTCCAACTCACAGTTGCGGTCGCTGGCGGAGGTGTATGCCTCGGCGGACGCGGGCGCGACGTTTGTGCGGGCGTTTGCCTCGGCGTGGGCGAAGGTGATGGATCTGGACCGGTTTGATGTGAGGGGGTGAGGGCGCGATTGACGCCACCCGCCGGCCTCCTGCCTCCCGCCCCCCCACTGCTGCCTGTGACGTTCAGGGCGGAGTGATGTGCCGGAACGCAGAATCGCATGAGCCCCTGGGCCGGATGGTCCGGGGGCTCTTTGTTTTGGCGATCACTGGGGCACCGGCACGCCCGGCTGAGGGGTCTGACTCAGGGCGGCGTCGAGGATCTCGGCGACGATGACGTTGTATTGGAGGCTTGAGAGTGGATCGACCGGGCATTCGCCTCGGACGACCTGGCGGAGGTAGGTCCACTCGTCCTGCAGGTGGGACGGCTTGGGCGGCGGCTTGACGGCGCGGCTCGGGCCGTCGGGCGTGCGGAGGGAGAGATCATCCCACTTGGCGGCGTGGATGGAGCCCTGCTCGGTGTGCAGGTCCATCTCTTTGTTGTCGTGCGTCCAGGCCCACGAGGCCTGGATGACGGCAGTGGCGGTGGGGTAGGTGAGCACGATGGTGGCGTCGTCATCCACGCGGGGGTAGACGCCGGGCTTGAGCGTGGAGCGTGACGCGACGATGCTGGTCGGACGCTGGCCGTTCATGAGCCAGGTGGACAGGACGGCTCCATAGCAGCCGAAGTCCACGATGGCTCCACCGCCGTTGGCTGCCGGGTCGGTGAGCCAAGCGAGGAACTCGGGGGCGCAGCCGATCTCCTTCGGGCCCTTGTGGCCGTGACGGAAGACCATGCGGCGAATGGGCGCGGCGTCGGGGGAAGAGGTGATTCGGTGCGCTTCGCGAACGGAGGCGTACCAACTGGTCTCAAAGTTGGTGAGCACGAGGATGCCGTGCTGGTCGGCGAGATGCTGCATTCGGGCGGCGTGGGCGGCGCTGAAGGTGAGGGGCTTCTCGATCAGCAGGTGGATCTTGCGCGGGGCGCAGGCCTCGACGGCGGCGAGGTGGTCGGCGATGGGGGACATGACGCTGACGGCCTCGGGCTTGACGGCGTCGAGCATGCCCTCGAGGGAGGAGTGATGGAGCGCCGGATCGAGCTTGTACTTGGCGGCCAGGCGGTCGAAGAGCGCCCGATTGGGCTCGTAGATGCCGACGATGGAGAGGTCGGACCGCTGGGAGGCCTGCCACAGCAGCCCTTCGACGTGGCCGTGCACGAGGCCGATGATGGCGATGCGCAGGGGGCCTGTGGCGGTGGAGTGGGCGATGGGTGCGGGGGTGGGTTGGGCGGTGCCTGCGGACTGCGGCGTGGCACAGGAGGCCAGCGCAAAGGCGAAGAGCGCGAAGGCACACAAGGGGCGGATGATGAAGGCGGATGGCGTGGGCAGCGGCGGGATGACAGGCATGGGGACAGCGTACACACGGAAAGGCCGGCGCTTGCATGCGGGGTTGCCGAGTTGGGGCGGGGCGAGCAACTGGGTGCGCAGGGTCGGTCCACGGAAAGGCGCTCCATGCCCAGCGTGACGCTCGCTTACCTTCGACCTGCCCCGCAGCATGGTACTTGCGACGACGAAAGGGGTTGGCGGAGATCAGTCGGAGCGATGACGCGCAGCAGTCGGCCGCGGGGCAGGGGAAACGGCATAAGGGGCTGGCCGCACGGCGGGAGGGCGGCTGACGCGTAGGTCGGAGGAGGTCGCTCGGGAGGAGGTGTCGGCTCCGGATCCGGGCGGTCGGCGATAGGACTTTGGGCGACGTTGCCGGACGGGCAGCACGAGACGGCTTGGGGCAAGCCGTGGTGATGCAGGAACGGCCAATAGCCGAGATAGTTCCCCCCAACGACGGGGTTATCAGACGCGTTGCACTCAAGTTGCGACGCCAATCGCCGATACGCCACAAGCGTCATCAAAGACGCTGTTGCCGGTCGTCAAAGGCGGCGGAGCACCTCCGGCAGCGGAGGACGGGAGTCTTGCTGTGCGCATGCTCAGAGGTGAAACAGTGGCGGCGACGCTCGGGCTGATGCTCGGTGCGGTGCTGCTTGTGGTACTGGCGGCATCCTCATTCTGGACGCTGTACACGGCCAGCAGTTCGATCACGGCGGCACGCCGGGATCACATCACCAGCACGAGCGTGCTGCTGACGCAGGCAGTCGAATCTCAGCTGGCGGCCGGGGAGCTCACCGCCCTTCGGAGGCTGATCACCGAGACCGCCCGCACCAACGGCCTAGACGAATGTCGCGTTGTGCTGCCGGGAGGGGGCATTCTGGCAGACGCGGATCCATCCCGAGTCACGGTGATGCGGCTGGCAGCACAATGGCCCGAGGGCCAACTGGACGAACTGGAGACGACGATCAATGAGCACGGGGCGCGACTGGTCAGCGAATTGAGCATTCCGGGGAGGGGCACAGCGCGTCTGATCATCGGGGACGGCCGGCGACACGCGCCGTGGGGCACCTGGCAGGTGCGGGCGGGCCTGGGCGGGATCGCGGTCATCGGACTCAGCGGACTGCTGATCACCTATCGGTGGATGCGGACGCGGCTTCGTGCGCTGACCGCCGTGGGTGAGGCGCTGACGGCGGCGAGCACCGGCGAGCGGTGCGTTGATGTGCTTCGGGTCGATGACTCGTTCGGCGCCGCCGCTACGGCGTGGAACGCCATGCTGGATGAGTGCCACGACTTGCGTCGGCAGGCGGACCTGGTGACCGCGCCGGGGAACTCCGGCGGGGCGGGGAGCGGCATCGATCGGGAGATCCGCAATGCATGCGACGCGTTGTGGATGGGCGTGGTCATGATCGACTCCTCCATGCACGTCACGTATGTGAACGGGGCGGCAGCCGTGCTCCTGAGCAAATCACGCGAAGAGCTGGAAGGCACCTCGCTGTCGCTGGCCGTGCAGCTCGGCGACGGCGCCGAGGTTATCAAGGGCGTCGCCGCCGGCACGCTTCGCCGCCGGGAGTCCTTTGAGGTGAGGCTCGGCGACGGTGCGGTACTTCGCTTCGCCTGCCGAGCGGTGCGGAGCAACGGCTCCTCGGCAGCTATCATCATCGTCACCGATGTCACGCAGCAGAAGGCCGCCGACGAGGCTCGCAATTCACTCGTCTCACAGGCGACGCACGAACTTCGAACGCCCCTGACCAACATACGCCTTTACATCGATGCATTGATCGATCAGCAGGATGACGACCCTGCCGCCCGGCTCAAGTGCATCAATGTGATCTCAGAGGAGTCTCGGCGGCTGGAACGTATCGTCGGCGACATGCTCAGCGTCGCGGAGATCGAAGCCGGCACAATGTCCGTCAACCGCGGGGACGTCAGGCTCGAGCCGCTGTTCCAGGAGCTGAGGGCCGATTACGAGGCACAGGCTCAGGACAAGGAGATCTCTCTGACGTTCGACCTTCCGCCGAAGTGGCCAACGCTGTTCGCGGACCGCGACAAGCTGACGCTGGCACTGCACAACCTGCTGGGCAACGCCCTGAAGTACACGCCGGTCGGCGGACGCGTCGGTGTCATGGTCGAAACTCAGGCCGATCCTGCGAAGGGCGATGTGCTGCTTGTGCATGTTTCGGACAATGGCATCGGCATCCGCCCCGAGGAGCACGAACTGATCTTTGAGCAGTTCTACCGAGCGAAGGACAACCGGATCAGTTCGATCACCGGCTCAGGCCTGGGCCTTGCGCTAGCGCGGCAGATCGCCCGTCAGCATGGCGGAGACATCACGGTATCGAGCGAACTGGATAAGGGCAGCACCTTCACACTTGTGTTGCCACTGAGCGCCGCGCCATCGGCGGCGGGAACGACGCTGAGCCGAGCCGCCTGAAGGAGATCGCCATGGACATCATCGAACAACGGCATGGCGCGGTCACCATCCTGAAGCCCATGGGGCCGCTGGTACAGGGGGATGCAGATCAGTTCGGGCGGGCCGTCAAGGATGTGATGCAGCGGAGCCTCGGGCGCTTCGTGATCGATGCCACCGCTGTGCCCTTCGTCGACAGCCGGGGGCTTGAGGTGATTCTCGAGGCCACCGAGGTTTTAGCGTCGAGCGGGTCCACGATCCGCTTTTGCGGGGTGAACGAGACCGTTCGAGAGGTGCTGGACCTGACCGAGGTGGGGGCACAGTGCGACTATTTCGACAACACGAACACCGCGGTGCGGAGCTTTCTGTCGTGAGCCGATCGGCCGCTGAGACATCCATGCTGCAGCCAGCAACGGAGTGATACTTGCCCGACAAGTCCGCCGACAAGCCGCAGACCGACGAGAACGGCCCCGCCGGGCCGACTCCGCGAGGCCGCACGCCAACCCAGGGTCCCGGCGGCAGTGGAGAGCGACTTCGGCTTGGCGACGCGCTGGTGGCCGATGGCCACCTCAGCCGGGAGCAAGTTGAGCGGGCATTGATCGAGCAGAGGCGAACCAGCAGGCTGCTGGGGGAGCTGCTGGTTGAGCAGGGCCTGATAAGCAACGCGAAGCTGGTCAAGGCGGTTGCAGACGGCCTCGGCATCAAGGGGTGCATTCTGCGGCACGGCCTGATCGATCCGCCTCTGCTGAAGCTCGTCGGCGACGAGGAAGCGGAGCGGTTGAAAGTCCTTCCGATGTTCAAGGTGCGGGACACTCTGACGGTGGCCATGGCGGAACCGCAGAGTCTTCCGACGATTGACCGGCTGCGTCAGGTGACAGGCCTGCGGATCAATCCGGTACTGGCGCTTGAAGCGAACATCTTCGAGTTTATCCGCAAGTACCGCGGGGGCGACGTGGATGTTGACGCCTTCCTGACCAGTCTGGCGGAGTCAGACGTCGAGGTTGTCGAGCGCGAGAGCATTGACGAGGGCCCAACCGCCGACCTTGATCAGATGGTGGCGGGAAGCCCCATCATCAACCTGGTGAATGTCGCGTTTCTGACGGCGGTGAAGGACAAGTCGAGCGACATCCATATCGAGCCGGACAAGAAGGGCACACGCATCCGTTACCGCATTGACGGCGTGCTTCGCGACCTGATGAAGCCACCGACGGGCATGCATGCGGCGATTGTGAGCCGGGTCAAGGTGATCGGCAAGATGGACATCGCTGAGAAGCGACTGCCGCAGGAGGGGCGGGTGCGGATCATCGCGGAGGGTCGGGACATCGATCTCCGGGTAAGCGCCATGCCGACGCTTCTGGGCGAGAAGATCGTGGTCCGCATACTTGACAAAGCGAACCTGCGTGTCCGCATGGAGGATCTGGGCTTCCGCTCGGATGCGTTGACCACGTTTAAACGCATCCTTGAACAACCGCACGGACTGGCCCTTGTGACGGGCCCAACCGGCTCCGGCAAGACCACGACGCTGTACTCCGCTCTGGACCTGCTTCGCGGTCCGGAAGTGAATCTCCTCACGGTTGAGGATCCTGTCGAGTATCAACTCGACATGGTGAACCAGATTCAGGTGAATGAGCAGATCGGCCTGACCTTCGCCCGAGCACTGCGTTCGATTCTCCGCCAGGACCCTGATGTGATCATGGTGGGCGAGATTCGGGACGTGGAAACAGCGCGTGTGGCGGTGCAGGCGGCACTGACGGGGCACCTCGTCCTGGCCACCCTGCACACCAACGACGCACCCGGGGCGGTGGCGCGGCTGGTTGACATGGACATCGAACCCTACCTGCTCTCGGCGGCCTTCAACGGCGCAGTGGCCCAGCGGCTTGCCCGCACGCTGTGCAAGCACTGCGTGGCCAAGTACTATCCGCCGCGACAGGTGCTTGAGGACGCGAACCTCCTGGAGAAGGAGGGCATTCCGTTCAAGAAGGGCGGCGGCTGCCAGCATTGCCACGACAGCGGCTTCCAGGGGCGGCTTGGGGTGTATGAGGTGATGGAGGTCACCCCGGAGATACGCCGGATGATTCACCACGGCGCCCCGATGCACGATATTCGTGAGCAATTCAGACGAGGTGGCGGATTGACGCTTCGCGAAGAGGGCGTTCTACTGGCTCTGTCAGGGAAAACCTGCCTGGAGGAGATTCTGCGGGTGACCTCGATGGATGAATCGATGGACAATGCACTGGAGGCACCTCGTCGCACGGCGGGCTCGGCGGCCGAGACGACAGCCGTCGACAAGCCGAGCGTGGATCAGATCCCGGGCCGGGAGGCGGCATGAGGTTCACGTGCAAAGCCTTTGACCGTGCAGGCCGGACAGTGAACGAGGTGGTCGAGGCGGCCAGCCGTGATGAAGCGTCGGAGGTGCTCCGTCGCCGCGGTCTGTTCGTATCCGACGTGCGGGAGTCTCGCGCCGGCTCAACGGCGGCAGTGACCAAGCGTGGACCGCTGTTCGGGGCTGGGAAGCGTCGCAAGTGCCTTGCGCACTTCGCGCGACAGATGACGGTCCTGGTGGGCACCGGCACAACGATTGTGGAAGCCATCCGATCGATTGAGCAACAGGCGGAGGATGCCGAATGGAGGAAGACCCTCGGTGCGATCTGCAAGCGGGTGGAAGAGGGTGAACCCCTTTCGGTTGCAATGGAATCGCATCCGGAGTACTTTGACTCCGTGAGCCGCAGTCTTGTGGCGGCGGGCGAGAGCGGCGGACGGCTTGATGCCATGCTCGCCCGTTTGAGCGCTCTGACAAGGCAGGAGATCAAGATCCGCAGCCAATTGTCTGCTGCGATGATCTATCCGACGCTGCTCTCGTGCATGGGCGTTGCGGTGCTTGGCCTGATGATCGGCTTCGTACTGCCCCGGTTCGAGGGCCTGTTCAAGACCCTGGATGCCCCGCTGCCACCGACAACGCGTCTGCTGATGGATCTCTCGCACCTGCTGGCATCACACTGGCCGTTGATGGCGGGCGGGGCCGCCATGATGATTGTGACCGGGTATGTGTCAGTGACAAGCCAGGCAGGTCGATCGATGATTGACCGGCTTCTGGTGCGGCTGCCGCAGATCGGCAATGTGACGCGGGCGTTCGCAACGGCACGGGTGATCCGGGTGCTTGGCGTGCTCATCGAAGGCAAGGTGCCGATGCTCGAGGCACTCCGTCTGACCAAGGCGGCTGCGGGGAACGCGCTGTACGCGGCGCTTCTGGAAACTTCGGAGGATGTGGTCACGCGGGGAGAGGCGTTGAGCACAGCATGGGGCGGGAGCGATCTGATCCGAGGCGGCGTGGTCGATGCGCTTCGCAGCGGAGAGCGCACGGGCCAGGTGGCTCCGGCACTTCTGAACATGGCGGAGTTCCTTGACGAGGACAATGAACTCATGGTCAAGACACTTACAGGCATCATCGAACCGATCATCCTGATCGCGATGGGCATAGGCGTAGGCCTGATTGCCGTGAGCATGTTCCTCCCGCTGTTCGATCTGACGGCGATGCAGAGCGGAGGCGCCCCATGATTCCATCGATGTCTGACATCCTGAACCCAGGAGGTTCATGGAGCCCGATCGGCGTGGACTTCGGTCAACGAACGGTGAAAGCAGCACAGTGCCATCGCGTTCGCGGCGGCTGGCGGCTTGCTCGCGCCATCACCATTCCGCGTGCCGAAGCGACAGCGCTGCCCACGCTGAAGGAATGCGAGCGTCTCGCGGGGGTGCTTACGCGTCGGGACTTTCGAGGCGATGACGTGGTCGTTGCAGGACCAGCAGGTGTGATCATGACGCTGATTCTGGACCTCCCCCCTCGGGCGTCCGGGGCTCCGCTGGCCACCATCGTGCGGATGGAACTGGCTCGCGCTCACAAGGTTGACGCGGCGAGCATTGAGGCTGCCTGGTGGGATCTGCCGGAGACAGCGCGCCCCGGCGGAGGCCGCGCCAGCGACGGCGTGGCGGCTCTTGCCGTTGGCATGACACACGAGCACGCAGCGACGCTTGTGGACCATATGTGGGGCGCCGGGCTTCGGGTGCGGGCGATCGAGCCGCTTCCATGCGCACTGGCGCGCGGCCTGGTGCCGCTCTGTACGGCCTCGGGGAACGGCCTGAACGCGGTTGTGGACATCGGCTGGTCATCGGCGACCGTGTCCCTGCTGCGCGGCCCAGCGCTGGTGTACACAAGAGTCATCGCAGACGCCGGCGTGAAGTGCGTGTACGGCAAAGCCCTGTCGAGAGCTGGCATGGAGGAGTCGCCATTGGAGGATGTGCTCGCCGACCCGGGCCATAACGGCGTTTCCGGCCGGCGGGCAGCAGACCGGGAGGTCCTCTCGCAGGTCGAGGCACACGCAGCGCTGCTCTCGCGGGAGTTGAAGACATCGCTCGCCTACGCGGCCCACCGGTACCCGGGAACCGGGCGACGCACCGTATTGCTGGTCGGCGGCGGCGCGGAGATTCCCGGTCTTGCGCAGCAGATCGAAGCAGCGCTTGAGGCATCGGCGTCTCCGGTGGCTCCGGTGGCTCCGGCCATGCTGACGCTTGAGTGCACCCCGTCACTGGTGACTCGGGGTGCGAGCGGCTTGTGCGGCGCCATCTCGCTGACCACCCACCCATGCCGCAGCCGCCGAGCGTCGAGGAGGGCGGCATGAACGCGGTCAATCTCATTCCTGCCGCGAGGCTCGCAGCGACAGCTCGCGAGCAGCGAGCCTTTGCGTGGGCTTTCGTCGGCGTGATCTACCTTGCCGGCCTGACGGTTCTGTGCCTGGCTGTGACGGCCGGCTCGGGCGAGATGCGACACACCACCGATGCGGTACGGCGAGCTGAACTGCGACTTGAGAAGCTGGATCAGGAGGTGACGCGGGCGAAGGGCACCGTCAAGGCGACGCAGGCCCGGCTGGACAGCGCACGATCGGTGGGCCGACACCCGGACTGGAGTCGGGTGCTTGCGGCGTTTGCTTCACTGAAAGGTGAACGAGTGGTTCTGACGTCGTGCGAGATGTCGAGTATCGGAGTGGCTCCCGATACCGATCCCAAGGCGGAAAACAGCAGAGTACCAGGCGCAGCAACCAAGGGACGCGGACCGGCGCCACGGAGCTTCTCCCTGAGGCTTGCGGGGATTGCCGATGAGGCCAGGGATGCCTCTGCCTTCGTGGCCGCTCTGGAAGCGACAGAGGTCTTTGACGAGGTCCTGCTGCAGGAAGCGAAGGCGGTCAGCTTCAATGATCGCGACGTCATCGCGTTTCGCGTGGGCGCTTCGCTGCGAGAGAGAGGGGACAACAAGAAATGAACCACAAGCACTTTTGCGGGCTCGCCGGGGCCTGGACGATCGACATCGCGGCGATTGCAGGCATCGCCGGAGTGACTGCTGTCGCATACTTCGCCGTTTATCGGCCGACGATGATGTCCCGGGATGCGGTTGAAGCCCAGACACTTCGCATCCGCGAACTGGATGAGCAATGCCGGGCTCGGGAAGCGCTGTTGCGATCGGCATCGACCGACCTGACGAAGCTGAACGCTGAATGGACAGCGATCGGCCTCACACTTGAATCCGAAAGCGGCATCAACCGGCGACTGTCACGGCTGACTGAACTGGCCGAGAAGGTGGGCCTGAAGGTGACGCAGTTGACCCCGGCAAAGGCTGTTCAGGGACCCCGCTCGAGGATGGTATCGATTGCGGTCGCCGGCCGTGCCCGGTATCCGCAGGCGGTGGCGTTTCTGCGCCTGTTGCATGCGGAGATGCGGGACACGGCGGTGGCGCGGCTGGCGGTCTCATCCACGCCCGAGAACACCGACGGGCAAGCAGACGTTGCCATGCAACTCGTCTGGCACGCGCTCGCGGGAGACGATCCGGGTAGCGCTGGTGGTGGCGATGGTGCCGCCCCGGTGAGCGCTCCCGGAAGTGCCGACAGCACCGATCCTTCGGCCCGAACGCGCAACAATTGAACCCGTCGGCCTTGCATGGACGCGGTTTGTTTGCTTAGTTGGTGTGTGGAACTCACCAATCAACGTAAAGCGTCTCTCGCAGTGCTTGTCCTGGCCGGCGTCGGCCTCGTGGTGGACAAGGTCTTCCTGGGGACCTCTGGGCCGGCAATCGCCAAGGCCGATGAGCAGGCCCCGCAGGCTGAGGCTGCGGCAGGGGGCACGCCCGTGACGGCATCCGCGGCCACACACCGACCGGCTGCCGAGCGTGTGGAGCAGCTGGCTGCTCCCGACTCAGCGGTCATTGATGCGTTCGCCTTACCGGCAAGGTGGCGACAGGCAGAACCGGCCGTAGCCGAAGCACAACCGGAAATCGACGCTGCAGCGGTCTTTGCCCGCCAGCATTCGGTATCGGTCCTTCTCAGGAGCGGGAAGTTCCCGGGGCGAGCGATGGTGAGCGGTAGACTGCTTTCGGTCGGGGACCGGTTGGGGCAGGCGGTCTTGATCGATGTTGACGACCATCAGGCGGTCTTTGAGGTGGGCGGGTTGCGGGTACCCCTGAGACTGCGACCAGAGCAGGGCGTCGGCCAGAGCCTCACGCCGACAACGAAGGACGCCGATGCTGCCGACGACGCGGGCTCGCCCCGTCAATAAGGTGATCCGGGGTATCAAGCCGGGGTACACAGCGACCGATACACCCTCGGAGGCGGTCTTCCGCTTCGTAGTCAGAGCCGTTCGTGCGCCGTTCTCGAGCGGCAGATTCGTCACCGGAGGTCATTCATGGTCGCTGCCATCGGTCACCGCGCTTTCAGCCTGATTGAACTGGTCATTGTCGTCGTGATCATCGGGATCATCGGCGCCATCGCCATTCCGCGAATGAGCCGAGGCGCAGAGGGCGCCACGGACTCGGCCTTGACAGCCAATCTCTCGGTGCTGCGGAACGCCATTGACCTGTACAAGACCGAGCAGGGCGCCTACCCGCCGGAGACCGGCTTCGCGAACCACTTGACCACATACACCAATGGGGCGGGCGGTCAGAGCGCGACGAAGGACTCCACTCACATCTACGGGCCGTATCTCCGGGCCATTCCCGCTCTGCCGGTCGGGGCCGAAAAGGGCAAGACGGACGTCGGGTCGGCGGTGGCCGCGGGCACGGCGTGGGTGTACGACAGCGATACCGGAAGGATCTTCGCAAACACCGGCGATCTGATGGACGCACGGGGCAAGCTCTATAGCGACTATTGATTGCCCATCGGCTGTCGGCTCTGAATCGGTGTTCACTTTGACTTGTTCCCCGAGCGGCCGTCTGGTGCGGGGATACGCGCCCCACGCGCGATCCGCAGCCTGCATGCAGAACAACCGTTGACCACCTCGAGTCTGCCCCATGGATGGGAAGACCACACGTCGCCGGATTGACCAGACGCAGGCATCGCGCCGGCGCAACGTCCGTCCAGCGGCGTTTTCACTCGTGGAACTGGTGGTCGTCCTGATGATTCTGGGTGTGCTCGCGGCTGTCGCCGTACCGCGCTATGGCACCAGCCAGGTCCGCTATCGCGTCGAGGCGGCGACAAGCAGGATCGCAACGGACATTGAGCGAGCGCGGAATGAGGCGCGGGCCACAAGCTCCGGACGCATATTCGTTCTGATAGATCGCACCGGCTACGCCTTCGGATCACCCGCCCAGCCCAGTCACTCAGTCGACTTGACGCAGGAGCCGTACGGCGTCCGCACGACCAGGGGAGATCTGGCAAGCTCGCCCATCGCGTTCGACGCCTTCGGTCGGGCCGACAAGGCGGCGTGGTTTGCCGTCGGCGTCGGCGAGGAATGGCGGCGGCTGGATGTGGACACTGACGGCGTGGTGAGCGTTCGGACCGTCACCAGAGCTCAAGCCGAGGGCGGAGGATGAACAACGCCATGTTGACAGCCTCACGAGCACCAGCAACGGTCCGGTCGGAGATCGAGCACCCTGTCGCCTTGTGCGACGGGTACAGGCTGTTTGATCCCGCTGCTGAAGGGCTGCGACGACGGGCCACTGGGCGGATGGCCGCGCCCGTCGGCCGACGGCATCGCGGCGGAGGGTCGCACCGGAATCGCACCGCATCAGGCTTTACCCTGATTGAGGTGGTCCTGTCGTTGAGCGTGCTGGGCATTCTCCTGACGGCGCTGGGGTCGGTGCTGACATTGTCATTGCGAGCGATGCCCGTTCGCGGTGGGGCGGACGAGCACGCCTTGCAGGTTGGGCGGGTGTTCGAACAGATGTCTGATGACATCCAGAGTGCCTCGGCGATCACGCACACCGACACGTCACTGACGCTGACGATTCCGGACCGGGACGGCGACAGCGACGCCGAGATCGTCGAGTATGCGTGGAGCGGGCAGACCCGAGCCAAGCTGCAGCGGCGGGTGAATGCGGGAGATTGGACAACCGTGATTGAGAACGTATCGGATGCGACGTTCTCCACCGAGCAGTTCGATTCACGAGTGATACGTGACACCGGATTGGTGGACAGTCCGGAGCAACTGCTCTCGGCGGCGGAGGTCGGCCCCTCGCTGGTGAGAAGCCACACCTTCTCAGCCTCGGACCGCAACAGCCAGAACTTCACCGTGACAGCCTCGCGCCGGTTCAACCGGGTTGAGCTGGGCTTTGCTGCGTCGGCCAATCCGATCCGCCTCGGCATCAGGAGTGTGAGGTTCAACGACAATGATGATGTCTGGCTCATCACCAATGATGATGTCGGCACCGGTCAGGCGAGCGAGCGAGCGGCCAACGGCGTGACGCTCCGCGGCTTCTGGGACAATAACGGCAGGTGGCAGGCGGCATCGATTACCAAACAAAGCGGGGGTAGCGGTTCGATACCCGGGAATCTGCTTGGCGTATCGGGCTATTCCACCGACGACGACACGACAGCCAACGGTGTGCGCACGATGGACAACATCGGCGTGAGAGAGCGGCTGCAGGCCGATCTGTCCGCATCCGCGACGGAGGTCACGATCAACCTGGCGGCGGACACCACGCCGATCAGCACGATCACCATCGATCTGTATGACGTTTCGCAATTGAATGCGAATGTGAGCACATCTGCGTGGGTGTCACACCTGCTGATACCGGCCCTGCCCCCTGACGCGGTCTCATGGAGGCCAACCCGGCTGGAAATCACGGCGCGCGACTGGCCTCCGATTGTGGGAACGCTGGACGTTGCTCTGCGGACCCCCCGCAGCGACGGCACACCGAGCGGCATGACAGTCGGCACCGCCTCGATCACCGAAGCGTCACTCGGCGAAATCTATGACAGGCACGTGCTGCAGTTCAGCGGCGTGCCATCTCAACCGGCGACCTCGGGCCTGTGCGCGGTGTTCAGAGCAGGCGGCGGCGGTGTCTTCGTGGCGCGGGTGTTGGCGACCAGGAGCGGCTCTGCCTCGCCTGGACTGATGGCGATCAGCACCAACAGCGGTGGAACGTGGACCACACACAGCGAGGGAACCGTTCAGCACAGATTGTGGGGCATCGTGACGCGCAACACGACCATGACTGAGACTGTCACACGAGTGCGCAGCATCGAGCTTTCGCTTCGCGTCCTGGGCCGGCCGCCACATTCGCTGCGGGTGCTGACACCTGGAGCTCCGGAGCTGAGACCATGATGCGGCGCGGCCTGCAGCCCATTCGACGCGGCGTATCGCTGATTGAGGCGGCGGTGTGCGTCGCGATCACCGGCGGCCTGGCGGCGGCGGCCTTGACTGCGGCGGGACAGACCAGCCGGGCCCGTGAAGCAGCATCGGAGCGAGGCCGGGCGATGGCGCTTGCCAGTTCACTGATGAGCGAGATACGAGGGAGGCCGTATTCAGCGGGCACGCCGCTGCCGGCGAGTCTGCTCAAGAGCAAAGCCGGGCAAGCGCGAGGGGCATTCGATGAATTGGCTGATTATCACGGTCTGGACGACTCGCCGCCGCTCAGCGAGGCAGGAGACACAATGGCCGGAGGGGAGTGGCGGCGACTTGTTCGGGTGGAGTTTGTGCAGCCCACAAAGCCTGACGCGTCGACGCTCATCGACACCGGCCTGCGACGGATCGAGGTCATGGTCCTGAAGAACGACCGGCCGATCGTTACGCTTCATGCGCTTCGCACCGAGGCGGGGGAGGCAGAGCCTCAATGAACGCCTCCCACCGCATGGGGCAGATCATCTTCGGCCCAAAGGCCCGACGACGCGGATCGGCCTATGTCATCGTGATGTCGACGGTCGTGCTGGTGAGCGTTGCCGGAGTGGCGGGCATGATGGCGGCCGGGGCACAGCGGCAGGCGGTGGAGCGGACCGTCGACATTGAAAGAGCACGGTTGATCGCGCAGGCAGGGCTGGAGGTTGCGGCAGGCCAGATGCGGAATACGGCGGCTTGGCGATCGGGCGTTACAGGGGGCGTCATGTACTCCGATCACGCCTTCGCAGGGGGCACGTTCAGCGTGCGCGTGACTGATCCGGTCGACGGGCTGCCCGCCAACAACCTTACGGATGATGTGCTGGTGATCTCCGAGGGGCGTTTCAACGACGCCAGACAGGTGTATCAGCGGCGGTTTCGCGCCAACGCCCTCGGCCTGGATGCGCTGGAGTGGGCGGCGCATGCCGGAGGCAACGTCTCGTTTGCTGGATGCACGCTGCGGGCGTACGGCCCCGTCGGTTGCGCGGGGAATGCGATCGCGACGACGGCCAACGTGCATGCTGAGGTCGATGCGGGCGGCACGGTCAGCGGCTCGGTGTATCATCAGCCCACCTATGGCCAGACCGCCACGCTGGCCGTGCCGAACGAACACGAGGTTCTCGCAGCCTATCAAGGCATCGCCACCACGATTGACCGAAACTCCCTTCCCGGTCCGGCCAATCGTATCGACCTGAACGGGTTCGTGCTGGCTCCCGGCGTGAACCCATTCGGCACGACGAACCAGTCAGGTGTCTACCTGCTTGATTGCGACTCGCAACGCGTCACGGTCAGCGGCGCTCGTGTCCACGGCACGCTCGTCCTGATCAATCCCGGCGAGGACAGCCGCATTGAAGACAGTGTGCTGATGGAGGCTGCCACGCCCGGCTATCCCGCATTGATCGTCATCGGGAACATCACCATTGCGATGTCGTCGGTTGATCTTGCCGAGACACGCAATCTCAACCTGAACCCATCCACGGCTCCGTACCGCGGCGTGAGCGACACCGACATACTGGACAGGTATCCGTCAATGATCAGCGGTCTTGTCTATGCGTCCGGAACGCTGCGGCTCGAGCAGCAGACCACGATCTACGGGCCGGTGCTCAGCGGCGGCGACCTGATCATCGCGGACGCACCTGTGCTGTTTGCGGTGAGCCAGACGCCGGCCCCGCCGGGCTTCATCCGCGGGAACGGCTTTGCGCCGGTATCCGGGTCATTCACGAGGATTGCAGATTGACAGGCCTTCAGACACGGCCGACGCCGATGCGCGGTTCACGGTCGGGGCCGAGGCGAGGAGAGGTTGGGCGTTTCTCCGGCCGGCATGCTCCCGGGATGGACCGATGGGGCGTCTCCGCCGGCTCACGCCGGCTTGAGCGCGGCGTACCCCCGAGGGACAGGTGGAGCGGCGGACAGACTCAGGCGGCCCGAGCGGCTACGTCGGTGACATGGTCGCGATGGGCCGCCATCAGCCGGTCGAAGAAGGACAGATCCAGACTGAGGAAGACAGGGACGAGGGCGGGATCCAACTGCGTTCCGGCGCACCGCTGCAGCTCGGCAATCACCTGCTGACGGCCCAGTGCGGGTCGGTACGAGCGGTTTGAGCTCATGGCGTCGAATGTGTCGGCAATGGCAAGGATGCGGCCGAACAGCGGGATCTGTTCGCCGGCGAGGCCGCTGGGGTAGCCTTTGCCGTCGTACCGCTCGTGATGGTGCAGCACGCCCGGAAGAATGTCCTGCATGAGCGGAATGTCCTTGAGAATCGCATAACCGATCTCAGGGTGCCGCTTGATCATCGCAAACTCGGCCTCGGTGGGCTTGCCCGGCTTGAGCAGCACGGCCTCGGGCACACCGATCTTGCCGACGTCATGAACCATGCCGGCGATGTGCACGCGCTCGGCGATGTTCTCCGGAAGACCGAGCGCCAGGGCCAACTGGCGTGCGAGGCAGGCCACCCGCTCGCTGTGACCGGCTGTGTAGCGGTCCTTGGCATCGAGGGATGAGGTCAGGGCCTTGAGTGAGCCGATGAACATCGCGCTCTGCTCTGCATAGAGCGCTCCGTTTTCCAGGACGGCGGCGATGAACGCGCCGGCGGTCTCCAGCAGATGGATATCAAAGCTGGTGACGCCCGGGTCGCCGCTCTGCTTGTCACCCGCGATAAGCAGACCGAGCAGGCGGGAGTTTCTGGCGACCGGCTGAACGATGCATTGGACGCCTCGGGGCAACCCGGTTTCGGGCGCCTCAGAGATGATCAGCGGCTTGCTGTCGGCGGTCATCCCGCGGGCGAGGGAGTCGGCGGCGGCCGACAGCTCAGTCTCGGGCAACGGGCTGCCACCGGTCAGGAATGTCCTGGGCATCGGGAGACGGGCCAGGCGCGGATCGGAGGCGACCCAGCAGCCGAGCCAGGCGAATTGCATCGAGTCGTTGAGCCTGGCCAGCGCGCGATTGACAAAGTCCTGCGGCCGGGACGGGTCGCCCATCAACCTGGCCAGCGAGTGAAGCAGGTCGATCGTCTCGAAGTCTTCAGTGAGCTGGCGCGTGAAACCGGCGATGGCATGGCGGGAATCGGCCTCACCGACGAGATCCGCAACCGACCAGCCGATCATGGCGGCGAGATGCCGGATCGTTTCCGGGGTATACGTTGCCAGTGCGGCCAGCGCCTGCTTTGCCTGCTCCGGCGGCAGGCCGGCGCTCTGGCATGCCAGCTGAAATCGATCGCCGAGCATGAACTCGCCGGAAGGGGCCAGAGCGATGGTCCAGGCGACGCAGCGGCGACGCTGCCTTTCGGGCACGGCGATGACAGAGAAGCCCGAGACGGGAGTGATGATCTGAGGCTTATCGACATCCGCCAGGGAGCGGGCGGCATCGCTGACAAGCTCAGTGATCGGGGTACTTCGCAGCAGACGGCCGATGTCCCCCCCCACATCCGGCGCAGCCAGCACGTTACCCGAGGCATCAACACGCCAGACGGGAAGACTCAGCTCCGCCAGGCGCGAACAGACGGTCTGGTGCGCGTGCAGAGCGGTGTTAGGGGCTACGTTCAGCATGGGCATCTCTGGAGGGCGAGGTTCAGGCCGCCTGCAGGAGGCGTTGGGCGTCTTGCAGCACGTCACGCACGCTGAACGGCTTGCTGCGAACGCTGCGGATATTCGTGCGGGAGAGTTCGTCACCACCCACCAGAAATCCGTGCGCGGTCAGGAGCATCGCGGGAATGTCGCTGGTGGCCGGATCAGCCTTCAGCGCTGTGCACAGTTCCACGCCCGACATGTACGGCATGTGAAGGTCGGTGATCAGCAGATCAGGCGTCAGTTCTCTCGCAAGCGCAAGTGCTTCCTGACCGTCGCCGGCCTCGTAGACGGTGAATCCTGCGGATCGCAGCTTCGCAGTGACGATGGCGCGAATATGCGGTTCATCATCAGATACGAGCACGACGGGCTTGCGGTCGGTGACGGACACTTGGCCTCCGGTTGAAAGATGGCAGGGCGAACGACAGCATCTGGCCATCGGCGGAGCGAGTGGGCGTGTTGACCTCAACAAGAGGGTGGGTGACGGGTCGGGCGGCGTCAGGCCATCTGGAGCGACCGCGCAAGGATCGCACGTCCTGATACCTCGCGGGCAGACTTCGTGCGACGGATGACCGACATTCACAAGGGGACGACGTGGGGCAGACCAGAATCCGGCTCAGCCGCCGATCATGAGGCCAGCGGCAGTTCCGGAGATGGACGGCCCGCCGGCGTCCGATAAGGGAGCATGGCACGGAGTGACTCGAAGGAGACCGCGGAAAGCGCGATGACGATGAGCGTCGTGACCAGCATCTTGACGCTGCCTGACATAGGCCAATCCCGCAGCAGGAGCGGGACGACGACGCACAGCGGAAGATGGACGAAGTAGATCCAGTATGAGGCATCGGCCATGCGCCGGATGACGGGTCCGGGCGTTCGGAAGATCGACTCGCACAGCCCCATGCACGTGAGGATGAACAGCCACACGCTGATTGACACGACCGCGACG
>JAJTDF010000100.1 GCA_021294835.1 Planctomycetaceae bacterium
GTCACCCCTCCGCAACCCCGCCCGGTCCACGCTCATCGCCCTTTGCACGAGGGCAGCATCCCCTGACGCTCGCGGGGTGTACCATCGCCCCGACCTCCATGCCCGCCGTTGTGCTCTACTTCCAGGTCCACCAGCCCTTCCGCCTCCGGCGGTACTCGGTCTTCGACTCCGACCCCTTCTACTTCGACCAGCAGAAAAACGGCGACATCTGCCGCAAAGTTGCAGACAAGTGCTATCGCCCCGCCACCGCTCTTCTGCTTGAGCTCATCCGCCGGCACGGGGGCGATTTCCGCGTCGCCTTCTCCCTCACCGGCACCGTCCTGGACCAGTTCCAGCAGCACACCCCCGACCTGATCGACGCCTTCGCCCGCCTGTGCGACACCGGCTGCGTGGAACTCCTCGCCGAGACCACCCACCACTCGCTGGCCTTCCTCTACAGCCGCGAGGAGTTCGCCGCCCAAGTCAACGCCCACTCCGCCCGCATGGCCGCCCTGTTCGGCCAGACGCCCCGCGTCTTCCGCAACACCGAGCTGATCTACAACAACGACCTCGCCCACTACATCGCCACCATGACCACCCCCGACGGCAAGCCCCGTTTCGCCGGCGTGCTCTGCGAGGGCACCGACTGGCACCTCGGCCGCCGCTCCCCCGGCGTGGTCTACCGCCCGCCCCACACCGGCGCCGGGCCCGGGGGCCGCCCCTTCGCCCTGCTGCTCAAGAACCACCGCCTCTCTGATGACATCGCCTTCCGCTTCGGCGACCGCAACTCGCCCAGCTACCCCCTCACCGCCGAGTCCTTCGCCCGGGCCCTCTCCGCCCCGCCGGCAGATGCTCAGTCCGCTCCCGCCGCCCCTCCCGCCCCTCCCGCCCCTTCCGCCCCCCCGGCCCCCCCGGCCCAGGTCTGCAACCTCTTCATGGACTTTGAGACCTTCGGCGAGCACCAGTGGGCCGACACCGGCATCTTCACCTTCTTAGAGCAGCTCCCCGCCGCCGTGCTCGCCGCCGGATCCGGCAACAGCTTCCTCACCCCCAGCCAGGCCCTTGAACGCTTCGCCCCCGCCGACACCTACGACGTGCCCCACATGATCTCCTGGGCCGATAGCGAACGCGACCTCTCCGCCTGGCTCGGCAACGCCATGCAGAGCAACGCCCTCAACGAGGTCTACCGGCTTGAGCGCCTGGTCAAGCAGCGTGTCGCCCGCCTCCGCGTCGCCGCCGTCGCCCCCGAGGCCGTCGGCGCCGGCTCGGACTCCGGTTCCGGCCAGGCCCGCGATGCTGACGCCCTCCTGGAAGACTGGCGCAAGCTCACCACCAGCGACCACTTCTACTACATGAGCACCAAGTACTGGGCCGACGGCGACGTCCACACGTACTTCTCCCCGTACGACAGCCCCTACGACGCCTACATCAACTTCATGAACGTGCTGGACAACCTCCGCACCCGCGCCTCGGCCTGACCCGCCCCCGCCTCCCTCGCGCCTGATCACCCATGCCCTTCGCCCCCATCCCCGAGATCTTGGACGAACTCCGCGCCGGCCGCATGGTCGTCCTCACCGACGACGAAGACCGCGAGAACGAGGGCGACCTGGTCCTCCCCGCCCAGTTCGTCACCCCCGAGGCCATCACCTTCATGCTCACGGTCGCCCGGGGCTACCTCTGCGTCTCGCTCACCGAGGCCGACTGCGACCGCCTCGACCTCCATCCGCAGAGCAGCACCAACACCACCGTCCGGGGCACAGCGTTCACCGTCTCGCTCGACCTGCACCCCAAGCACGGCGGCACCACCGGCGTGAGCGCCAAAGAACGCGCCCGCTGCATCGCGATGCTCACCGACCCCGCCTTCGGCAAGGACGACTTCGTCCGCCCCGGGCACATCAACCCCCTCCGCTCCCGCAACGGCGGCGTCCTGGTCCGCACCGGCCAGACCGAGGGCTCGCTGGACCTCTGCCGCCTCGCCGGCCTCCACCCCGCCGCCGTGATCATCGAAGTCATGCGCGACGATGGCGAGATGGCCCGCCTGCCCGACCTGCAGCAGCTCTGCGCCCGCCACAACCTCAAGATGTGCTCGGTCGCCCAGATCATCTCCCACCGCCTCGCCCGCGAGAGCCTCGTCCGCCGCCTGCCCCCGGTCTCCGGCACCCCCGTCCGCACGCCCATGGGCACGTTCAACCTCGTCGCCTTTGAGAGCATGGTCGACCCGCTGCCGCACCTGGCCCTGTGCGTGGGCGACGTGGGCGCGGTTGACGCCGCCGGCCGCGCCATCGAGAACCCCGCCCCCGCGCTGGTCCGCATGCACCGCCGCCACACCCTGGGCGACATCTTCTCCGTGCTCGATGCCTCCTCCGCCGGCCCCACCTCCGACACCCTGCGGGCCTCGATGCAGATGATCCAGCAGGCCGGCCGCGGCGCCCTGGTCTACCTCCGGCCTGAAGGTGGCGCAGGCAACGCCCCGACCGACGGCCCCACCGCCGCCCTCGAGTCGCTCATCAACACCCTCCGCCACCGCCACGCCCCGGTGCCCGACCCCGACACTCCCGATCTGGTCGCCCGCCTGCCCGCCGACCACGCCATGGCCGGCGTTCCCCGCCACATGCGCGAGTTCGGCATCGGCGTGCAGATCCTCCGCCAACTCGGCCTGCGATCCGTCCGGCTCATCTCCAACCACCGCACCGAACTGCCCGGCCTGGACGCCTTCGGCCTGGAAATCGCCGAGTACGTCCCCGTCGCCCGCTGAGCCGCCCCACGCCCAGCGCCACGCCACGCTCCCGCCGCCTCGGGCCGCACACAGGCAGCGCCGCACACCGGGCGGGCCTCACACCGGGCGGGCCTCACACCGCCCCGGGGTTACCATGCCCCCATGGCCACCGCACCCCGGACCACCCTCCCCCTCGCGCTCGCCCTCTTGGCCATGCCGCTGGCCCCGGCGCTGCCCCTGCACGCCCAGCCCGCGCCAGCTGCCCCCGCCCCGGCACCCGCACCCGCACCCGCGCCCGCACCAGCCGCGCCGGCCGCGCCATCCACTCCCCCCGCACCAAACCCCGCACCCGCCGCGGCACCCGCCCAACAGCAGATCGCCCCCCAGGTCAAACTCGCCCTCCGCGTCCGCGTCACCGAGCAGAACCTCGCCGTCACCCCGGCCCTGGTCATCGTGCCCGACGGCCGCTCCTACCTCGCCGCCCTGCGCCAGTGGAGCCTCACCAACCGCTTCCCCGTCCTCATTGACGACGGCACGCCCCGCGCCGCCGAGCAGATCGCCCGCTTCGTCCGGGGCTTCGCCCCGTCAGACATCGTCCGCTGGTCCGCACCCGAGGCCGACGCACCCGCCTGGCCCGCCGCCGCTGATGGCCCGGGCCGCGCCGCCGCGCTCGAGTCCGTCGTCGCCGCCGCCTGGTCCGCCAAGGGGGCCGACCGCGCCGCCCTGCTCACCCAGTGGCGCTCCCTCCGCTTCACCCCGCCGGGCCTGGTCCTCTGGCACCCGGCCGACCCCGCCTGGACCGCCGCGGTGGCGCTGGCCGCCGGTCGGGGCCAGTTGCTCGTTGCCCTCGGCCCCGGCACCAAGACCGATCAGGTCAACGGCACCATGGAAGGCCCGGAACTGCTCAAACTCGCCGAGGCCATCGAGGCCGCCGCCGCCGGCTCCGGCTTCCCCTTCCGCGCCCTGGGTGATGACATCGACGCCCTGACCCTCTGCGTCGGCCTGCCCGGCCGCACCACCTTCGCCGTCGGCAGCGTGCCGGCGGGCATGGGCAACTTCACCGCCAAGCCCGGCGAGCCCCTGGCCACCACCGATCTGCTCGGCCGCCCCATCGAGAGCGGCCTGGTCACCGCGCAGCGCTGGGCCTGGGTCGGTCAGATCTTCGGCTCAGAGGCCGACTCCGCCTATGCCGCCATGTCCGCCCTGTTCACCGCGCCCCGTGCTGCGTTCCTCTACGACGCATATGGCAACGAAGAGGGCTTCCGGCTCTTCTCCATGGCCGAGACCGCCAAGGCCATCGACGGCTCCGGCGTCACCACCTCGGTCATCGGCGGCGACCGCCGCAGCGTGCAGACCTGGCGCGAGATCACCGCCGGTGCGCTCGCCCCCACACCAGCGCGGCGCAACCCGGCGGGAAGTGGGGGGGCCAAGAACGCGCCCGTCGCGTCGGTACGGGGCGGGCTTGACGCCGGCCTGATCGCCGTGAACTCCATGGGCAACCCCGATTTCTTCGGCGCCGGCAACGGCGACGCCCTCGTCGGCGACATCCCCGACCTGCGCGTCCCCGCCGCCGTGCACTTTGTCCACTCGTTCTCCGCCGCCTTCGCCGCCGACCCCAACACCGTCGCCGGCCGCTGGCTCGCCCACGGAGCCTTCGCCTATGTCGGCTCCGTGCACGAGCCCTTCCTCAACGCCTTCGTTCCCACGCCCATCTTCGCCCGCCGCGTCTTCGCCCCCATGCCCTGGGGCGTCGCGGCCAGGCTTGACAACGCCCCGCCCTGGCGCGTCACCGTCCTGGGCGACCCGCTCTACACGCCCGTCGGCCCGCACCCCGCCGGCGTCGGGCAAGACGCCGCCAAGCGCCGCATCCCCCCCGGCCCCGGCCTGCCCGAGGCCCTCAAGGCCGCCCCCGCGCTCGACGCCCAGCTCCGCGAGATGCTCACCGCCAAGCAGCTCGAGCCCGCCCTGCGCACCCTCGTGCTCCTGGGGCGTGATCGTGATGCCCTTCGCCTGGCCATGGCCGCCATCCAGGCCGCCCGCCAGCCCAACTCGCCCGCCTTCACCGCGCCCATGGCCGTCACCGCCGCCGGCGCCGCCTACCGCGAGGGCGACTGGGCCGCGGTGCTCCAGTTCGCCGAGGTGCTCAGCGAGCAGGACGCGGTCTTCGCAGGCAAGGACGGTGCACCGCCCTCCGGCCGCCATGTGGCCGACCTCGCGTGGCAGGCCGCCTGGCCCAACCGCACCGCCCTGAACGACCGCCAGATCAACCTCATGCGCACGCTGGTGCGTACCGACGCCGGGCTCCGCCAACTCACCCGCGACGCCGAAGAGGTCGCCCGCATGGTCGCCGGCAAGTCCGGTGCCGGCGGAGCCAAGCGCTTCCTCTCCGATCTGCGGGGTCGCCAGTCCAGCACCGAGGCCCGCGCCGCCATCGACGAGCTGCTCAGCAAGCTCGACTGATCAGCCCGCGATCGCCGCGTTCTGCACCCCGTCGCGCGCCCTTCACTCCGGCGTCACCGTCGCCCGCCCTTGGCGTGCACCCGTCTCCGCCGCCTTCTGCGACACCCGCGGATCGCCCGTGAGCTGAATCGCAATCGTGTGCTCCGCCAGTCCGCCGCTGGGCAGATCGCGCACCTGCACCTTCACGTTGTACGCCCCCATCGACAGATGCCGCGGGATCTCAATCCGCCGCACCAGGAACAGATCACGCCGGATGTTCCGCGAGGTCTCGCGGATGGTCACCGGCGAAGGGTCCCACGCCTTCACGCCGTCGGCGGTGAAGATGTCCACATCCAGGCTGAGTTCCACCGCGTACCGCTCCTCCGGGTTCAGTGTTCCGCCCTCGCTGCTGGTCGCCGTCGCCGGCGCGTTGGAGAACCCCTCGACCTCCACATACGCCACCAGCGGGTGCGCCCGCCCGGCCAGAAAGGTCATCGCCGGCGCCTCGGTGTAGCGGCCATACCCCGCCACAGAATCGCACAACGCCGCCCGGGGCACGCTCAGCCGCCCGCTCGCCGAGGTCCGCGCGTGCAGGTCGGCGATCACCGTCGCCATCGCCGCCGCGTCCGGCTCGGTGCTCCCCTCGCTCATGGTCCGCAGTTGCCGCAGCGAGTCCCCGAGCGCCTCCACCACCGCCGCCTGCCGCTCACTCAACCCCTGCCGCGCTGCCAGCCACGTCGCCGCCGGCGGCTCGGTCACACCCCGCAATGCCGCTGCTGCGATCGCCTTGGCCACCGGCCCGCTCTGCCCGCCGCGCGATTTCTCGCTGGCCGCCAGCAGCCGCTCCGCCAGCGCCTCCGGGCTCTGCCTGGTCGCATCCTCACCCGCGCCCGCGTTGCCGCCTGCGTTGCCCCCCGCCGGCCGCAGCGTCACCCGGTGCGCCGCCGAGCCGCCCCCCTGACCGCCCCCCTGACCGCCCGCCGAACCGCCCGCAGCCTCAGCCGTCGCCGAAGCCGCAGCAGTGGGGGTGCTGGCGTTCACCGTTGCGCCCGGCGCGTTCGTCGTCGCTGCCGTTGCGTTCGTCGTCGCTGCCGTTGCCGCGGTCGGCTTGCCCGCCGCCCGCCCGCCCGCCGCCGTCTGGGCCGTTGCCCCGCCGCCCTCGGTCGCTTCCACCCGTGCTTCATCCCCGCCCGCGCTGCTGCTCCGCCCCTGCGCCCGCTTGGCCATCAGTTCTTCCAGGTCCTTGGCCGCCTTGGCCATCGGGTCCGTGCTCGGCGCCGGGTCATCATCCAGCCCCGACACGCTCACCTCCGCCCGCTGCTGCGCCTGCCCCCCGCCGCTGGCGCACGCGCTCAGCACCAGCCCCGCACCCGCCAGCCCCGCGCCCGCCAGCAGCGCCGCCGGGGTCATGCCCACCACACGCCAGGTTCGTTCCGTCCTCATGCCGCGGCCTCCGGCCAGTGCGTGCCCAGTGCTCGACGCTGCGCCCGCCTGCCCGCCTGGGGTCATCGCCCCATGCAGCCCGCAGGCGCACCGCCGCTTCGCCCCGAGGTTCCACCTCGATCGCGTGCATGATGCATCGGCCGATCACCGCGCCGGTCTTGCAAACGCGCGGGCCATCCGCAGCGTCAGAACCTGCATGCGGCGCAGGGGATCACCCTGTCCTGACTTCACCGCCGCGTCCGTCGCCACCGCGCTGTGCAGCAGCGTCGCCGTCGTCGTCGTGCTCACCCGCCGCGCCACGTCCATCGCCGCATCCTTCCCCGGCCCCCACAAACGCAGCTTCCCCACCACGCTCATCGGGTTGTCCCCCCGCTTGAGCATCCGCGCCGCCGCGTCGATCTTCCGCGCCAGGTCCACATACGCGTAACTCAGCCCCGCTTCGTCGTGCTGCGAGATCTCCACCGCCGCCTTCAAGTCCGCCATCGCCCGCCGCGGATCGCCCGACAGCAGGCTCGACTGCATCGCCCAGATCGTCTCCTCGCGCGACATCTCCACCAGCAGGTCCACCAATTTGGGCCCGATCGCCGGCGCCGACCCCGCCGGGCAGAACGCCACCGCCGCCAGCCGCAGCTTCTCCACGCAACTGCGCAACAGCCCCACCGATCCGCCCACCGCGTCCACCAGCCGCTGCGCTGCCTCCACGCTCATCGGTGTCGCCAGCGGCTTGCCCCTGGCCTTGCCGGCCGGGTCCTCCTTGGCCAGCGCCATCACCAGCGCCACCGCCTCGTCCTTGCTCAAAGGCTCGCACTTGCGCGACATCCCCCCGTTGGCCAGCGCAGCCTTCTCCAGCTTTCCGCCCGTCCACTTGCCCGCCGCCCGCAACACCAGCGTCGTCGCCGGCTCCGGGCTCTCGCAATACGCCTGGAACATCTCCCGCACCGTCTTCTCACCCGGTGCGCTCCCCTCCTCGTCGTCCTCCTTCACAAACTCCTCGGCGTTGTTCACGATCACCAGCTTCCGCTGCACCATCAGCCCCAGCGACCGGCACTCGTCCAGCACGTCCGCCGCCCGCGCCCCCGGCGCCTCAAACATCACCGTGTCAAACTCGCCGTGCGTCGCCTTGAGCTGCGCCCGCAGGTCGTCCACCACCTCCGCCTGTGCCGAGCGGTCGCTGCCGTACAGAATCACCACCGGCGGAATCTTCCCGCCGCCCCTGCTGCCCGACCCCGCCCCCGCCGCTGCGGGCTCGGTTCCAACCTCATCTGCTGCCGCTTTGGTGCTGCGCTTGGCCACGGTCGGCCAGTGTACCGGCCGCGCCGCCCCCACAACGTTGCACCCCCGCCCCCCGCCCCCCGCCACCCGCCACCCGCCACCCCCCGCTCCGCCAGAGCTTCGCCTGGCGGCATCGGGTTGGAATTCACCCACGATTGCGCCTCCAAATCCCCTGAACCGCGTGATGACTTGACCGTATGATCATTGTTGAAACAACTATTTCGCTCCCCGCCGCCACCCCACTCACCTTGCAGGCCGCACCCCATGACCGCGAACCGCATCTCCGGCATCCACCACATCACCGCCATCGCCAGCGACCCGCAGAAGAACCTCGACTTCTACGCCGGCCTGCTCGGCCTCCGCTTCGTCAAGCGCACCGTCAACTTTGACGATCCCGGCTCCTACCACTTCTACTTTGGCGACGCCGCCGGCTCCCCCGGCACCATCCTCACCTTCTTCCCCTGGGCCGATGCCCGGCGGGGCGTCTCCGGCTCCGGTTCAGTCACCGCCACCGCCTTCGCCGTGCCCGTCGGCTCGCTGGCCGCCTGGCGTGCCCACCTGCAGGCCGCCGGCGTGCGCGATCTCACCGCAAGCACCCGCTTCGGCCAGGCCGTGCTCAGCCTGAGCGACCCTGACGGCATGGGCGTGGAACTCATCGAGACCCCCGGCGCACTCGACCTGCCCGTTGCCGGCAGCGGCTGGCCCGGCCCCGGCCCGCAGATCCCCGACGCCATCGCCATCCGCGGCTTCCACTCCGCCACCATCACCGTTCGCAAGCCCGGCCCCACCGCCGAGATGCTCACCTCCCACCTGGGCATGACCGAAACCACACCCTCCACCACACCCGCCACAACGAGCGCAAGCCCCGACGCGCCCCGCCGCCGCTTCGCCGGCTCCGCCGCACCGGCCGCGGCCGATGGCACACCATTCATCCCCGGCGCCTGCATCGATCTTCTCGAGCAGCCCGACGCCCCGCCCACGCACCTGGGCGCCGGCGTGGTGCACCACATCGCCGTGCGTGCCACGACCGATGCGCAGCAAGGCGCCTTCCAGTCCGCCCTCCGCACCGCCGGCTTCAACGTCACGCCCGTGCAAGACCGCTCCTACTTCCGCTCCATCTACTACCGCGAGCGTGCCGGCGTGCTGTTCGAGATCGCCACCGACGCCCCCGGCTTCGCAATTGACGAGTCCCCCGCCTCGCTGGGCATGGGCCTCATGCTCCCGCCCAGGTTCGAGGCCGCCCGTGAGCAGATCCGCGCCCACGTGCTGCCGGTGCGCATCCCCACCCCCGCCCACCCCGCCCTGGGCACCCACGTGCACCGCTGGATCCCCCACCCCGACGCCAAGCCCGACGCCAAGCCCGACGCCAAGCCCGGCTCCACGTCCACGCTCCTCCTCCTCCACGGCACCGGCGGCGATGAGAACGACCTGCTCTCCCTCGGCCGCAAGGTGGCCCCCGCCGCGTCGCTGCTCTCGCCCCGGGGCAACGTCTTGGAAGGCATGGCAGGGGGGGGTCAAGCCCCGCGCTTCTTCCGCCGCATCCGCGAGGGCGTCTTCGACATGGCCGACCTCGCCCGCCGCACCGCCGAACTGCGCGACTGGCTCGCCGCCGCGTCCGGTGCCTACGGCCTCACCCCGGCCGCCCTCACCGCCGTGGGATTCTCCAACGGCGCCAACACCGCCGGGGCCCTGCTTCTCACGCCGGGGAATGGCCTCTTGAGCCAGCCCGACGGCCAGGCCGACGGCCAACCCACCCCCTTCACCCGCGCCGTCTTGCTGCGAGCCATGACCACCATCCGCCCGGATCGCCTCCCGAACCTCAAGGGCGTGCAGATCCTGCTCATCAGCGGCCAGGACGACCCCATCGTCCCCCTGGCCGACGCCAACACCCTCGCCGGCCAACTCCGCGCCGCCGGTGCCGATGTGCAGCACGAAGTCCTCCCCGCCGGCCACAACCTCACCGGTGACGACCTCACCCTCACCCGCGCCTTCCTGCAGCAGCCCGGGCCAACGCTCCCGCCCACCCCGGCGCTGCCGCCCAAGCCCCAGCCCGCCCTCAGCCGCTAGTCCAGCACCCACCAACCCCCACACCCGACTCCCCACTCACCACCACCCCACTCACCACCACCCCACCACCCCACCGCCCCACCACCCCACCACCCCACCACCCCACATCGCCCTCCCACAGCCGGGCGGCCGCC
>JAJTDF010000029.1 GCA_021294835.1 Planctomycetaceae bacterium
GTTCTCCATCAACGCTGCCACGACGTGGACCAACAACGCCCCGGTGAGCCTGACCGGTGGCACGCACACGTTCGGCAACCTCAACAACACCTCCACCCTTGCCTACACGGACGCCAACGTGAGCGCCAACGGCACGGTGAACAACACCGGCTCCGGCTCGCTGGCGGTCAACAACACGACCATCACCTTCTCCGGACCGCTCACCCCGGCGGTGCTCACCAGCCTGATCCGCACCGGCGGCACGGTCAACATCGCCACCACGCTTGACCTGGGCGGCAGCTCGCAGACGCTCAACGCCGCCACCGGCGACTGGCGGCTGAACGGCGGCACGATCCGCAACGGCACGCTGAACCTCAGCGGCGGCTCCCTGCTGTTTGACGGCAGCTGCTCCAACCGGCTGGCGAACCTGACCATCAATGGCCAGATCGCCCTCTCCGGTAGTACGACCAGCCGCTTTATCTGGAACAGCGTGACCCTCAACGGCGGCGTGACCCAGACCGGCTCGGCGGCGCTCAGCGTGGGCTTTGAGGGCAGCCAGACGCTGACCGGCGTGTGGAACAACAGCACCAGCAACTCCTCGCTGACGCTGGAGATGCAGACCGCCGGCACGCTGACGATCGCGCAGAACGCCAGCATCAGCGGCGGCTTTGTGTCCTTCGGCAGCGCCTGCTTCGGCCTGCCGATGACCCTGGTGAACAACGGCGAGATCTCGGTTGCCGGCACAAACCGCACGCTGAGCTTCGCCGCCAACATCACCTACGCCAACTTGAACACCGCGACCGGCACGCTCACCGCCGGCATCCTCACCGCCCGCGACGGGGGCCGCATCAGCATGCCCGGCAACGTGCAGATCCGCAACATCGCCGCCGGCGCTTCGCTGCGGCTGGGCGGCAACAACGCCAGCATCGTCAGCGCCAACACCGGACAGTCGGTCATCGGTCAGTTGGAGAACATCGACGGCGTGTTTGAACTGCTCGAGGCCCGCGACTTCACGTTGACGCCCGCCGGCGGCACACTGACCAACAACGGCCAGATCGCCGTGTCCGCCGGCAGCACGCTGAGCATCACCGGCAACTACGTGCAGACCGCCCAGGGCGCCCTGGTCAGCCGCATCTCCGGCACCGCTCTGGCCAACGTCGGCACCCTGAACATCAGCGGAACGGCCACCATCGCCGGAGCCCTGACGGCGCAGTACGTCAACGGCTACACCCAGGTCGGCTGCACCGGCTCGTACCGCGTGCTGTTCGCCAACGGCGGGCTCACCGGCACCTTCGGCAGCACCAACCTGCCGGCGAAGACCGACCCGTATGTCGCCGGGATGAACTACTTCGGCCAGGCGGCCAACTTCGTCTCCGCCCCCCGGTCGGACATCGTCTCCATCGGCGGCTTCCCGCCCGGCGACGGCCTGCTGACCGGCGACGACTTTGTCGCCTTCGTCAACGCCTTCGCCGCCGGGGATCTGCTCGCCGACGTCTGCGGCATCGGCGGCCCGCCCGAGCCCCGCGACGGCTTGCTGACCGGTGACGACTTCATCGCCTTTGTGAACTCCTTCGCCGCGGCCTGCCCGTAAGGCCGGCCGGGCCGGCGCGTACGGTTGCCCTATGGGCAAACGCGGCGGCGGCCTGATGCTGGTCATGGTGTTCCTGCTCGGGGTCTTCCTGGCGAGGCTGCCGGCGACGATCCAGGCGCTGTCGGGCCGCGCCGACTGGGAGCGGGCGACGGCGGAGGTGCGCGAGCTGCTGGAGCGGAAGTACGTCGAGCCGGTGGACGGCGAGCGGCTGACGCGGGCGGCCATCGAGGGGATGGTCGATTCGCTGGACGACCGCTACACGCAGTTCATCCCGCCCCGTGACGCGGAGGCGTTCCACAAGGAGATCGCGCGGGAGTTCGTGGGCATCGGCGCCGCCATCAACACCGCCGACGGCTGGCTGACCATCATCTCGCCGATCGAAGCCTCGCCGGCGCTGGCGGCCGGCCTGGCCCCGGGCGACCGCGTGGAGGCGATCGACGGTGTCAGCACGCAGGGCAAGAGCGCCGACGAGTGCATCAAGCTGCTCAAGGGCGAGCCGGGGACGGACGTGAAGTTGCAGATCTCACGGCTGACCGGTCCGTTCGGCGACGGGGCTGAGCCGCAACGCACCCGGCTGGAGATCACCGTCAAGCGGGCGGAGATCACCTCGCCGGCGGTGCGGGGGCTGCGGTTCCTGCCCGAGCGGCAGCAGTGGGACCACGTGCTGGACCCCGCGGCGGGCATCGGGTACATCCGGCTGGAACAGTTCACGCCCTCGGCCGGGGAGGAGATGGTCAAGGCCATCGAGCAGCTCAAGGGGCAGTTGCCCGGCGGCGTGAAGGGGCTGGTGCTGGACCTGCGCGACAATGGGGGCGGCTCGCTGGATGTGGCGGTGGAGATCGCCGACGGCTTCCTGGACGCGGGGGCGATCGTCAGCACGCGGGGGCGGCCGGGGAGCAACGCACGCGCGATGGGCTTCACGGCCGAGCAGGGGCAGTGGCTGCCGGGCGTGCCGCTGGTGGTGCTGGTCAACAGCGGCAGCGCGTCGGCCAGCGAGATCCTCGCCGGGGCGCTGGCCGAGCAGAGCCCGCCCCGGGCGCTGGTGGTGGGCACGCGAACCTTCGGCAAGGGGCTGGTGCAGGTGGTCGAGCCGCTGGTCTCGGTGCCCGGCGGCATGCTCAAACTGACCGAGCAGCGGTACTACCTGCCCTCCGGCCGGATGATCCAGCGGACCGACGCGTCGGACGTGTGGGGCATCGACCCGAGCCCAGGCTTCCGCGTGAGCCTAGAAGAAGGGCGCGAGCTGCCGCTGCTGCTCAAGCGTCGCTGGCTGGAGGGCGTGCGGCGGGCCGACGTGCCCTCCCCCCCACCGCCGGCGGGCCTGGGCGAGGCGAAGTTCGCCGACCCGGCGTGGCTGCGTGAGGACCTGGGCGATGCCCAGTTGGCCCTTGCCGTGGAAGCGGCCCAGACCCGCATCGCCACCGGCGCGTTCCCCTCGCGGCCCGATGGCAGCGCCACCGCCGACGCGCAATCGACGCTGAGCGCCGAACGCAGCATGCTCGAACGCGTGCACCGGCGGCTGCTGACCGACTTGCGCCAGGTGGAGCGGCGGCTGGAGACGGCGGAAAGCGCGACGGCCGGAGCACCGACCGGCAGCTCGCCGCACGGCCGCAAGCCGCTGTCGTTGTGGGACGACACGCTGGACCTGCGGGGCGGCACGCTGGAGGTGCGCGGGGCCGACGGCCGCCCGGTGACGCGGCTGCGGATCACCGGCCCGGAACTGGAGAGCCTGCTGCTGGAGGCGGACATCGAGCCGGCTGACGGGCAGGCCGAAGGGAAGACTGGCCAGCAGGCCCAGCCCACGCCGGAGGGCGACAAGTGAGCGAGCGCCGGCTGGTGCTGGGCATTGAGAGCAGTTGCGATGAAACGGCCGCGGCCGTCGTGCAGGACGGGCGGCGGGTGCTCTCGAACGTGGTGGCCTCGCAGAACGAGTTGCACGCGGAGTATCGCGGGGTGGTGCCTGAGATCGCCAGCCGGGCGCACGCGGAGCGGATCGGCACGGTGATGCGGGCGTCGCTCAAGCAGGCAGGGGTGGAGCCGGCGGATCTGGCGGCGGTGGCGGTGGGGCACCGGCCGGGGCTGATCGGCTCGCTGCTGGTCGGGGTGTCGGCGGCGAAGGCGGCGGCGTGGGGGCTGGGCGTGCCGCTGGTGGGCGTGGATCACGTGCGGGCGCACCTGTATGCCGGGGTGCTGCATGAAGTCGCCGCGGATGGCGCGGCCGAGCCGGACCTGAGCGGGAGCGCCCTGGGGCTGGTGGTCTCCGGCGGGCACACGGCGTTCTACAAGGTGGAGTCGTGGCAGCGGATCACGCGGCTGGGGGGCACGATTGATGACGCCATCGGCGAGGCGTACGACAAGGTCGCGGCGATGCTCAACCTGCCCTTCCCCGGCGGGCCGGTGGTGGACCGCCTTGCGGCTGACGGCGATGAGAAGCGCTTTGCCTTTCCGATCTCGCGGCTGGACAAGGCGAGTTTGAACCTGAGTTACTCGGGGCTGAAGACGGCCGTGCTGTACACACTGCGGGGCGTGCCCGATGCCGAGGACCGCCCGGCGATGGAGATCAACCCGCGGAACATCGCCGACTTGTGCGCCAGTTTCCAGCGCGCGGCGGTGGCGGCGGTGATCCTGAAGCTCGAGCGGGCACTGGACCAGCACCCGGGGGTGCGGACGCTGCTGACCGGGGGCGGGGTGACGGCCAACTCGCGACTGAGGCGGGAACTGACGGCCCTGGGCGAGCGGCGGGGCGTGCGGGTGCTGCTGCCCCGCATGGCGTACTGCGTGGACAACGGGGCGATGATCGCGGGCTTGGGGCACCGGCTGCTGAGCGAGCGGGGGTGGCAGGGTGATCCGCTGTCGCTGGCGGCGCAGCCGTCGGGCACGCCGGAGACGATACCCTGATAATGATCGGGGACGCGGAACACGGGGGAGAGCGGAGCGGTGTTGCATGCGTGCGGTGAACCGAGGGTTTGAACTGGCGGACGGGATGACCCCCAAGGGCGACCAGCCGGGGGCGATCGCAGCGCTCACCGAGCGGATCAGCCGGGGGGAGAAATGGTCCTGCCTGCTGGGGGCCACCGGCACGGGCAAAACCTTCACCATGGCCAACGTGATCGCGCGGACGGGCAAGCCGACGCTGATCCTCAGCCACAACAAGACCCTCGCGGCCCAGCTCTACGAAGAGATGCGCGAGTTGTTCCCCAACAACGCCGTCAGCTACTTCGTGAGCTACTACGACTACTACCAGCCCGAGGCCTACATCCCGCAGCGCGACATCTACATCGAGAAGGACGCCTCGCGCAACGACGACCTGGACAAGCTGCGCCTGGCGGCCACCAGCAACATCCTTTCCCGACGCGACGTGGTGGTGGTGGCCAGCGTGTCGTGCATCTTCGGCCTGGGCTCGCCGCTGAGTTACGGCTCAAAGGTGCTGACGCTGACGCGGGGCATGCAGGTGGACCGCCGCAAACTGCTGCTGGCGCTGGACGCCATGCAGTACCAGCGGAGCGACATCGAGTTCAAACGCGGGCAGTTCCGCGTCCGCGGGGATGTGCTGGAGATCTACCCGGCGTACGAGACCTACTCGGTTCGGGTGGAACTGTTCGGCAGCGAGGTGGACTCGCTTCGGCTGGTGAATCCGGTCAGTGGGGAGGAACTGGCCGAAGAGAAGCAGATCTTCCTGTTCCCCGCCAAGCACTACGTGACCGACGAGGAACGCATGGCGGGCATCCTGCAGGGCATCCGCGAGGAGATGAACCTGCGCGTCAACGAGATGCGCAACGAGGGCAAGCTGCTGGAGGCCCAGCGGCTGCTGGCCCGGACCAAGTACGACCTGGAGATGCTCGAAGAGGTGGGGTACTGCAACGGGGTGGAGAACTACTCGCGGCACCTGGACGGGCGCGCCCCCGGGGAGCGGCCGTGGACGCTGATGGACTACTTCGACTACTCGCCCGAGCAGGACGACGGCGGGCCGACCGAAGTGGACGTGGAACCCGCAGCCCCGGGCGAGCCGGACTCGCCCCGGCACCTGTGGCGGGTGGTCAAGCGGCCGCTGCGCGACTGGCTGCTGATCATCGACGAGAGCCACGTGACGCTGCCCCAGGTGCGGGCGATGTTCAACGGCGACCGCATGCGCAAGCAGGTGCTGGTGGACCACGGCTTCCGGCTGCCCAGCGCCCTGGACAACCGCCCTCTGCGGTTTGAGGAGTTCGAGGCCATCGTGCCCCAGGTGCTGTTCGTCTCGGCAACGCCGGGGCCGTACGAGCTTGAACGCGTCGGTGGCGAGGTGGCCGAGCAGGTGATCCGGCCCACCGGCCTGCTGGACCCGACGATTGAGATTCGCCCGGCCCAGGGCCAGGTGCCCGATCTTCTCAAGCGCTGCGCCGAACGCGTCGCGTCAGGCGACCGCGTGCTGGTGACGGCGCTGACCAAGAAGCTGTGCGAGGACCTGACGCTCTATCTGCACGAGAAGGGCAACGGCCTGCGGGTGCGCTACCTGCACTCTGAGATCGAGACGCTGGAACGCATCGAGATTCTCACCGACTTGCGGACCGGGCAGTTCGATGTGCTGGTGGGCGTGAACCTGCTGCGTGAAGGCCTGGACCTTCCCGAGGTCTCGCTGGTGTGCATCCTGGACGCCGACAAGGAGGGCTTCCTGCGTTCGCCCACCAGCCTGATCCAGCAGATCGGCCGCGCCGCCCGCAACGTCAACGCGCACGTGGTGATGTACGCGGATGTGATGACCCCGGCGATGCAGGCGGCCATCGGCGAGACCGAGCGCCGCCGGGCCAAGCAGATCGCCTACAACCGCGAGCACGGCATCACGCCGCAGACCATCAAGAAGGCCATCCGCCAGGGGCTGGAACTGGAACTGCGGGCCGGACGCACCGCCCGCGAGGCCGTCAAGGCCAAGGAGCCGGAGTTTGCCGCCGGGGAGATGGTGCGGATGCTGGAGGAGGAGATGCTGGCGGCGGCGCAGGAGCTGCAGTTCGAGAAGGCGGCCAAACTGCGCGACCAGATCAACCTGGTCAAATCCGGCAAGGTGGGCCGGCCGACCGGCGATGCTGGCGACGCCGGTGATGCGGGGGCCCAGGCGGCTCGGAAACTGCGGCGGTCGGACCTGGAAGGCGAGAACGCCCCGCAGGAGCACGTACGCAAGGCGGGCATGCCGGGCGTGCGGGCGAACAAGCGGGGCAAGAAGCCAAGACCTGGCGGCGGCCGCGACAGTTCGGGCCGCGGATAATCCCCGGCGATGATCGACCACGAAAAGCGTGCCTTTCGCGAGCGGCTGCGGACGTATCTGCTGGGTGTGGGCATCGGCCTAACGCTGACCGGCATGCTGCTGTACGCCCGGTGGCAGGCGCGGCAGGCCCCCGGCGGCCCGGCCCCCACCGCTGCGCCAACCGCGCCGGCGGCGAGCAACGCCGCCAGCCCCGCGGCCCCCGGCGGTGTGCCGACTCCAGCCAAGTGAACAGATGAGCCGGGCTAGCGCGGGGCAGGTGGGGCCGCGTCAGCAGTGGCCGCGGCAGCCGCATCGCCCTCCGCGCCGGACAGCGAGGTGCCACACTCAGGGCACAGAGCGCCGGTGAGGCCCTCGAGGCTGTAGCCGCAGGACCCGCAGAGCGTCCCCGGAGACTGCGCCAGCGGCCAGTCGGGGCGCACCACCCAGACGAGCCCGACGAAGGTGAGGGTCACCCAGACCGGCGGTGCGATGATGAACCAGGCGATCACAAAGAACGCATCATCAAGCCCGCTCATCGCCACCGTGACCACTGAGATGATGGCAAGTACGGCGAGTGGTACCGCTCCGGCGGCCGGCGATCGGCACTCGATCGCCAGCGCTCGGGCCAGCGGCAAACAGCCGACGGCGGCGGGTACACACTCTTGCAACAGATCTGTGAGCGGCAGCGGAATCGAGTGGGCGACCCCGCCCGCGAACAGAAGTACGTCGGCGAGAACCACCGCCAGTGGATACAGGACGCCGAAGACCCTCGCAGCAACACGAACCCTTCTCGCGGAGGATGGCGCCATCCCGCAAGGAAAGCCCAGCGAGAGGACATACGCAGTCACGATGGCCCAGAGGACGCTGCCAAGCAGGATGATGGTCAGGACAGTCGGTTCTTGCGACAGCATCGTGCACCTCGCGGACGGCGGAGCCAACCGGCCCAGATCGGTGTCGAGGGGGGTGCGGAAGATCCGCTGGGACCGCACGCCACCCTCAGCCGGTACGCGATGTGCCCGGGGCCGGTTGCACGGGCAGCAGGCTGCCGCACTCCGGGCACAGATCGGCGGTGAGGCCCGCGCGGCTGTAGCCGCAGGAGCCGCAGAGCGACACCCGGTCCTGCATCCGCGGCCAGCGCGGACGGACGACCCACCGCAGCCCGATGATCGTGCACACGAGCCACACCGGCGGCGCAGCGATGAACCACAGGAACAGAGCAAACGGCTGCATGAACCCGATGACCACCGCCAACACGGCGACCGTCGGAGCGATGGCCACCATTGGGGTGGCGCCGGCCCTCAGCGACCGGGTGCTCCGCCCTATGGCGATCGCCAACGGCAAGCACGCCAGCGCAGCGGGCACGAACGCGGCGATGAACCCGGTGGGTAATGGGCCGATGGACTTCGCGACTGCCGGGGTGAACCAGGTGAGGCCGCCGAAGATCGCGGTGGGGTAGAGCAGCGCAAACCAGCGAGCGGCCCCGGTGACCCGCTTAGCGCAGTCGGGCTCGATGTCGTCCGGAAAGGCCCACCAGAGCAAAGACGCGGTCACCTCCGCCCAGGCCCAACTGCCGAGCAGGCCCGCGATGAAGATGGCTGTGATGCCCATCGGCGCTTCCCAGCAGTCGGACGGCTCACCGGCAGCGGCCGGCGCACCGCACCCACGATCATTGGCCATGGACGGCAGAGTGTCCTGCGCTCGGCACCACCATGGCGGAGTTCGCCGCGTCGGCGGGGCCGGGCAGCGGGCTGCCGCACTCGGGGCACAGGGCGGAGGTGAGGCCCTCCAGGCTGTAGCCGCAGGAGCCGCAGAGCGTCCCCGGGTCCTTCGCAAGGGGCCATTGCGGACGCACCACCCACCGCAACCCGGCGAAGGTGAGGGCGAGCCAGATCGGTGGCGCGATGAGGCACCAGACCAGCGCGAAGTCCCCACCGGTGAACCCGGTCATGGCGCCGGTAACCCCGAGCGTGAGGCCGATGGCCAACAGCGGCGTCACGCCGACGGCGATTGATCGGCACTCGACCGCCAGCACCGCGGCCAGCGGCAAGCACGCAACAACGGCCGGCACGCCGGCCAGCAGCAACCCGGCCACTGCCGGCGGCATTGATCGTCCCACCCCGCCGCCGGTGAGCAGGGAAAAGCCGACGAACACCGAAGCCGGATAGAGGATCCAGAACAGCCGGGCCGCATCCTTCACCCGCGCTGCGGAACGCTCATCGATGGTGGGTGGGAACGTCAGGGACAGCACATACGCCGCCACCACCGCCCAGAGGAGACTCCCGAGCAGGAACACGAGGATGAAGATCATGATGCTGCCGAAGACCATGGTCGTCTTCCGACTGGCTGCGGGCAGGGGCCACCGAGCCCGCGTGGGTGCGTCCGGCGGGGCGGCCCACCAGCCACGGTCATGCCCCGTCCTCAGCCGGTACGCGATGTGCCCGGGGCCGGTTGCACGGACAGTGAGCCGCCGCACTCCGGGCACACCGCCTGCTTCAGGCCCGCGGTGGAGTACCCGCAGGCGGGGCAGTTGTCGCTCGGTTCGGCTCGAATGGACCACGTCTTGGGTGCCAGCCGCTTGAGGCCCATGCCGACGACCAACAGCCACATCAGCGGCCCACCAACCGCCCACACCGGAGAAAATCGAATCGTGTGCAGCAGTTCTGCCGTGGCGGCGATGGCGATGCTCAGCCCGAAGGTGGCGCCGATGGCGAGCCAACCGGCCGCGGGCCGTTGCCAGGCCCGGGCCAGCGCGAACGCGGTCGGCAATGACGCGAGCAACATCGGGCTGCCCAGCAGCACCCACATCACCACTGGCAGAGCCACCGGGCCGGGGGACGCCCCTTGCAAATTCAGAAACTCCGGGGCCTCCCAGGCAAGCCAGACCAAGAGGGAATGAAGCAACGGAAACGTCCAGATGGCCACATAGAGCCGGCCAAAGCCGGGCCGCTCCGCCGGGGCACCCGGGCCGATCACAGCCACCAGCACGGCCATGACCGCTGCGCCAAGCAGCGAGATGCCCCCAGCCCAGAACGCGAAGGCGAGCGGGAGATCGCTGTATTCAGACGCAAGCAGCAACACGGGAGGCACGGCGGGATGCAATACGCCTGGACATCAGCAATCAAGCCAAGGTGGAACGAGCGCCTGAGCAACCAGCCCGCCCCGCGCAGGATGCGTCCGGCGGCTCCGCCCTTCAACCCCCACCGCCCCACCGCCCCAACCCCCCCACCCCACCACCACCCCCCGGACAGTCCTCCCCCTGAACCGAAGACCGTTCGACCCGGCCCGTGTGGGCACTGGCGCGGCATGCGAAGCGGAAGAAGAACCGCCATGATCCCGTCCGGTTCCGGGGTGGCGGCCCCAGCCTGAGGCCGTATCAACAAGCGGGATTGGCGACCGATGCGCCGTGATTCCGACGCACTTTCGAGCACTCGACCTCAGATTCTGTCTGAGATATCCGACATGACGCCCGATAACGTCACTCGCGGGCCACACCCACGCCCAGGCTGTTGCCCACCGGCCGGAAGCCCCCGTCGCTGGGGCGGTTGACGATCCGCTGGCCCCGGTTGTTCAGATAGACCCACGTCGTCGAGCCGCCGCCGTCGAGATTGATCGCGTCAGCAGCACCCAGTTGGATCATCAGATCCGCCAGATCCGGCAGCGTCAGGCCGACGCTCCAGGCCGGCTGGCGGCCATCCACCACCAGCAGGATGAGCGTGCGCTGGTCGGCCGACACACCCACCGCGGTGCGCGGGTGGCGAACGGTGGGGGCGACGCGGGCAGTGGGGCCGAGGTTCTGCCCCGCCTGCACCAGCAGCGTGCCGGGCGAGGGGTCGGAGGCGGTGTCGCTGGGGCCGACCCCGGCGACGGCGGCGGTGATGGGGTCGGTCAGGCTGGGGATGACCGACGCGCTGGGCGGCGGAGACGCGTACGGATCGAGATGGCCGATCTCGGCGATAAGGGTGGGGCCGGGCGAGGAGCCCAGGCGGCGGATCACCAGCGCCGGGTCGGGGCGGGGGGTGTCGTCCCGGCGGGTCCGCCTCGCGGCCGAGACCTGCACGCCATCAGCAACGCTCAGGCCGAGCAGGTCAACGGGCTGGTCGGCCCGCCAGCCTTTGGGCACGGTGCCATCCGGCCCGGGCAGGCCCCCGAAGTAGTTGGCGTTGACGGCGACCAGCGTGGAGAGGCGGCGTTCGCCCAGCGTGCGCTGCGCCCAGGCGGGTGTGGGCGTGAGCCGGGCCTCGGTGCGCTCGGGCTGGCCGGTGCGGGCGGCCTCCTCCAGCGGCGGCGTGACCACCACCCGCAGGGCCGGGTCGCGCAGGTCGGCCATCGCCCACCAGCCCCGCAGCGGGCCGGCGGGGCCGACGCGATCAATGCGGCCGACCCGCAGACCGGGCGTGGAGAACATCGGTTCGGGGCCGTCGCCCTGGCCCTCGGCGAGTGTGGGTGTGGCCGAGGTGACCAGTTGGCCGGCCGGCTCATCGGGCGTGGCGTGGGCGATGACCGGCGAGAACAGCAGCGACACCGGCAGCACGAGCACAGACGACCAAGCGGGGTGGCAGAGCATGGTGGAATCCGCAGCCATGTGGGCAAACTGGGGGCAACTGCATGCCCCAAATAGGGCAGCACACGGCGACGACGCCGAGTGACATTCTCACGCAATCAGAGGGTACGTGCCACCCATCGGCTGGCGCTTCTGTAGAATCCGAACGGGAGGGCGTGGGATTGGAAGCGGAAGAATCTTCCACACGCATCTGTGACGGAGACACGCATGGGCTTGAACCACTATGTGACGCTGGGCCGCTCAGGGCTGCGGGTTTCGCCGCTGTGCCTGGGCGCCATGACCTTCGGCCTGGAGTGGGGCTGGGGCGCGGACCCGTCAACCTCGCGACGGATCATCGACCACTATCTGGACCACGGCGGCAACTTCATCGACACCGCCAACATCTACACCAAGGGCCATTCAGAGAAGATCATCGGCGACCATGTGGGCGCCTCGGCCAAGCGCGACCGCTGCGTGATCGCCACCAAGTTCATGGGCAACCTCTACGCCGGCGACCCCAACGGCGGCGGCGCCCACCGCAAGGCCATCTACCAGCAGTTGCACAACTCGCTCCGCCGGCTGCAAACCGACTGCATCGACCTGTACTGGATGCACTTCTACGACCCGCACACGCCCATCGAGGAGACCATGCGGGCGGTCGATGATCTGGTGAAGGCCGGCAAGGTCCGCTACGTGGGCTTCTCGGACACCCCGGCGTGGAAGTGCACGCAGGCGCACATGATCGCCGAGTTCAACCACTGGACCCCGCTGATCGCCATCCAGATCGAGTACTCGCTGCTGGAACGCACCGTGGAGGCGGAACTGATCCCCATGGCGCTGGAACTGGGGCTGGGCGTGTGCCCGTGGTCGCCCCTCAAGGGCGGCGTGCTGACCGGCAAGTATGGCAAGGACGGCACCGCTGCGACCGCCGGCGGACCGACACCCAGCAAGCCGGGGCGCGGTGAGTGGGTGACGCGTCACCTGACCGACCGCACCATGACGGTGCTGGATGCGTTGCGGGCCTTCGCGGCCCAGGTGCACGTGACACCTGCACAACTGGCGCTGGCGTGGGTGCAGTCGCGGCTGGGGGTCACCAGCACCATCATCGGCTGCCGCACGGTGGAGCAGTTGCACGACAACATCAAAGCGCTCGATGCCCACCTGATGCCGGAACACTTCGCCAAACTCGACGAACTGACCCGGCCGACGATGCCATTCCCGCAGAGCTTCCTGCCCGGCACCACGCCGGTGATGCAGGGCGGAACGACCATCAACGGCGTGCGGAGCGAGCTCTGGCCGCTGGCCCCCAAGACCGACGGCGAGCGATACTGAAGTTGTGACTGTGACCGACGCGGGCGGATCAATCGGCCCGCCTTGCAACCAACCAGCCGGCGACAACCGGGCGGGAGCGGCGACGTGAGAGCCTTCAGACAGTTGGCGGCGGTGGTCGGCGGTGTGTGGCTGGCGGCGGGGGCCGCGGCCATGGGCGTGCAGCCGTCGGCAGCTCCGCAAGAACTGCCCCTGCGCGAGGCGGCCAAGGCCAAGCCGGGCGTGGTGTACCAGACCACCGTCCGCGTCCGCACCAACCAGCCCGACGCACCCGGTGAAGAGCCCCTGCGGCTGACGTGGACAGTGCCCGACGGCTTCACCATGGCCGAGCCCCGGCCCTTGGTGTTCATTCTGCACGGCGACGAGCACGACTACCGCTGGGGCCACCGCGCCTACCCCCCCACCGCTGCCGGCGAACTGGCCCCCGGCTGCATGGTGGTCTCGATCGACGGCCCCACCGAGCCCGGCGACGGCACCCGCATCTTCGCTGCGCGGCCCGCGGATGTGGTGGCCTTTCGCGACGCCATGCTGGAGGTGGCCCGGCAACTGCCCAGCCAGCGGATCATCCTGTTTGGTTCCGCCGAGGGCGGGCTGTTCGCCTCGGCGCTGGCCAACGGCTTTCCGCGGGTGATCGACGGCGTGGTGCTGCACGGCGCCGGCCTGCACGAAGTGGCCTTCTTCCAGGGCCGGCTGGGCGGCATCCGCTCGGTGCCGGTGGCGCTGGTGCACGGGGCCGATGACCCCGCCATGCCCATCACGCAGAGCTTTGATGGCATGGCCGTGCTGCGGACCGGGCCGCACGCAATGGCGGCGTTCATGCCGCTGCCCGGTGTGGACGACCGGCCCGTGCCCGCCGAAGCAACGCAGGCGATCGACTTTTGCATCGGCATGTCCGCCGGCGTGCCGGCCGATGCGCTGGCGGCCGCGAGGCGGCTGGCGACGCCCCAGCGTGGGGCCCCGGCGGCCCTGGGGCTGGCTCGCCGGGTGCTCAAGCGGTTCGACCCGCCGGCGGAGCAGCCGGAACTGCCCGGCCCGAACCAGCCCGAGCCGACGCTGCCCCCCACCGTCCGGCCCGCGGGCCGGATGCTCCGGCCCGGCGAGGTGGTGGCCCGCCCGATGGAAACGCCCACACCCGAGCAGCGGGCCGAGGCCTTCGCGCTGGCGGTGGAGATTGAGAAGGTCGGGCTGGCGGTCGCGGGGCTGCTGGAACGCACCGCGCCCGATGCCAACGCGCTCGGGCGGCTGCTCGCCGCCGACACCGGCTGGCCCCAGCGCGTGCAGGCCGGCGCCGGCCTGCTGTGGCTGCGGACGCAGTTCGCCGGGATCGAGGCGGTGGAAGGGTGGGCGCAACGTACCGGCTTTGATGACCGGCTGGAAGAGCACCGCGAAGCGGCCGACGAGTTCCACACCGCGTGGTTCGGCGAGAACCTGACCGCCAGCCAGCAACTGTCGCTGCTGCGCGAGCACCTGGGGCGGCTGTGGCTGCTGCCGGGCTTCCCTGAGGATGTGGGCCAGTGGACCGAGCGCTGGGCGGGCGAGCCGTCGCGGTTCGGCCTCGCCGACGCAGCGCAGGTGAACAGCGTGCGCGATCAGGTGCGGGCGATCAAGGCCGGGCACGCCGCCGCGGCCAAAGCGGCCGCCGAGCAGCGGCGCAGCGGACAGGGCCTGCCGACGTGGGCGGGCCCGCCGGGGGCGAAGTGATCGTCACACCAGGTCTGGCGGCGGCAGAGCCAGCCCGGCGGCGATCAATAGTTCGGCGTCGGAGCGCGGAACTTGGCCATGTCGATGGACTTGAAGTAGGCGATGGTCTTGGCCAGACCCTCGGCCAGGGGCACCTTGGGCTCCCAGCCGAGCTTGGACTTGGCCAGGTCGATCACCGGCTTGCGCTGCTTGGGGTCGTCCGGGGTGGCCGGCTTCTGCACGATCTTGCTCTTGCTGCCGGTCTGCTGGATGACCATCTCGGCCAACTGGCGGATGGTGAACTCGCCGGGGTTGCCCAGGTTCACCGGGCCGACGAAGTCATCCGGGCCGTTCATCATGCGGATGATGCCCTCGACCAGGTCGTCCACGTAGCAGAAGCTGCGGGTCTGCTGGCCGTCGCCGAAGATGGTGATGTCCTCGCCCCGCAGGGCCTGGCGGATGAAGTTGCTGACCACGCGACCGTCGAACGGGTGCATGCGGGGCCCGTAGGTGTTGAAGATGCGGATGACGCGGATGTTCACCTTGTTGCTGCGGTGGTAGTCGAAGAACAGCGTCTCGGCGGCCCGCTTGCCCTCGTCGTAGCAGGCGCGGGGGCCGATCGGGTTCACGTGCCCCACATAGCTCTCGGGCTGCGGATGCACCTCGGGGTCGCCGTAGATCTCGCTGGTGGAGGCCTGCAGCACCTTGGCGCGGCAGCGCTTGGCCATGCCCAGCATGTTGATGGCGCCCATCACCGAGGTCTTCATGGTCTTGATGGGGTTGTACTGATAGTGCCCCGGCGCGGCCGGGCAGGCCATGTTGTAGATCTCGTCGACCTCCAGCCACAGCGGGTGGGTCACGTCATGACGGATCAGTTCGAAGTTGGGCCGGCCCAGCAGGTGGGCGACGTTGCTCTTCTGGCTGGTGAAGAAATTGTCCAGACAGATCACATCGTGCCCGGCGTCAACCAGCCGCTCGCAGATGTGGGAGCCAAGGAAGCCGGCGCCGCCGGTGACGAGAATGCGCTTGATGGTGGTGGGCACGGGTGGGCTCGTGTGAACAGACAGACTCGGATCAGAATCGGATCGGGGAAGCGGTGGGATGCTCAGTCGGCCGGCGGAATCCGCAGAACAGTGCCGGCCTTGAGGCGGTCGGGGTTCTCGATGCGGTCGCGGTTGGCCTGGTGGATCTTCCGCCACTGCGCCGAGCGGCCGTACATCTTCTGGGCGATCCCCGAGAGCGTGTCCGACGGCTGCACGGTGTACTGCCGCTCGCCCGCCGCAGCCTCCCCGGCCTGCGTCCGCTGCGGCTCACCCGACGGCCCCTCGCCGCTGCGAAGCGTCACCACCTTGCCCTGCACGTTCGCCGGGTCCAGCGGGATCCGCAGTACGGTCCGCCCCGGCACCAGACGGTTGGGCGTCACGTAGGGATTCGCTCGCGAAATGGCCTCCGCCAGGGCCGCGCCGCCGCCGTTGCGGCGGGCGATCACATCGAAACTGACGTCCCCCGACCGCACCACGTACGAACGGAACTGCGGCTCGACCACCGCCCGAACCTCGCCCGGCTCGGCGGGCGGGGGCGACGGAGCAGGCCGCGAAGGTTCGATAACCGGGGGCGCCTCAGCGACCGGCGGCTGGGTGAGGGCGGCGGTGTCCACCGCCGCCATGGGGCGGGCGGAGGCGTCCCCGCCGGCGGGCACCGGGTCAAAGCTGATCTTGTCACTGGCCGGTCGGCTGGGCTCATAGAGCCAGAACACCGCGAACCACACCACCAAAAGGCAGGCGGCAACCAACACCGGTCTGGAAGTGCTCGGGCTCATCCGAAAGGATGGTATCGGCCTGAAGGGGGCCTCAGGCGAGGGTGGGCGGGGTACCGGCACATTTCATCGGGCAAGCCCCCCACCGCCCGGGCGGGGCATCCGACGGGTCGCAGGTCGGCCAAACGCGCAAAAGATGCGTTCAGCGCGTGGATGACACCCGCTCCACGACCGCTCCTGCCGGTCACTCGATGTTCTGCACCTGCTCTTTGATGCGGTCGATGGCGCCCTTGATCTCCACGATGGCCTTGGAGATCTCGCCATCGGCGGACTTGGCGCCCATGGTGTTGGCCTCGCGCAGCATCTCCTGGGTCAGAAAGTCCATGGTGCGGCCGATGGGCTTGCCGTCGCCGCTGGCCAGCATCGTGGTAAACTGCTGGATGTGCCCGCCGAGCCGGGTGGTCTCCTCGCGGATGTCGGTGCGGTCGGCGTACAGAGCGATCTCGCGGATCAGGTCCACGGTCTCCACCGCCACGCCGGCGTCCTTGAGCAGCAGTTCCACCTTATTACGCAGCCGCTTCTCAAAGTCCACGATCACCTGCGGAGCCCGCGACTCGACCTTCTTGAGTTGCTCGGCCATCACGTCGCGCTGCAGACGCAGCTCCTCGACGAGCATCTGGCCCTCCTTGCGGCGCATCTCCATCAGGCCGTCGCAGGCCCGCTCCAGCAGGGGCAGCACCGCAGCCCGCGTCCGATCGATGCGGGCCTCCTCATCGGCCGGGGGCTGCAGCACACCCGGCAGCGCCAGCAGCGGGCCAAGGTCGATCTTCACCACCCCGCTGGCCACCTGCGGGGTGGCCTGCACCTGGGCGATGTAGCCCGCCAGGGCCCGATGGTTGATGGTGTACACGGCGGTCTCGCTGGAGTCGGAAATCGACACCACGCAGGTGACCGTGCCCCGGGTCAGGCGGCGGCGCAGCACGCTCTCCACCTCGGCCTCAAGCCCCTGAAACTCGTCCGGCAGACGGATGATCGACTTGAAATAACGGCTGTTCAGAGAGCGTACCTCGACGAAGTAATGCACACCTTCGACGGTCGCGCCGGCCTCTCCGAAACCTGTCATGCTGCGGATCAACGCTGAACCTCCACGATGGGAACCCCCGTTCCAGGTATCTTGAGTGTAGCGGCGGGCCCCGTCCGGCAGGGGCGGGAACTCGGGGCTTCCCCTACGCTCCCCCGCCATGCATCTGACGCTGTACAACACGCTCACGCGGCGGCACGAGCCGCTGGTCCCCGCCGACCCCGCCAACGTCTCGTTCTACTCCTGCGGCCCCACCGTTTACGACGACGCCCACATCGGCAACTTCCGCTCCTTCCTGGCCGCTGACACCCTCCGGCGGTTCGTCCAGTCCCCCCTGTGCCGCCTGGCCGGCACGCCCGACGGCGGCTCGGCGCACCAGAGCCCCACCGGCCGCACCGTCACCCACGTGATGAACATCACCGACGTGGGCCACATGACCGACGACGACAACGCCGACGGCTCCGGCGAGGACAAGATGGCCGAAGCCGGCCGCCGCCTCACCGAGGCCAAGAAGGCCGGCATGCTCCCGGCCGACGTGCAGATCGACCCCAAGGACCCCTACGCCATCTCGCGGTTCTACGCCGACCGCTTCCTGGCCGACGCCCGCGCTCTGGGCCTGCTGGTGGCCATCCAGGCCGAGCGCGACCCCAGCCTGATGCCCCGGCCCACGCAGTTCATCGGCGCCATGGTGCAGATGATCGCCATGCTCATCAAGCGCGGACACGCCTACGCCGTCGGCGAGCCCGGCAAGCAGGTCGTCTACTTCGACGTGCAGAGCTTCGCCGCCTACGGCCGGCTCTCCAACAACACGCTTGAAGCCCTCCGCTCCGGCGAGGGCGGACGCGTCTTGGCGGCCAACCAGTCGCAGAAGAAGCACCCGGCGGACTTCCTGCTCTGGAAGCACGACCCCAGCCACATCATGAAGTGGCCCACCCCCTGGGGCGAGGGCTACCCCGGCTGGCACATCGAGTGCTCGGCCATGGCCATGGCCCGGCTCGGTCAGGCCGCCTTCGCCCGCGAGGCCAAGGCCAGCCAGCCCGGCACCCCCCTGCTGCTGGGAGATGAAAACTCCCTGATCGATCTGCACTCCGGCGGCGAGGACAACATCTTCCCCCACCACGAGTGCGAGATCGCCCAGAGCTGCTGCGCCCTGTGCCGCAACCCCGCCCGCGGCTCCTTCGCCCGCATGTGGGTGCACTGCCGCCACCTGATGGTCGAAGGCGAGAAGATGAGCAAGCGCAAGGGCAACTTCCACACCGCGCGAGACCTCTTCGCCAGGGGCGTGCTGCCCGGCGCGCTGCGGCTTGAACTCATCCGCACCCACTACCGCTCGCAGGCCAACTTCACCATGCAAGGCCTGAGCGACTGCCAGCGCATGATCGATCGCTGGCGCCGCGTCTACGACGCACCCCCCGGCGACGCTGCAATCGATCCCCTCACCCACCCCGTGCTCACCGCCTTCGCCGCCCCGCTGCATGAAGATCTCAACGTCGCCGGCGCCATCGCCGAGGTGAACACGTGGGTCAACGGCATCGCCTCGCCCACCGCCCAGGATGCCGCCGTCATGCGGCACATCGACGCGGTGCTGGGCGTGCTCGATCGCCCCGTGCCCACCGCCACCGCCACCGCCATCGGCGTGTACGTCGGCGGTGCCCAGCCCACCGACGAGGTCGAAGGCCTGCTCGCCGAACGTGCCCAGGCCCGCAAGGCCAAGGACTTCGCCGCCTCCGATCGCATCCGCGACCGGCTCGCCGCCATGGGCCTGACCATCAAAGACGTGCCCGGCGGCAAGGTCGAGGTCGGCCGGCGGGCCTGAACCCCGCCCAGGGCCGCACCTTCACCGCTCCAGCCACTGGTCGCCCCGCCGTGGTGATCGGCCGGTTGCGGGCCGCCTTCGACCGCACGCAAGGCCCGAGAACTTCATCGTCAGGTCTGAGAACTGGCAGCCGATCCCTCAATGATGGTGCAGTGAACCCCGTAGTTGCCAGAATTACAGTTCCCTGAAAGCCCGTCTGCTGTTACATTCTCCACAGACCTCGCCGCGCCTTGCGCGTGCTGGGGGTCAGGGAAAACTGCGTCGCCGACAGGCGGATGGCAGTGGAACAGGGCGTCGGCCGCAAAGCGGTCACCCAATCCAGAAAGTCAGAACGGTCGCTCAGGCGTCACGCCGAAGCGGTGATCGCGATCTGCACCGATCGCGGCACCCCTCGCGCACCTGAGCAAGCCGGAACAGTCTTGACGCCGGCCGGCGGAAGCTGTCCGGGTGCGGCTTTGTTCTCGGAAACCAGCGCTTTCTGTCCAGTCAGGAATCGAGACCCACCATGAGAACCGTGATTTCCGTCGCTGCATTCACGCTTGCTGTCGCAGGTTGTGCGGCAACCGCTCAGGAACTGCGCATCGGCACCTCACCGATCCTCGGTTCAGGCACGTTCTTCGGCGGGCTGTATGACTCCGGGGGCAACCTCACCAACGTTCCGGCTGCCTCCACCGGCCTCAACCCCGCCGCCCCCTTCACCGGCACCATCCGGCTCGGCGGCACCTTCGGCGCCTTCTCCCCCGGCCTGAGGGCCAACCCCGGCGCGGCCCTGGTCAACATCAACAACCAGGGCCCCACCTATCCGTTCCCCTTCCCGGGCGGCACTACCGTCCCCGGCGAGTGGTTCGGTCAGATCAATCTGGTCAACGGCCAGGTCGCCGCCGGCTCCTTCATCCGCATCCAACTCAGCGGCGCTTTCGCCAGTGACTTCTATCAGGCCAACGTCAACCCCGCCAGCGGCGTCTTTGTCGCCGCCGGCCCCAGCACCTGGAACCTTCAGGCTCAGACCATCACCGGCGCGTTCAGCGGCCCCACCTTCGGCGGCGTCAACGTCTCGCAGTGGTTCAACCAGCAGGGCGTCGGCAACAACCTCTTCGGCTCCTTGATCAACATCGGCTCCAACTCCGGCGGCAGCTCCAGCACCGCCCCGGCCGGCCTGTTCAGCATGGAACTGACCACCACCGCCGTCATCCCGCTGCCCGCCGCCGCGTGGGCCGGCATGGGCACGCTGAGCGCCCTGGGCGGCCTGGCCGCTCTGCGTCGCCGCAAGCTCGCTGCCCAGACGGCCTGATCGGCCGCCTCCGGCAAGCACAGCTACTGCATGCAACAACACGGCCCGCGTCAGGAACCACCTGACGCGGGCCGTTGTCGTTCCCGCGGCGACGCGCGCTCACCAGCACCCCCACGCACCAGTGCATCACCGTGGCCCCACCGTCGTCTCGTACCGCACACCCTCGGGCATGTTCACCGGCACCGGCACCGTGGTGCCGAACGAGCCCGCCGTGCTCGACATCGAGTCCACCGCGATGAAGCTGGTGTACCCGCTGAGCAGGTTGAAGTTCAGCGCCACGCCTTTGACCGCCTCCGGCACGCCGGCCATGGTGGCGAACGTCGCGTAGTCGGCCAGATCGGCGATCTTCCGCCTCGCCCACAGGGCCGGAATCGCCGGGTGCGTCGCTGCGCCCGGCCCGGCGGTCAGCATCGCCGACTGCGTCACCACCGGCGTGCCCCAGCCGCCGGTGCGGCCGGCCACCCGCAGTTCCAGCCCGCCGCCGATCGCCGCCGTCGGCACCCGACCGGTGATCACCACCGGCCGACCCGCGAACACATCCGGCAGCACCCGCGGATACACCTCGGCCCCGCCCACGTTCGTCCACGGTGAGGACCCCAGCGTCACCGACAGGTCGGTCATCGCCGGACGGCTGATGCGGTCAAAGAACAGGTCCATCACCTCCGACGGGTTGTCCCCCGCCGCCATGTGCGCCACCGCCCCGCGCCCCACCTTGGCCATCGCATCCAGCAGATAGCGGTTGGTGCTGGTGCCCACGCCGAACGAGAAGATCCGCGTCGAAGGCGCCGGCGAATCGTCACCCGGGCTGCGCCGGGCCGAGAGCCGCAGGTCGATCTCGCTGAGGATCTCGCGCTCGTTGCCGATGTACCCGTCGGTGAGGAAGACCACAAACCGCTGCCGGCTGGGGTCCTGCGGAAAGTCCAGGCTGGCCCGCAAACCCGTGACCATGTACGTGCCGCCCTGGGCGTACAGACTCTTCAGGTACTGCACGCCCCGCTGCACGTTGTCGGCGCTCGCCGGAATCGGCGCTGGCCCCAGGGCGCTGGCCTCGGCCGCGAAGTTGATCACCTGGAAGGTGTCCGCCGGGGTCAGCCGGCGCAGCCCGCGTTCCACCGCCGCCACCGCCTGCTCAATCGGCCGCCCACTCATGCTCCCCGAGCAATCCAGCACGAAGACCAGTTCCACCGGCTGGCGGGGCGAAAAGTCCGCCCGCGCCGGCGGGTGCACCACCTGCTGAAAGTACGTAAAGCCGTCCGGCGCTGCGAAGGTCGTCAGCGTGTTCCGCAGACCTTCCCCCGCCAACGTCCACTTGACCACCAGATCCTTGTTGGGCAGGTTGTCGGTGTTGCTGAGCGTCACCCGGGCGCGATCCGCCCCGCCGGGGGCCACCTGCACCACGTGCGAGTCGCTCCACACCCGCCCCAGCACGCCGCCCACGCCCGCGTGCACATCCAGCGTCACGCTCACGCGGTTGGCCGCCCGCTCGCCCGGCCGCAGATACGCCACCTCGGTCTGCTGCCGGCTGCCGCCGCTACCTCCCCGCCCCACCGCGCCCACGCCGTCATACGTCCCCTCGGGGTTGAACCTCGGCCCCACCACCATCGGAAACACCCAGCGCATCTCCCCATCCACCATGCTCACGGTGTGGTAGTACGTCACCGTCACATCAATCCGCTTGCCCGGCTCGATGTTGGCCACCCTCTGCGTGAAGATGTTGGGCCGGTCCTGGCTCATCAGGCTGGCCACCTTGCCCTGAGCGCGAGCCTCGGTGTAAATCCGTTCGGCCTCGGCGCGGTCGCGGATCACCCCGCGGATCCGCCGCTCGCCGATGGTCATCACAAAGTCGTTCACCGCCGCGTTCTCCGGCAGCGGGAAGACGTACACCGCTTCGATCTTGCCCGAGAACGGGTTGGCGTACTGCTGCACCACCGTGGTCGATGACACGATGCCGGCGACCTGCGCGTTCACGCCGGTGTGCTGCAGCGGAATCGGGATCAGCCGCGTGCCCGAGGCGTCGCTCACCGTCGTCACCATGGCCCCAAAGCCGGGCGCATCCTCACCACCCACCGGGGCGTCGGCCCGCCGCTGCTGCCTTTCGGGCACGAACCGCCGGATCACCCACACCTCTTCGCTGGCGTCGGGCATGCCGCCGGCGACATCGGGCAATTGCACAAACGCGCGCCGCTTCTCAACCGGAGTCTCCGGCACCGCCTTGGCCGCCGGCGCACCGCGGCCTGGGATGCCCGGCTGACCGCCGCCGCCACCACCTGGCGCTGCGCCCGGTGGCGTCGGCTGCACGGCTGCAGGCGCCGGGGGGGTGGCGGGGGCCGGCACCGGCGGCCGCGCAGCCGCCTCGGCCGCGGGTGTCGTGGGCACCGGCAAGGAGGGATCAGCCGGCACGCCCGCAGCAACTGCGTCCGGCATCGCCGACCGCAGCGACTGCATGCCGTCCACCGGCGCCGGAGCGCCCGTCGTCATCGGACCCGGCGCACCAGCGCTCCCGCGCCCCGCCGCCGGTTCCCCCACCGCCCCCGGCGGCCGCCCGAAGCCTGGGCTCGGCGCCGCCTCCGGCGCAGCGCTCTGCGAGCCCGCCGGCACACCGCTGTGCTGGCAGCCATACAGCCACAACCCACCCCCCACCAGGGCCAGACCGCCCACGCCCACCGCCGCCTTGCCCATCATGCCCCGCTGAACCTTGCCCTTCATCGTGCGCCTCCTGGTGTGCCCACCGCCTGAACCGTCACCCGCGCCCCGTTGATCGCCCGCCCCTGCGCGTCGGCCGCCGCCACCAGCGTCGCCCGCCACAACCCCGCCGTCGCCGCCCCCCAGACACCCTCACCCTGCGCCGTCGGCCGGCTCCGCTGCACGTGCACCGTCGCCACCTGCACGGCACCAGTCGGCAACTCCGCCTCCGGCTTCACGCTGTAATTCGCCAGCACCACCACATCACCCGCCAGCGCCGCCGCGTCATACCTCGGCGGTTCGCTGAACACACCCGCCCCCGCTGCCCCCTCCGCCCCCGCCCCCGCCCCCCCCGCGGCCCCCTCCACACCCACCAGCGCCCACGGCGCACCGGTGCTCGCCCGCGTGCTGGCCTCCGGGCCTTCCAGCCGCACCTGCCAGGCCGCCAGCCGTTGCCCTTCGTCGCTGTGCACGATGACCGCAAACGCCAGAAACTCCGTCGCGTTCGCCTGCTCGGCCTGCGCCGTGCCGTACATCTCATGGCCGCCCGGCACCCCATCCACCAGCCCGCCCCGCGCACAGCGGGCCTCGCCGTTCACCCATCCCGCCTGCACTGCACCCACCGCGCCCGCACCGGCCACCACCGCCGCCGCCAACGACACCGCACTGATCACCTTCCACCATGGCCGCTTCATCCCGCACCTCCCGTGAACTGCTCGGCCCGGGGCCTCGCCCGGTCCGCCTCGCCCAAGGCCACCGCCCGCATCATCGCCGCGTCAATCTCCGCCGCCGTCACGCCCGCATCACCATCCCGCGCCCGCCGCGCCAGCGCAAACGCGTCCAGCACCGTCACCGACGCATCCGCCAACCCCCCCACCCCCACCACCGCCCGCATCTGCTGCATCTGCTCCATCCGGCGTGCCCCACCCTCGCCCGACGCATCAGGCGTCCCCGGCCCGCCCGTCCCCCCCGCTCCCCCCGGCCCCCGCTCCGGCGTGTTCACCGCCAACGGCCCAACCCCACCGCTGCCACCGCCCACACCACCACCCGCACCCGGCCGCACCGCCAGCCACCCCACCCACGCCGCCAGGCCCACCGCCGCCGCCATCGCCAGCCCGCCCGCCCAACTCCGCCAGCCCGCGCCGCCCACGCCCCCGCCAGCGCCAGCGCCGCCCCGCCGCGACGCGAGCACCCGCTCCGCCGTCGCCAGCAGTTCACGCTCGCAGGCCGTCGCATCCACGCTGGCCAACCTCGCCAGCGCATCGGCCGCCCGCTCCTCCTCCAGCCGCCGCAGATCGGCCACCAGCCCCGACGGCAGCGTGGGCTCCCCCTCGTCCCGCCGCCCGCCGTTGCCGGCCGGGGGCGTCGCGCCACCCTCGGCCGACCACCGCATCCACCAGGTTGTTCGCTCGCTGGCCATCACCCTGTAAAGGCCCGCCCCCGCCCCCCAGGTTCACTCCCCTCACCCAGATTTCCGAATCCCGCTCCGCCCACCCCCTTCCCTAACCCCCCCTCCCCCCCCACCCCGTACCCTGCAACCCCACCCCCACCTGCGTCGTACACCTCCCCGCGGCCGTTCGGTCGCTGGCAGTCCCCTCTTGCGTGTCCCACCGGTGTGTCTGTGCCCCGCCCCCCCGCCCCCCCCGCCGGCCCCCCCGGCCGGCCGGCCCGGAGCCTCCGCACATTCCCCACCCCGCTTCCCCCATCAGCCCATGCTCCACTTCGCCCCCTCCTCGTCACCCCGCCCCCCTCACGCCCGCCGGGCCCCAGGCTTCACGCTCATCGAACTCCTGGTCGTCATCGCCATCATCGCCCTGCTGGTCGGCATCCTCCTGCCCGCCCTCAGCGAGGCCCGCAAGTCCGCCCGCCTCGCTCAGGACTCCAGCAACCTCAAGCAGCTCGGCACCGCCGCCGCCAACTACAGCACCGACGGCCGCGACCGCATCTTCTCCTTCTCCTGGCGGGGCGGCGGCGTGGTGAACCCCGCCACCGCGCCGGCGGTCCCTCGCGTCGTCCAAGGTTCGGATCTGGTCGCCGCCGCCTGGCAGGCGGTGGACATCCTCCGCCGCCGCGCCCGCCCGGAGGATCCGCAGTTCCCGCAGCAGAACAACTGGATTCCCCACGTCCTCTACAGCCACCTGGTGCTCATCGACTACCTCGGCTCCCGCCTGCCCGAGCCCCTGGTGATCTCACCGGGCGACCGCACCCGCCAACGCTGGGCCGAGGACCCCTTCGCCACCCGCACGCAGCTCATGGCCCAGGGTGTTGACAGCCAGACCGCCGCCCGCGTGCCCTACGGCTCCTCGTACCAGATGCCCCCCGCCTTCTACTCGCCCGACAGAGAAGTCACCGAGGGCTTCATCCAGAACCAGGGCGAGTCGCACAACGTCTTCCTCATCGGCTCCCGCGCCGGCACCCCGGTGTGGCCCCTGGGCCGCGAGAAATTCAGCAGCATCCGCTTCCCCGCTCTGAAGGTCATGATGCACGACAGCATCATGCGCTTCTTCGGCAAGTTCGATGCCTTCTTCACCTGGTCCGGCGCCCGCGTCAACGCCCTCATGGCCGACGGTTCCAGCCGCCTGGTCCTCACCCGCGAGGCCAACCTCGGCGCCTACTGGACCACCGGCACCTCCGCCACCCCCTTCCTCCGCGCCACCTTCGCCTACGCCCCCAACCCCGCCCTGGGTGAACCCGGCTGGCCCGGCGTCGGCACCAACCAGGACAACATCCCCGCCACCTTCGCACGCTACCGCTTCACCGCCGGCGGCAAGCAGGGCATCGATGTCGGCGGCGGATCCCCGTTCTGGGACCGTGTCGCCGGGGCCACCCGCAGCCCCAACGCACCAAACTAAAAACAAACAACCAAGCCCTCAGACCGCGGCACATGCCCCCTCCGAGGCCGCATTGGTCCCTACGCTGCCATCCGCACCGAACTTTTTACGAATATTCGCACAAACCCACACGTTCGGGCGGGGATTTTGCAACCTGTTGCTGGCATCCTGAATCCGTGACGATACTCTGTGCGTATCTGAGGCGGCCGTTCTGGCTGCCCAACATGCTTGCCGTTCTGGCGAGCGACAGCACCGGCTGCCATGGTGCGGCACGGTTGCACGAAGGAGTCTTGCGTATGCGACACACAAAGTGGTCTTCGGCTTTCACCCTCATCGAACTCTTGGTGGTCATCGCCATCATCGCCTTGCTGGTCGGCATTCTGTTGCCGGCCCTTGGTGAGGCTCGGCGCACCGCCCGCCTCGCTCAGGACTCCAGCAACCAGAAGCAGCTCGGCACCGCCGGCACCAATTACGCCACCGACTTCGAAGACACCATCTTCTCGTACAACTGGCGGGCCGGCGTTCGCAACCCCGGGCAGACCGGCCCGATCGTCCCGGGCGACAACGACGTCGCCGCCGCTGCCCAGCAAGCCGCTGAGGTCGTCAGCCGCCGCTCCGGCCGCAACATCCCTACGCCAGCCAACTGGATCCCCCACGTGCTCTACAGCCACCTGGTGCTGCTGGACTACATGGGCGCCCGCATGCCCGAGCCCATCGTCGCCTCCCCGGCCGACCGCACCCGCCTCGGCTGGCAGGCCGACCCCATCGGCGCCGGCAACCAGCTCCGCACCTTCATCCCCGAGCGGGCTGACGTGCTGCCCTACTCGTCTTCCTACCAGTTCCCCGCGGCCTTCTACGCCCCGGATCGCGAGGCCCCGAACAACTACGTCCGCCAGGCCGACACCTTCGGCCAGTTCTTCGCCGTCGGCAAGCTCGGCAACCAGAAGTTCTCCGGCGTCCGCTTCCCCAGCCAGAAGGTCTGGATCCACGACACCCAGCAGCGCTTCTTCGGTCGCACCAACGCCCCCATGTGGTGGCGCGGCGCCCGCGTGAACGTCATGATGGTTGACACCTCCGTCCGCATCCTGGTCTCCGGTGACCTCACCGCCCAGAGCGGCCAGGGCAACTTCCGCCGCAACCCCGGCGCCTACTGGGGCTCCAGCGGCACCTTCGTCGCCGCCAGCGTCAACTACACCGGCTGGGACACCCGCCTGGGTGACGTGCCCGCCCCCGGCAGCGTCAACGGTGACGTGGTCAGCAACGGCATCTACCGCTGGACCGCCGGCTTCAAGCAGGGCATCGATGCCGGCTCCATCAGCCCCTTCTCCGACCGCGTGACCGTGCCCGGCAACCAGTAAGCCCGCGGCCCGACATCATCGCTCAACCCACCGCCCTCGGCTCCGGCCGGGGGCGGTTGCTTTTTGGCCCCCCATCACCACAGCCGCCCCTTGGTTGATCCCAACCGGGAGCGGGCTGTAGCCGACGATCGCCTGTGTATTTCGTTTGCCCCCGCCTCCGCCCGGCGACCCTGATCAGCACCATGCCCCAAACAGGGTGTTTCGGGCTCCAACCCTTGATTCTCAGGCCAATGCGCTGCACAATGTCCCACTGGGCGATTCCGGCCTGAGTCCGATGTCCGCTCGACATCTTCGCCTCTTTCAGGAGCCGCACCGTGAACACCCGGTTGGTTCGTGCCTTCACGCTCATCGAACTGCTCGTGGTCATCGCCATCATCGCCCTGCTGGTGGGCATCCTGCTCCCGGCCCTCGGCGAAGCCCGGCGCACCGCCCGGCTCTCGCAGGACTCCAGCAACCTCAAGCAGCTCGGCACCGCCGGCGTCAACTACGCCACCGACTTTGAAGACCTGCTCTTCGGCTACACCTGGAAGGCCGGCGTCCGCAACCAGGGGCAAGAGGGACCGATCGTCGGAGGACAGAACGGAAACGATGTGGAGACAGCCGCCGCCCAGGCCGTGGAGATCATCCGCCGTCGCGCCGGCCGGCTCGACCTAACCATCCAGGAAGTGGGCGCGTGGATCCCCCACGTGCTCTACAGCCACCTGGTGCTGCTGGACTACATCGGCAGCCGCATGCCCGAGCCGATCGTCGCCTCCCCCGCCGACCGCGTGCGGCTGAATTGGCAGCAGGACCCCATCGCCGCCGGGCGCGACATCGGCACCTGGCGGCGCTCGCGCCGGTCAACGCTGCCCTACTCCTCGTCCTACCAGATGCCCTCGTGCTATTACGCTCCGGACCGTGAGATTCAGGCGCCGTCGCCCAACTACGTCCGCCAGGCCGACAGCCACGGGACTTATTTCGCCTTCGGCCGCCTTGGTGGCCAGCGGCTGGCGCAGGTCCGCTTCCCCGCCCAGAAGGTGTGGCTGCACGACACCCAGCAGCGCTTCTTCGGCAGGGTGAACGCGCCCATGTGGTGGCGCAACGCCCGCGTCAACACCATCATGAACGACACCTCGGTGCGCATCATGTCCACCGCCGAAATGCTCGAGCGCACCACCGGCAACTTCCGCCGCAACCCCGGCGCCTACTGGGGCTTCAACGGCAGCTTCGTCGCCGCCCAGGTCGCCTACGCCGGCTGGGACACCCGTGCCGGTGAGGTGCCCGTGCCCGGCTCAGCCACCCGCAACACCGTCTCCAACGGCATCTACCAGTGGACCGCCGGCGGCAAGCAGGGCATCGACGCCGGCAGCATCAGCCCCTTCTCCGACCGCGTGACCGTCCCCGGCATCTGAACCGCCCTCAGCCACACACCGAACTCGCACCCAACGCCCCGGCCACCCCGGGGCGTTGTTCTTTTCTTGGCGGCCAATCATCAGGTGGAACCATCAGGCCCGGGCCTGCGTATCGACCCCCACACCGGCCGATCGGCCGGCACAAGGGGAGCCCACATGATGCAGCGCTCGTTTGGTCGTCGCGCCTTCACCCTCATCGAAACCGGGGCCACCATCGGCACCCTCGCCGTGCTCACCGGCGTGCTGCTGCCCTCGCTGGGCAACGCCCGGCGTGCGGCCCAACTCGCCGCCGACAGCAACAACCTCCGCCAACTGCACGCCGCCGCGCAGAACTACGCCGCGGACTTCCAGAGCGCCGTGCCCACCTACTCATGGCGCGCCGGGGTCCGCAACCCCGGCCAGACGGGCCCCATCGTGCCCGGCACCAATGACGTAGCCGCAGCCGCCGCCCAGGCCACCGAGATCATCCGCCGCTCTGGCCGCGACATCGCCCAGCCGGGCAATTGGATCCCCCACATCGACTTCTCGCACCTGGTCCTGCTGGAGTACATGGGCGAAAGCCTGCTCTCACCGCTCTCGGCCTCGCCTGGCGACCGCCTCCGCCTGAGTTGGCAGGCCGACCCAACCGCCGCCATCGCCCAACTCCGCACGTTCATCCCCAGTCGTGCGGATCTCTTGCCCTACTCCTCCTCTTACCAAATCCCGCCGACCTTCTACGCCCCGGACCGCGAGACCTTCAACAACTACATTCGCCAGAGCAGCACCTTCAGCCAGTACTTCGCCGTCGGCCGCCTCGGCGACCAGCGCTTCGACCAAGTACTCCACCCCTCACGCAAGGTCTACCTGCACGACACCGTCGAGCGGTTCTTCGGCCGAGCCCCCTCGCCCATGTGGTGGCGCTGGTCCCGCATCAACAGCATCATGGTCGATGGCTCGGTCCGCATCCTGCAAGGCCGCAACAGCCTGCAGCGGTTGCCCGGCTCCACCACCAACCGCCGCAACCCCGGCGCGTACTGGGGGGCGTCCGGGAGTTTCGTCGCCGCCGGCGTCAACTACAGCGGCTGGGATCCCCGCCTCGACCAACCGCCCGTCCCCGACACCCCTGACGGCAACATTGTCACCAACGGCATCTGGCGGTGGACCGCCGGCGGCAAGCAGGGCATCGATGTCGACGAGGTCAGCCCCTTCGCGACCCAGGTCACCGTCCCCGAGAACCACTGAGCGGCCGCTCTCCCAACCCAAACCCACCCCCAACGCCCCGGCCAGCCCGGGGCGTTTTTCTTTGCCGATTTCCCACGGGCGGCAACCGCCGCCGCCCCTGGTGCGTAAGGTGTTCCGCCGGCCGTTCGGCCGTTGTAGACGGGGGCGATCTTCTTCGCTGCCCGGGGTTCGTGTCCGCACAGTCTGGAGTCTCTGTATGAACCGCCGTCGGTCGCTGCGCGCGTTCACCCTCATCGAAACCGGCGTCACCGTCGGCACCCTCGCCGTGCTCACCGGCGTGCTGCTGCCCGCACTGGGCAACGCCCGTCGCGCGGCCCAACTCTCCGCCGACAGCAACAACATGCGCCAACTCCACGCCGCCGGGCAGAACTACGCCGTGGACTTCCAGAGCGCCGTGCCCACCTACTCATGGCGCGCTGGCGTGCGCAACCCCGGCCAGACCGGCGCCATCGTGCCCGGCACCGACGATGTCACTGCCGCAGCCGCCCAGGCCGGCGAGATTCTCCGGCGAAACGGTGTCAACTTCGCCACGCCCGGCTCGTGGATCCCCCACATCACCTACTCGCAGCTTGTGCTGCTTGAGTACATGGGCGAGAGCCTGCTGTCGCCGCTTTCAGTCTCGCCCCGCGACACCGCCATCATCAACGCCCGGGCCCTGCTGACCAGCGGCCAGCCGCCGACAAACAGCCGCCTGACAGCGTTCCCATTTCAAAGCTCGTACCAACTGCCGCCGGCGTTCTACGCCGCAGACCAGGCGTCGGGCACGCAGCGGATCGGACAGGGCGACACCCACAACTCGTACATCGCGACCGGCCGCATGGGTGGCCAGCGCTTCGACCAAGTGCTCCACCCCTCCCGCAAGGTCTACCTCCACGACACCGTCGAACGCTACTTCGGCCGCGCCCCCTCGCCCATGTGGTGGTCCTTCTCACGCATCAACAGCATCCTGGTCGACGGCTCAGTCCGCATCATGCAAGGACGCAACAGCCTGCAGCGGCTCCCCAATTCCACCACCAACCGCCGCAACCCCGGCGCATACTGGCAGCCCAACGGCACCTTTGTCGCCGCGAGCATCGCCTACACCGGCTGGCGAAGGGAACTGGGCGAGTCGCCCGTTCCCAACTCCCCCAGTGGTGACATCCTCACCAACGGCATCTACCGCTGGACCGCCGGCGGCAAGCAGGGCATCGATGTTGACGACGTCAGCCCCTTCGCCCGCGATGTGACCGTGCCCGCCGGCCACTGATCACCAGCACCCCTCCACACCCACACCCACCCGCCCAAACACAACGACCCCGAGAGCCGTCGCTCCCGGGGTCGCTGTTCGTGTACTCCAAATCACTCCCCCCGACCCCCCGACCCCCCCGCCGCTTACGCCGTCTCCTTGCGCTTCACCCGCAGGTCCGCCAGTTTGGGCTTGCCCGCCACGTCGCGCTCGTCGATCACGTACTCGGCGTTCTTGCTGTCACTCTCGGGCAGTTCGTACATCAGCCCGAGCATGATCTCTTCCATCACCGCGCGAAGGCCGCGGGCGCCGGTCTGCCGTTTCAGGGCCTTCTCGGCAATCGCCTTGAGCGCCCCGTCGGTGAACCGCAGCGCTGCGCCCTCAACCTTGAACAGGTGCTGGTACTGCTTCACCAGCGCGTTCTTCGGCTCAGTCAGCACGTGCATCATCGTGTCCAGCGTCATCGGCATCAGCGGTGCGATCACCGGCAGACGGCCGACGAACTCCGGGATCATCCCGAACTCCACCAGGTCATCCGGCTGCGCCTGCAGCAGAATCGCGCCCGCCTCCTGCACCTCATCGGCCTCCGTCCGCAGGTCGGTAAAGCCGATGCGCGCCTTGCCGATCCGCCGGCGGATGATGTCCTCAAGCCCCACAAAGGTGCCGCCGCAGATGAACAGCACGTTGGTGGTGTCAAGCTGAATGTACTGCTGCTCGGGGTGCTTGCGGCCGCCCTGGGGCGGCACGTTGGCCACCGTGCCCTCGAGCATCTTCAGCAGCGCCTGCTGCACGCCCTCGCCCGAAACGTCCCGCGTGATCGAGACGTTGCTGGAGGTCTTGCCGATCTTGTCGATCTCGTCGATGTAGATGATCCCGCGCTGCGCCGCCTCGATGTCAAAGTCGGCGTTCTGCAGCAGCTTCAGCAGCAGGTTCTCCACGTCCTCGCCCACATAGCCGGCCTCGGTCAGCGTGGTCGCGTCGCCGATGGCGAACGGCACCTTGAGGATCCGCGCCAGCGTCCGCGCCAGCAGCGTCTTGCCGCTGCCCGTCGGCCCGATCAGCAGGATGTTGGACTTGTCCAGCTCCACCCCCGTCTCGTCCTTGTCGTGCAGCAGCCGCTTGTAGTGCGCGTACACCGCCACCGCCAGCGCCCGCTTGGCCGTGTGCTGCCCGATCACGTACTGATCCAGGAACTCCTTGATCTGCCGCGGGGTCGGCAGATCGCCCAGCAGCGGGCCCGCCGCCGGCATCTTCCGCCGCTCCTGCTTGAAGATGTTCTGGCACAGGTCCGTGCAGTGCGAGCAGATGTACACGTCGTTGGGGCCTTCGACCATCGGGCCCACTTCGCGGCTGGTCTTGCCGCAGAACGAGCAGGTCGTCAGCCGACGGCCCTTGAAGCCGCCCTTGTCCTGATCTGTGCCGGGCGGAGTGTTCGACGAGTTGGCCATGGAGGGGTGTGCCTCTTGGGAGGGTGTTGAGGCGCAAACCGGGGTCGCATGGCCCGAGAGCCCGCGGCACGATCAGCGCTGGGGTGATCGCCCGGTGACGCTGCGCAGCGCCCGCGATCACTCCCAGTGTCAGTGTATCGACCGAAGGCCCCCACGGCTGGAAGGCGAACACTCCATCGCACGCCTCACCCGTTCCTGCGCAGGCTTTCCACACCCTCCCCACCGTCCGCCACCGCGTCAGCCCTCGCCGGACCGTTCCTGCCGCCCCTGCATCCCTGACGCACCCCGTCCCGCATTGTCGGGGACTTTTCCTGCCGCCGACACCTGCCCGTTCACCCGCCCACTCACCCGCCCGCCCGCTGCCCGCGGACCGCCGCCGCTCCCAACCGCTCTGGCCGAAACTTGCGCCTTCACCTTCCCCGCCAGCCTCGCCTTGGTCTCTTGGTACTCCGCTTCGGTTATCCGGCCGCTGTCGCGCAGCGCCCGCAGCCCGTCCATCAGCCCCGCTGCGTTCTCCGCCCCGCTCCGCGAGCCCCCCAGCATCTTCTTGCGCACCGCCACCACCGCCACCGCCAGCAGCATCAGCGCCACCACCATCAGCATCGCCAGCACAAACACCCGCGTGCCGCCGCCCGCGTTCCCCTGCGCCGCCACCGCTGGCAGCAGCGTCCCCGGCACGTTGAACAGCGTCGTCAGCATCATCATCGCCCGCATCCCCTGCCTCCCCCACACACCGTCTATCGGCCCGCCAGGGCCGGCTTCACCTGCACATCAGCCGTCGCTGTTGCCCGAGGCGATCGCATCCCGCAGCGGCACCAGCAGGTTCGGCACCAGCCGGTGCGCCAGCAGGTCCTCGCCACGCTGCGCCAGCCCGGTGAGAATCTCCGGCAGTTCCTTGATGTCCTTCACCTCGCCGTACTTGCGCAACGCCAGAATCACGCTGATCGGCTCCGGCGGCCCGCCATCGGCCGGCTTGCCCGCTCGCGAACCCGGCCGCGTCTTCACCTCCACCTGCGCCTGCAGGTCCCCCGCTTCATTCAGCGCCATCGTCAGCAGCGGCTGGCAATCCAAGGGCACCGCCCCGCGCACATCCAGCATCCCCGCCAACGGCGAGCCCGACATCAGCGCGTCAAACACGATCGCGTCGTGGTTCCCCGACGCCTGCATGTCAAACCCGTACATCAGTTCCACAAAGTCCACGTCCAGCGGGCTGATGGACAGGAAAAACGGCGTCAACTCCAGCACCGTCTTGTGCATCTTGTACGCCTTGGCCGGCGTCGGCGGGTTCATCCAGCCCGATCGCACGCTCGTCCGCCGCAGCCCCACCATCTGCTGGCTGCCCCCCGCCGGGTCGCTCTCAAGCACCAGTTCCGCCTTGCCCCGCCGGAAGCGGTCCATCGTCGGGTACTCCCGGCGCATGCGGTCAAACACGCCCAGAAGCGTCTCCCGGTTGCTGGGCAGATCCATCTTCACCTGCAACTGGTGGTCAATGTAGAAATCGGTCGACAATGCGCCGAAAGACTCGCCCATATGGCCGCGGCTCCATCTCCCGCCCGTCGCCGCCCTGCTCGGCGTGTGAACTCATCCAGACGCAAAGCCGAGGCGAGTCGGGCCGAGATTCTAGGAAACATCCACCATCCAGCCGACGTTCTCACTGCATATGCCCATCCGTACCCCGATCATCTCCCGTTCCCTGCTCTTGACCGTCCTCGCCGCCCCGCTGGCCGGCTGCCAAGCCTCGGCCCCGGCAAAGTCCGAAAACACCGGCCCGGCAGCCACGCAGCCCGCCCCCGCGGCCGCCCCCACACCCACTTTGGCCGGCGCCCGCGTCAGCCCCGCCACCGGTGACGGCGCCCTCCGCGTCGCCAACCTCCGCTGCCCGGTCATGCCCGAGCACGCCATCCGCAACGGCCGCGCGATCGAGCCACTCACCGCCGAGCACAACGGCCGAACCATCGGCTTCTGCTGCGCCGACTGCGTCGACCTCTGGCGCTCGCTCAGCCCGGCCGATCGCGACGCCGCCCTGGCCCTCCCCGGCGTGATGCCCGCCTCGCGCTGACCGTTCACACCGCCCCCGCTTGGGCCGCGTTCAGCCCAGCAGCCACCGCATGATCGCGTCGGTGTCGGCCAGGTCGTGCACGGCCCAATCCGCCCCTGAATCCGCCAGTTCATGCACGCTGTTCCACCCCGTCGCCACCCCCAGCGTGCGGAAGCCATTCACGCGTCCGCACCGCACATCATGGGGCGTGTCGCCGATCACCACCGTGCGCTGCGCCGGCACCGCCGGCCGCCCCGAGGCATGGTGCCGCTGCATCGCCACCTTGGGCAAGTCGTCCCGCGTCGGGGGCGAACTGGGCGATTCATCGCCCCACGCCGCCACCGCAAACCACTCCGGCTCGATGCCGCACGCCCGCAGTTTCTCCTGCCCGGTCTCCGCGTAGTTCCCCGTCACCAGCCCCAGCGTCACCGCGTGCTCCTGCTGCCGCAGCGCCTCCAGCAACGCCGGCACCCCCGGCAGAGCCGTCGCCTGGGCCCGGTTCTCCTGAAGGTGCTCCACCAGTTTGGCGTGGTACCGGGCCCGAAACGTCCGCAGCATGCCCTCGTCCGGGGCGTGCCCGGCCCGGGCGAACATCTCCGGCACGATCAACGCATCCAGCCGCCCGGCGAAGGCGATGCCCTCGGCCGAGAAACCCTCCCCGACCAATTCCCTACCAGCCTTCACCATGGCCGCGATGCCCGCGCCGCCGGTCTTCACCAGCGTGGCATCGATGTCAAAGAGAATGAGCGTGTGAGGGTTCGTCATGGTGTTATCGGACAATATCAAAGCCCGTCAAGGTTGGGTCCTCCACCAGCACCGCCCGGTCCATCGAGCGGATGAACCCGCGACGGGATTCAGCCAACTCGGCCAGACACCCCTCCACCACCTCCGCAGCCCCCTGCAGTTCCGCCGTCACCGAGCCATCGGGCTCATTTCGAACCCACCCAAAAAGGGCGTATCTTGACGCGCATTCGCGCACGGTGGCACGAAAGCCCACCCCCTGAACGCGGCCCACAAAGCTCACGCGAACGCGCATGTCGCAGATTCCTCAACAAATGTGTCAGCAACGGCCGGTTTTCTCGCTTTTACCTCTGGGCACGCAGCAGGCTAAGCCGCCCGCCGTGCATGGGTTGGCTCCGGAGACGTCCAGCTTCCGTACGCACTCTGTTCGGATACCTGATGTCGACCGCAAACTCTGGTGAGGAGCGAGCAGGTGATCGTGGCACCGTCCCCAATCCCGACTATGTTGTCTGAGCAGTCGGGAGCGGCAAGCGGTCTTCGCTTGCTGTCCGTTGGGCATGTCCGCACCGGGAGGACTCCCGGGGCGAACGCCGCGACCGGCCGCATCACGTTCGGGACCACTCCTTTGGCGTTTGCCGAGAATGACGACAAAGAACGCGTGCTGCAGGCGGCCGACATTGTTCGGCTGGTTGGCGAGCACGTGGCGCTCAAGCGCAAGGGACGCGAGTACGTCGGCCTGTGCCCGTTCCACGACGACCACTCGCCGTCGATGTTCGTGGTCCCTCACAAGCGCATCTACCACTGCTTCTCCTGCGGAGCCGGCGGCAACGTCTTCACCTTCGTGATGGACTACTACCGCATGGGCTTCCGCGAGGCCCTGCAGTTCCTCGCCGACCGCTTCGGCGTCAAGCTCACGCCCCGCAAGATCATCGCCGAGCCGACCGACGGCCCTTCAGTCAGCAAGGAGCAACTGCTGGCCGCCAGCGCCATGGCGGCCGACTTCTTCCG
>JAJTDF010000101.1 GCA_021294835.1 Planctomycetaceae bacterium
CCCGCTCCCCCCCGGACGCACCCCCATGGCCCCCACCACCTCCACCCCCACCACTTCCACCTCCACCACCCGCTCCGCCGCCCTCCTCCTCGCCCTCGCCCTCGCCTCGCCCGCACTCGCCCAGAACCTCGCCAACCAGAACAACCCCCTCGGCGGCGGCCGCGCCCTTGACGCCAACCAGCGCGTCGGCTCCGGCGGCACCAACGAGGCCGCCCGCGACGTCCGCGAGATCATCCGCTACAACCAGGCCATCGTCGAAGGCACCGTCGGCGGCGGTCGCGCCTTCCGGGGCGGCGGCGCGGTCCGCTCCGGGTCCGAGTTCCGCGACCGCCTCTCAGCCGATTCCTTCTACCGCTTTGATCGTGATTCCCGCGCCTCCGGCGCCGTCGGCAACGGTCTGCGTTCCAGCGATGTGCTCGCCGCCCAGTCGGCCTTCTCCTCCGGCCGCCCGCTCAACCCCAACGTCATGCAAAGCATGACCGCCTCCCGGGGCGGGGGTGTCGCCTCCGGCGCCACGCTGGACTTCCAGCGTTCCGCCTCCCAGTGGCGCTTCGAGCAGTCCAGCCGCGCCGCTGTACTCAGTTCCACCACCCGTCGCGATGGTCGCGACATGGCCCTGAGCGCCAGCACCCTCCAGGGCGTGGTCACCACCTTCCCCAACGCCGCCGACGCCCTCTTCGGCTCCGCCCTGGAGCGGCCCGTCGGCTCCATCTCGCTGGATCAGGCCGACGCCCTGCGCGACGCCGTCCGCACTGAAGAACTCCAGGACACCCGCGTGCCCAACGTCGTCCCCGGCTCCGCCCGCGAGGCCCAGCAAACCCAGCGCGCCGCCGAACGGACCGCCGCAGCACAGCGCTCCAGCCGCATCGTCACCCGGATGGACGACATCAACGCCGCCTTCGGCCAGGCCACCGCCACCGGCGCCCCCGGTCAGGAAGACACCCGCGAGCAGTGGCGCAAAGACCTTGACGCCCTCCGCGAGCGCCTCAACCAGCAGCCCCCCGCCGCCCTGCCCGGCATGACCCCCGGCCGCACCCCCGCACCGGGCACCGCCGCCCCCGGCACACCAACCCCCGGCACACCAGCCCCCGGCGCTGCCCCAACCGCCGCCCCAACCCCAGCGCCCGGCACCACGCCCGGCACCACTCCCGCCACCACCCCCGCGGGCGATCCCGCCCGGGGCACCTCCGCCCTGCAGCGCCTGCGCGAGCAGAACCTCCAGATTGATTCGCTGGTCGAGCCCAACAAGCAGGGCAAACAGGGCCCCGAGGCCGACCTTTACTCCACCGCCATGCTCCACGCCCAGAAGCAGGTCGCCGCCGGGCGATACTTCGACGCCGAGAGCACCTTCACCCGCCTGCTCGCCCTCAAGCCCGGCGACGCCATGGCCCAGGTCGGCCGCGCCCACGCCCAGATCGGCGCCGGCCTCTGGGTCTCCGCCGCCGCCAGCCTCCGCAACGTCCTCCGCGAGCAGCCCGCCCTCATCGCCGTCCGCTACGGGGCCGATGCCATGGTCCCCGCCGCCCGCCTCACCGAAGTCGCCGCCCAGTTGCAGGCCGAACTGGCCCGGCCCGACTCCGGCGTCGGCGAAGAGGCCGCGCTGGTGCTGGCCTATCTGGGCTTCCAGACCGGCACCGCCGCCTGGACCACCCAGGGCCTCGATGCCCTCAAGGACCGCGCCCCCGCCGGTTCCGCCGGCGCCCAGTTGCAGCAGGTGCTGCGCGAAGTCTGGCTGCCCAAGTGATCCGCCCGCGTGGCGCGAGGCCCCGCCCCGCGGTGAGCCTCACTCGCCCGCTTCGCTGGCCGTGTCCTCGGCCCACGCTTCAGTCAGCATCCGCGCCATCTCGCCCGGCTCGGCCCGTGCAATCGGCGTCCCCTCCACGCCGATGATCGGCAGCACGCCCCAACTGCTGTTGGTCAGCATCAGTTCATCGGCGGTCAGAATGTCGCCGATGGAGACCATCCGCTTGCGAACCACCACGCCCTCGCCCGCCAGCCGCCGGATCGCCCACAGCCGCGTGATCCCCGGCAGGCTCGCGCTCGGCAACACCGCCGGCGTCGCCCCCCGCTGCACCGGCTCGGGCGCCCCCTCGCTGGAGAGCATCTCCGCAGCGCTCTGCGCCGCCGCGCCAGTCCGCGCCGCCTGCTGCTCTTCGCCACGCGCAATCGGCGTGAACACCTCGCCGCCTTTGACCAGCAGCGCGTTGCTCACGCACCCGCCAACCAGGTGGTTGGTCACGCTCAGCACCAGCGCCTCATCGGCCCCCTTGCCCGCCGCCGCCTGCAGTTCCCGCAGCCGCCACCAGTAGTTCAGCGTCTTGTGCCCCTCATGCGCGTTGAACGGGTTGGCCTTGGTGTCGGCCACCACCACGCGGCCGCCCTTCTCCAGCAGCGGGGCCGGATACGCCGTCGCCGCCGTCGCCGTGCACAGCACGCCCGGCTCGTGCCGCCCCGCCTCGCCGCCCGCCGGCCGCCGCAGCAGGTTCAGCGCGCCCCCGGTCACCGTCAGCCGCACCCGCGCCCGCTGCCCCGGCTTCAGGCCTGACTGCGCCACCGTCTCCAGCACCACCTCCGCCAGCGCCCCCGTCCGCAGCCCGTCAGACAGCCCCAGTTCCTTGGCGCTCCGCGCCAGCCGGTCCAGATGGTCATCCAGATCCATCACCCACGGCGTGCCAGCAGCATCCCGCCGCCTCCCGCCCAGCATGGTCTCAAACAAACCCACCCCGTGCTGCAGCCCCGCGTCCAAAGCCGGCATCGCCGCCGACTCCAGCGCCACAAACGCCCCGTTCACAAACGCCGTCAAGCCAGCCTGTTCAGTGGACATGTCCGCAAGTGTTGGCGCCGCCCCGCCCGCCCGTCGGCCCCCTCATCACCGCCGGGCCCTCGCCGCCGCTCATTCCACCGCCGCGATCAGGATCGTCCGGTCATCCGCCGGCGCTGTCCCGTCGGCAAAGCCGTTCACCGCCTCCATGATCGCCGTCAGAAACGCCCCCGCCGAGCGGTGCGGCCGGGCGATCACCTCGTCCAGCCGCTCGGTGCCGAACAGCGCCCGCCCCGGCCCGAACGTCTCGGTGATCCCGTCCGTATAGAACACCACCGCGTCGCCCGAGGTCAGTTCCGCCTGCGCCTCCTCGTACTCCGCGTCGTCGATGATCCCCAGCGGCAGCCCCTGCGCATGCTCCATCGCCAGCACCGGACCATCATCCCCGCTGAAGCCCACCCGCAGCCGGGGCGGGTTGTGCCCCGCGCTCGAGTACCGCAGCACCCCCGTCGCCGGGTCATACACCGCGTAGAACGCCGTCACGAACATCGTCGTCACCCCGCTGGACCCGGCGTACCGCCCGCACAACTCGCCGTTCAGCCATCCCAGCACCTTCGCCGGGTGCTCCGGCTCGCCGGGGTGCAGGTGCGCCACCGCGTGCAGGATCGCCATCAGCACCGCCGCCGGCGTGCCATGCCCGGAGACATCCGCGATCAGAATCCCCAGCCGCCCGCCCGAGAGTTCAAAGAAGTCGTAGTAATCCCCGCCCGCGTTCTTGCTGGTCTGGTAGTGGCTCGCCCAGTTCAGCCCCCGCGTGCTCGGCAGCGTCGGGGGCAGCAGGCTCCGCTGAATGTCCGCCACCGTCCGCAGTTCGCTGTCAATCCGCTCGTACGCCTCGGCCAGCTGACGCGACAGCACCAGATTGTGCGTCGCCCGCCCGAACAAGTTGGCGTTCCACACGATCTCCGGCAGCCGCCGCGGGTCAATGCCGTTCGGCCGCTCCCACATGTGCACGATCATGTTCAGCGCCCGCCCGCCGTCGTACTGCGGCACCGCAATGCAGCTTCGCATCCCCTTGAGGAACTCAAACGCCGGGTCGCTTGGGTCGGGGTGAAAGTCCGGCACAAAGCGGGGCTGGTCGCCGTACAGCAACTCGCCCAGCAGCCCGGAGGTGAACTGCGGCAGCCGGTCCCCCTGCCGCCACGGGTCAAACACCTCCTTGAACAGCGAGGACCGCGTGATGCGGTACGCCGGCGCCGCCAGGTTCCGCCGCGACAGGGCCACCATGCGGTCGGCCTTGAGCGCCGGACTCATCCGCTGCGCGTAGTACCGCACCATCTGCTGCGGGTCCGTCAGCGTGCTCACCTCGCGCATCGCCGCGACGATGTACTCCAGCCTCGGCTGCCAGTGGTCGGTGTCAATGTCCCCCAGCAGCCGGGCCGACTGCTCCGGGCTCAGCGCAGCAAAGTCGAATGGGCCGTTCAGCCCGGACAGGTTCGTGTCAGTGTGTTCGCCGGAGAAACCCGGGGTGCGTGCGCTGCTCACAATGCCTCAATCCCCGCCGCCACCGCCCCCGCCCCCCCCCCCCGGACTGGCCGCCAAAGTCTGAGGACTTCGCCGCCGCGCTCTCCGCCGTGGAGCCCTGCCCTGCGCCGGCCGGCCCGCCCTTGGACGGCGCGCTCCAGTCCGCCGAGCTGATCGCCACCACCTCGCCGCCGGCGTTACCGCGCCGGCCCGTGCCCGCTTGCGGGTTCCGCCCACGCACGCCGGCCAGCCGCTCCGCCCGCCGCTGCTGCGCCCACACGCCGTACAGGCTCCGCCACCACAAGAACACGATCACGCCGCCCGCCACCACGATGGTCACAACCAGCAGGATCAGCCATATCGGGGTCAGTCCCGTCGCACCCTGAGCCAATGCCGTCATTTCGCCGACCATGGCCGAACGGTAGTGGCCCCGCATCCGCCGCGGGGCTCGCCCCCGCGCCCCGGCAGCCTCGTCCCCATCCCTGCCGGTGACGCCGCCGGCCGCGCCGCCGCCTGCCGCCGAACCTTCAGCCCGGTGCTCCAACGCCGAAATCCGACGGTTCTTCCGTCGCACCGACGCACGGGCTTTGGTACCCTCGCTTCGCCCATGCCGCCCCCCAACGCCTCCAACTCCGCTTCCGCCTCCAACCAGTCGGGTTCGTCCGCCTCGGGCGGCCGCCCCAGCGGGCAGCCGCCGCTGCTGGTCGCCCGCTCGCTCTCCAAGCACTTCGCCGCCCGGCGGCTGTTTGAAGGGGTCAGCCTGTCGGTCGAGCCGGGCGAACGCGTCGCCCTGATCGGCCCCAACGGCTCGGGCAAGAGCACGCTGCTGAAGATCCTCGCCGGTCAGGAGGAGCACGACCGCCAGGCCGGGGCCGACCTGCTGATCCGCAAGGGCGCCAAAGTGGCGTACGTCGCCCAGTCCGACACCTTCCAGCCCGGCGTGGGGGCCCGCCACGCGGTGATCGACCACCTGCTGGCGCTCATGCGTGCCGGCAAACTGCCGCAGATGCACGATGACCACGAGGCGGAACTGGCGGCCGACATGACACTGGACCGCGTGTGCGCCGACGCCATCGCCGACCTGGACACGCCGACCGACCGCCTCTCCGGCGGGCAGCGCAAGCGCGTGGCCATCGCCCGCGCCCTGGCCGGCGAGCCCGACCTGCTCCTGCTCGATGAGCCCACCAACCACCTGGATGTCGCCGGCATCGCCTGGCTGGAACGCACGCTCACCGAGCACGCCCGCCGCGGCGCCTCGATCACCATCACCCACGACCGCGCCTTCCTGGATTCGGTCGCCAGCCGCATCGTCGAGCTCTCGCGGGCCTACCCCGAGGGCACCTTCTCGGTCTATGGCGGGCTGGAGGAGTTCCAGCGTCGCAAGACCGAGTTCCTCGATGGCCAGGCCCGCCAGGAGAAGGCCCTGAGCGCCCAGGTCAAAGAGGACATCCGCTGGCTCAGCCGCGGCGCCAAGGCCCGGCGGACCAAGAGCAAGAGCCGGATCGACGCGTCCTACGCCCGCATGGACGAACTGGCCGAACTGCGGGCCCGCAACGCGCCGCAGCGGGCGGCGGAGATCGACTTCGCCGCCACCGATCGCCAGACTCAGCGCCTGCTCGCCGGTCGCGGGCTGAGCAAGTCCTACGGCGGTCGCACGCTGTTCCATGACCTGGACCTGCTCCTTGGCCCGGGCAGCAAGCTCGGCCTGATGGGCCCCAACGGCGCCGGCAAGACCACCCTCATCCGCATGCTCCTGGGCGAGATCGAGAGCGATCCGGCCACCCAGCGCCAGATCGACGACGACGAACACCTCCGCCAGACCGGCCAGTTGCCCCCCTCAGCGCCGCGGCCGGGCACCATCGTCCGCGCCCCCAACCTGCGCACCGTGCTGTTCAGCCAGCGTCGCGACGAACTGGACCCCGAGATGACCCTCGGCGAGGCCCTCAGCCCGGTGGACACCGTGCACTACCGGGGCCGCCCGCTGCACATCGCCAGTTGGGCGCAGATGTTCCTGTTCGCCAAGGACCAGTTGCGTGCCCCCCTTCGCACGCTCTCCGGCGGCGAACTGGCCCGCGTGCACATCGCCCGGCTGATGCTCGAGCCCGCCGACGTGCTGATCCTCGACGAACCCACCAACGACCTGGACCTGGCCAGCCTGGATGTGCTCGAAGAATCGCTCGAAGAGTTCCCCGGCGCCATCGTGCTGGTCACCCACGACCGCGCCATGCTCGACCGTCTGGCGACCTCCATCCTGGCGCTCGATGGTCTGGGCCAGGGCAACGCCCGCTACTTCGCCGACTTCGCCCAGTGGCAGCGCCTGGTGGGCGACGCCCCGACCAAGGGCCGGGGTGGAGGTGGCGGCGGCAGCAGTTCCGCCGGCGCCAGCCAGCCCTCGGTCATGCCCGCCCCCGGCACGCCCGGCACCTTCTCCTCCGCGCCGGCCCCATCGGCGGCCAGCGCCGCCGCCGGGCCCCGCAAAAAGCTCACCTTCAACGAACAACGCGAACTGGCCCAGTTGGAGAAGGACATCGCCGCCACCGAAGCCAAGATCCAGCAACTGGAAGTGCAGGTGGCCGACCCCGCCGTGATGGCCGACCGCAAGAAGATGCAGTCGGCCTGCGCCGCCCTCTCCGCCGAGCAGACCAAACTCGCCGGGCTCTACGCCCGCTGGGAAGCACTCGAAGCCAGGCGCGGCTGATCGGCCGCCCACCCACGCATGGCCAAGGCACGCACCAGCAACGCCAACCGGCCAGCCCGCCCCGCGCGGGCCCGGCCCGCGCCCGCTGGAGCGACCGCCCGCCGCATGCCCGCCGGCGCCGCCCGCGCACGCACCGCCGCCCGCGCACGCATCGCCGCCCGCACCACACCGGCCGACACGCTGCCTGAAGACCTCACGCTGCTGCGGCTGCTGGGCCGCGCCCGCGCCGCCTCCGCCGGTGGCACACGCACCTTCCCCGCCCGCCCCCCCAGCCTCGCCCGCACCGCCGATGAACGCCAACTCGCCCTGCGCCATGCCGCCTGGGTGCTGGCCGCAGCCCGGCGACACGCACCCGTCGCCGCCGAACTGGCCCACCAAGCCGCCCTGCTCCGCGAGCATGAACCGCTGGCCGGCCTGCGGGGCGACGGCCAGCGGGTCGCCGTGCTGCACGCCATCGGCCTTCGCGTGGTCAGCGCAGTCGACCAGTTGCACCTGATCGCGCGGCCCGCGCCCTCGCGCCGCTCCGCCCGTCGCGCCCCCGGCCTGTGCCGCTGGCACATCAGCCGGGGCGACGCGGTGCTGCTCGACGCACCCGCCGCCGCCGTGGTACGCCTGTCGGACCTGCTGCTCACCGCCGTGGAACTGGCCGAACTCAAGGGCTCCCGCAAGCACCGCGCCCACCTGGCCAAGGCCCTGCTGGCCGCGGCCCTGCAGGCCCGGGCCATCTTCCCCGGCGTCACCGTGCAGCGCCGCCCCGCCGGCTCACGCACCGGCTCACGCACCAGAGCGGGTAACGGCTCGGCCGGAGGCCGGCTGCTCTGGACTCGTCACGCCCCCGCCATCGTCCCCGGCCGCAGCGATCTCTCCCGCGCCCGCAGGCTGCTGGCCACACTCACCCCCGAGCAGGAACTGGCCCTGGTGAACGCCGCGACCGCAGCACTCGAGGCCCGCGCACCCGACGGCGGGCTGGAGGTCGCCGAGAAGGACCTGCTGGTGGATCTTCGCGACTACGTACGTTCGCTGCAGCGGACCGCCCGCTGAACGCCACACCACCCGTTGGTCGCGCCGCTCACGAGCGCAGGCACATCGCCGAGTGCAGCAGAATCGCCGCCGAGAAGCGGTCGGGGGTCAGGCGTCCGGCCATGGTGTTGTGCAGCAGCGTCTGGGCGTACAAGTCGGCCAGCATGTCGCCGCCGGCGGCTAATTCCGCGAACACGTGCACGCCCCACGGGCGGTTGGTGGCGTTGTCCGGCTGCAGTTCGGCGATCAGCCACTGCGCCGCCGAGGCCACGCGGGCATGCACCGCCGAGGCCGGGCCCTGCGTCCGCGCCAGCACGCTCAGCGCGTGCAACCCCGTCAGTTCACCCTCCGTCCACACTTCAATCGCCTGTTGGTGCACCTCCGGGAACAGCGGCCCCTCACCGGCCAGCACCCGCTGGGTCATCGGACCCGCGGCCGCGTGCGCCGCGCCGCACACCTCCGCCCACAGCACGCCCCACGGCTGCGGCGGCGCCCCGCTGTTCCACGCCGCCGCCCCGCGCAAAGCCGCCGCCTCCGCCTCATCTCGCCCGCCGATCAGGTGCGCCAGCAGCCACGGATCGGCCGCTCGCCGGTGTCCGGCGTCATCGCGCCATCGCGCCACCAGTTCCGCCAGCGCTCCCGTCTCCGGGCGAGGCAGATCGGCCGACATCACAAATCCCAGCGGCGAATCCCGCAGCGCCGGCACGGCCGCAGCAGCCAGCCGATCCGCCCAGCGCCGCCGCGCTGACTGTGCGTCAACACTGGTCATCACGCCGCCCTCCCTCGCTCGCCGGATCAGGCAGCGACACATCCGAACGTGCGCTGGGCACGGCGTCTTCGCTTGAGTCATCAGCCAGCGGCCGGGAACTGGGCATCATCAGGAGCATCGACACGGGAGTTCGAACGATGGTAGAACATCGCCGGGATCGAACGCCGGTTTTTCTCGGACGGGCATTGCGGGTGCTGCCGGTCACATCATGTGCGACGCCGCCCGCTTCGACCGACCCCTCGAAAATCGGCAACTCCACCGAGAGACCGCCCGGCACAGTCGATACACCTCTCATCAGGCGGAGCCCGCGCCCGCCGGTCTGGAGGCTGTATGTCGTATGCCCGTGATGGATCATCGCCCGTCGAGCCCAGCAACACCGCTCAACAGCCCGAGGCCGTTGAGGATCGGCGCAAGCACGAACGCAAGCCGTCCGACGTGGACATCGACCTGCTGATCATGGGCGACGACCTCAGCCCCATCGCCGAAGTCCACGGCTTTGCCCGCAACATCAGCAAAGGCGGCATGAACCTGATCACCGCCGGGTCCATTCCCAGAGACTCTGACCTGCTGATGATCTTCCGAAGCACACGGCAGGGCGCTCCCCCGGTGCTCTTCGCCAGAGTGCGCAACTGCACGGAGCAGGAGTCCGGCTGGTACTCCGTCGGCGTGCAGTTCATGGGCATGCCCGCCGCCTTGTCCAGCCCGGAATGGATGCACCAGGCCGCCAGCAAGTTGTTCAAGGTGGCCTGAGTTGCCGGAGTTCCCCGATGGACATCCAGACCCACCCCGGCGACCGGTCCAGCTCCGTCCAGCACGCTGAGCACCAGCAGCCCGATCGCCTCCTCACGCCGCCTTCGGTCGACATGGTCCTGCTTGACACCCAGGGCGAACCCGCTGGCCGCGTCACCCTCACCAATGTCGATCTGGGCGAGGACGGCGTCCGGGTCATCAGCCCCATGAGCATCGACCGCGGCACTCGGACCTTGCTCATCACCCCCGGCCGCGGCTCCTTCATCCCATCGCTGGTCTACGCCGAGGTCGCCACATCGGCGCCGCAGCCCGACGGCCGCTTCTACGTGGTCATGCGGTACACGCCGATACCCGTCGGCATGCTGAGCCACAACTGGCTCAGCCTCGTGCTGCACAAAGCCGCCGCCTGAGCGGCGAGCCCCGCCGGCCATGTGAACCCACGCCTCGCGAACCCAGCCGAACCACTCATCCAACCGCGTGCAGCGCCATGGCGATGTTGAACGCGTTGAACGCCACGTGCACCATCACCGGCACCATCAGCGAGCCGGTACGTTCATACAGCACGCCCATGGCCACCGACAGCGCCAGCAGCACCGGCAACGCGTGCGGCTGCGCCACCCCGTTGTGCATGATGGCAAACCCGACCGACACCGACAACACCGCTATCCACGGGCTGCCCGTCGCCCGCACCATCGCCGTCTGCAGCAGCCCCCGGTAGAACACCTCTTCAAACACCGGCGCCCCGATCACCACCGCCGCGATCAGCGCCCACATCCACGGGCTCTCGCGGTGCTCGGTGAGCATCTTGAGCGTCTGGTGGGCCAGCATGTCCGGCGGCGAGCCGGTGATCGCCCCGGCCACCTGCACGCTCGCCCAACTCACCGCCGTCACAATCGGCAGCACCGCCAGCGACCACCCCAGCCCCCGCCACCAGTCCCCCCATGCCAGGCGCAGGTCCTTGCCGCCCCCGCTGCCCGAACCCCCCAAGGTCGGCCCCCGGGCCAGGAACCACATCACCCCAAGGGCCGCCGGCGTCACCAAGGCATACACCGCCAGCGTGCTCACCGCATACTTGCGAAACGCCGCCTCACCCCCGGCCTCGGCCGTCGCGCCCGATGCGTCCATGCCGATCACCCCCAGCAACGCCGCCGCCCCGAACACCTGCGCCGCAAACAGCCCCGCCGCCGCCAGAAACCACGTCGTGGTCGCGTGCAGCCCGGCTGATCGCGTCGGCTTGCGTGAGGCGTCCCCCAGCGAGCCGGGCTTGAACCAGCCATACCACGCCGCCAGCGCCAGCAGCAGCGGGGCCGCGATCAGCAGCACCAGTTTGATCCGCTCGGGGTTCAGTTCAAGAAACGGCGTCACGGGCCATTGTTGCCGCGCAACGCCGCCGTGCCGCCCCCGCGCCCGCCGCCGGCCGGTGATACCGTCCGCCATGACCGCGCACACCACCGCCGCACTGGCTCTGGGGCGGTGCTGCTGGCCGACGCCGGCGCCGCAGGAGGCAGCACCGTCGCCATGACCGGCCTGGCTCCCGCCGGAGAGGACCACATCGGCCGCGGCACCTGGGGCACCCGGTCCGAGGCCATCGGCCGCAACGGCATGGCCGCCACCAGCCACCCACTGGCCACCCTGGCCGCCATCGACATCCTCCGTCAGGGCGGCTCCGCCATGGACGCCGCCATCGCCGCCAACGCCTGCCTGGGCCTGATGGAGCCCACCGGCTGCGGCGTAGGGGGCGACCTGTTCGCCATCGTGTGGGACCCGGCCACCGCCAAACTCCACGGCTACAACGGCTCGGGCCGCTCACCCAAGGACGTCAGCGTCGAGAAACTCCGCGCCCGGGGCGTCGACATCATCCCCATGTTCGGCCCGCTCACCGTCACCGTCCCCGGGTGTGTCGACGGCTGGACGGCCCTCCACGGCCGCTTCGGCAAACTGCCGCTGGCTCAGGTGCTCGCCCCGGCCATCACCCACGCCACCGAGGGCTTCGCCGTCACCGAGGTGATCGCCGACGGCTGGGCCCGCTCGGCCAAACGCTTCGCCAAAGAGCCCCACTTCGCCGAGACCTTCACCCTGGCCGGCAAAGCCCCCGCCGCCGGCGACACCTGGCGCAACCCCGCCCTGGCCGAGACCTACCGCGCCATCGCCGCCGCCGGGCGCGACGGCTTCTACTCCGGCCGCATCGCCCAGGCCATCGCCGACGAGGTCCAGCGTCAGGGCGGCTACCTCACCACCGCCGACCTGGCCGCCCACACCGGCGAGTGGGTCGAGCCGGTCAGCACCACCTACCGCGGCGCAACGCTCTGGGAACTGCCCCCCAACGGCCAGGGCATCGCCGCGCTGCAGATCCTCAACATCCTCGAGGGCTACGACGTCGCCCAGTGGCGCTTCGGCTCGGCCGATCACCTCCACGCGTTCATCGAGGCCAAGAAACTCGCCTTTGAGGACCGCGCCCGCCACTACGCCGACCCCGCCTTCACCGCCCTGCCCGTCGCCCGGCTGATCTCCAAGCCCTATGCCGCCGAGCGCCGCGCGCTGCTGAACATGCAGCAGGCCGCCAAGGCCGTCGAGCCGGGAACGCTGCCCACCGGCACCGACACCATCTACCTCACCGTTGCCGACTCCTCAGGCATGATGGTCTCGCTGATCCAGAGCAACTACCGGGGCATGGGCTCGGGCGTGGTGCCCCCCGGCGTGGGCTTCATGCTCCAGAACCGGGGCGAGCAGTTCGCCATGGCCGACGGCCACCCCAACCGCCTGGAAGGCAACAAGCGCCCCTTCCACACCATCATCCCCGCCTTCATCACCCGCGATGGCAAGCCCTGGATCGCCTTCGGCCTCATGGGCGGCGCCATGCAACCCCAGGGGCACGCCCAGATCGTCATGAACCTGGTGGACTTCAAGATGGGCCTGCAGGAGGCCGGCGACGCCCCCCGCATCCATCATGACGGCTCCACCGAACCCGTCGGGCCCGTCACGCCCATGAGCGACGGCGGCACCGTCAACCTCGAGCGCGGCTTCCCCGCTGAAGCCCTCGCGACGCTGGCCGCCCGGGGCCACACCCTCAAGCCCGCCGACACCGCCGTCTTCGGAGGCTACCAGGCCATCATGTGGGACGAGGCCCGCAAAGTGTGGGTGGGGGCCAGCGAACGCCGCAAGGACGGCATGGCCCTGGGGTATTGAGCACGCACGATCGCCCGACGGAAGATGCAGGGAGGACGCCGCCCGTGATGACCCTGGCCCTGTCTGAACCCAACGCCACCGCCCTGCTGCTGGCGGTCTTCGGCGTGCTGATGGCCGCCAGCGTGCTGTTCACGCGCACGCTCGACCGCTTCGGCGTGCCGGTGGTGCTGCTGTTCCTGGTGCTCGGCATGCTCGGCGGGTCCGAGGGCATCGGCGGCATCGAGCTTGACGACTACCAGTTCGTCTTCCGCCTGGGCACCGTCGCCCTGGTGCTGATCCTCTTTGACGGCGGGCTGAATACCGCCATGCGCTCCATCCGCTCCAGCCTCGGGCCCGCCGGCCTGCTCGCCACCGTCGGCGTCGCCGGCACCGCCGGAGCCCTGGCGGTCATCGGCCGCCTGCTCGGCCTCTCCTGGCCCGAGGCCCTGCTCATCGGGGCCATCGTCTCTTCCACCGACGCCGCGGCCGTCTTCGCCGTCCTGCGGGGCGGCAGCCTCCGCGTCAAGGACAAGGTCCGCTCCACGCTGGAAGTCGAGTCCTGCGTCAACGACCCCATGGCCGTCATCCTCACCGTCGCACTCGTCGAGAGCGTCCGCCTCGGCCAGTCCGGCGGCTCCTGGGCGTGGTCGCTCCTCTACACCGTCCCCATCCAACTGGTTGTCGGCGGGCTGGTCGGCGTCGGCGTTGGCCTGTTTACGCGGCTCATCCTCACCCGCGTCCGCCTCTCCACCGGCGGGCTCTACCCCGTCATCACCCTCTCCGCCGCCTTCCTGGCCTTCGGCGCCGCCACCCTGGCCTTCGGCAGCGGCTTCCTGGCCGTCTTCGCCTGTGGCGTGGTGCTGGGCAACGGCCCGCTCCCCTTCCGCGCCGGCCTGGTCCGCGTGCACGACGCCGTCGCCTGGATGAGTCAGGTCAGCATGTTCCTCATCCTCGGCCTGCTGGTCTTCCCCAGCCAACTCCTCCCCGTCGCCGGCATCGGCCTGGCCCTGGGCCTGGGCCTGGCCCTGCTGGCCCGCCCCCTGGTCGTCGCCCTCTGCCTGCTCCCCTTCCGCTGGCCCCTGCGCGAGATCGGCTACGTCTCCTGGGTCGGCATCCGCGGCGCCGTCCCCATCATCCTGGCCACCTTCCCGGTCATGGCCCAGATCCCCGGCGCCGAACGCATCTTCCACATCGTCTTCTTCATCGTCGTCGTCAGCGCCCTCATCCCCGGCGCCAGCATCGTCCCCCTCACCCGCAAACTCCGGCTTGACGACCCCGAGCCCCCCGCCCCCGCCGCGGCGCTTGAACTGCACAGCCTCCGCCAGATGAACGGCGAGATCCACGTCTACCAGATCCGCGAACAGGTCATCGTCTGCGGCGAGCCCCTCTCCCAGGTCCGCTTCCCCGACGGGGCCGCCGCCATCATGGTGGTCCGCGGGCAGGAGATCATGGCCGCGCGTGGCTACACCATCATGCAGCCCGGCGACCATGTGTACGTCTTCTGCAAGCCCGGCGACGAGCCGCTGATCGGCCTGCTGTTCGGCAAGCCGACGACGCTGTG
>JAJTDF010000102.1 GCA_021294835.1 Planctomycetaceae bacterium
CGTCGCCGACCTCCAGGCTCGACTGGCCGAACTGACCGCCCAGCACACGGCCTCCGCCGCAGATGCCGCAAGCCTCCGCGCCGCCGTCACCGACCTCTCCGCCGACCGCGACCGCGCCCAAGCCGAACTCGCCGCGGCGCTGGCCGACGCGCAGAGCCGCGCTGATCAACTGGCCTCGCTCGAGGACGCCCTTACCGCCAACCGCGCCGCCGCCCAGAATGCCGAATCCGCCTGGGCTGACGCCGAAAGCAAGCTTGAGGACGCCGCCGCCCGCATCAACCAACTCCAGGCAGAACTCAGCGACGCGTCCTCCTCCAGCGCCGCCGCCCTGGCCGATCTGACCGCCCAGCGCGATCAGGCCCTCCAGCAGGCCCGCCAGAGCGCCCAGACCGCTCAGGCCGCTGAACACAGCGTCGCTTCGCTCTCCGCTGAGCTTGAGGCCGCACGCAACGGCGGCGAGGCTGAACTGCAGGATCTCCGCCGCGATCTGGATCAGCGCGAGGAGTCCCTCCGCGTCCTCGCCCAGCGCCTGCTCAACGCCGAGGAACGCCTGCTCGCCTCCGACGCCGAGATCGGGCGCCTCCGTGAGCGATGCGCCGCCGCCGAAGGCTCCGTCGCCGCCCTCGCCGAGGGCGTCGGCCCCTCCGAGTTCGTCGCCCTCCGCCGCCGGCGTCTGGCACGATACAAAGAACTGCTCTCCGCACAGTCCCGCAAGATCATGGCCGCACGCAACGCCATGATCAAAAAACAGCAGGAGTGCGAGGACCTGCTCCAGCAGCGGGCCCGCGTCGCCGAGCAGGCCGAGAAGGTCGCCATCATCAAGGCTCAGGTCGAACGCCGCGCCGCACGCAACAAGTCCGCCACCCTCATCCTCTGCCTCGCCGCCGCCTTCGCCATCATCGGCGGCATGGCCTGGGTCATCGGCGGCCGGCTCTCGCCCGCGTTCTACGCCGCCACCGCCACCCTCCGCGCCGAGACCCCCGGACGCGAGCCCTCCGGCGACGAGGCCTCCACCTGGACCACTGTTCACGAGCAGATCGCCCGCGACCCCGACCTCTACGCCGCCGCCGCCCAGCGTTTCGTTCAGCGGGGCATGACCACCCTTGGCACCCCCGCCGCCGTCAAGCAGCGCTTCGACTCCGACTTGACCTTCTACACCGATCAGGCAGGACGCCTGACCTTCGAACTGCGGGGCCAGGGCCGCGAACGCACCGAACGCGAACTGGAAACCTACGTCCTCACGCTCATGCACCAGGCCAACGCCTTCCGCGAGCAGCGGGGCGACGGCGCCGTCACCGTCATCGCCACCCCGGTCAAGGCCGGCAGCGAGCCCATCCTCGACCCACGCCTCGGCCATGTCGCCGGCGTCGGCGGAGCCGGACTGCTCGCCTTCGGCCTGCTCTTCGTCGGCATGTACCGCCTCATGAGCCGATCCAAGCAGCAGTTCGACCTCACCCTCGCCCGCGCCGCCAACGACTGATCGAGCCGCCCGCCCCCGAATCCACCAGCCACCCCAGCTCCCCCCTCTGAGATCCCAAATCTCAGATCAACGATCCCACGCGCTCCCGGCCCACCCTGCCACCGCTCTCCCTTTCCTCTGTCTTCCTGCCTTCCTTCGCTCCCTTCGCGACTTCGCTGACAACTCTTCTCTTCCGCCTTCGCAACCTCACCAAGACATCAAGACCCAAAGACCAGTCAGCACAGGAGCGAAGCAAGCGAAGGAAGACCAAGACCACACGACATCACCACCCCCCCCATCACCCGCCTGCCTCGATTTTGTCATTTTGCCGTTTGGCCCACTCACCCCGTCCCCCCGCCCGCCACCCGATCCACCTCTTCCAGATCCGTGTACCCCTTCGCCGCCAACTGCCACCCCGCCTGCAGCAGGCTGGTGAAGATCCCCCGCTCCACCACCTTCTTCATCGCGCTGATCGTCGGCTCCTGAAGGATCACGTCCCGCAGATCGTCGCTGAAGTCCAGCATCTCATACACCGCACGCCGACCCCGATACCCCGTCTTCAGGCACGCGGCGCACCCCACCGGCACAAACAACTCCCCCTTGCCCTCCAGGTACTTCCCCAGCCGCGTGGACTCGCCCGGCTTGACCTTCACCCCCCGCTTGCACACCTCGCACAGGCTCCGCACCAGCCGCTGCGCAATCACCAGGTCCAGCGAACTGGCCACCAGAAACGGCTCCACCTTCAAGTCCAGCAGCCGGAACACCGCCGAGATCGAGTCCTTGCTGTGCACCGTGCTGAACACCAGGTGCCCCGTCATCGCCGCCTGCATCGCCGTCCGCGCCGTCTCCTCATCGCGGATCTCGCCCACCAGAATCACGTCCGGGTCCTGCCGCAGCACCGAGCGCAGCAACTGGTTGAACGTGTTCCCCTTGTGCTCATCGATGGGGATCTGCGTCGTCCCCTCCAACTGATACTCCACCGGGTCCTCGATCGTCACCACGTTGGTCGACTCGCGGTCAATCTCCCGCATCGCGTTGTACAGCGTCGTCGTCTTGCCGCTCCCCGTCGGCCCGCACACCAGCACAAAGCCCTGCTCCTTGGTGCACACCTTCCGCAGCCGCTCGTGCATGTACCCCGGAAGCCCCAGTTCGCTGAGCGACCGCGGCGCAATGCTCGCATCCAGCACCCGCAGCACCAGTTTCGGCCCGTGTACGCTCGGCGTCACGCTCACCCGATAGTCCACCCGCCGCGACTTGAACTTCACGCTGAACCGCCCGTCCTGCACCGCATCCTGCGCCGCCGGCTGCATCTGGCACGCCGCCTTCACCAGCCCCAGTGCCAACTGCCCCACCTTGCTCGGCAGATCCCCGATGTGCACCATCTGCCCGTCCACCCGGAACCGCAGGTGCCAGCTCCCCAGCTTCGGCTCCAGATGCACGTCGGTCGCGCGGCTCTTGCCCGCCAGCAGCAGCGTCAGCCGCATCGCCTGCGGCCCCGCCGCATCACCCGACAGCGCCGTCGAGCTCCGCCCGGTCGAGTCGATCAGCCCCACCGGCTCCAGCCCCTCGCCCTTGGGCGGCAGCGACATCAGCATCCCGTTCAGCTCGTCCAGCCAGCTGTTGTCCGAGTCGATCGTCCGCGACCGCACATCCCGCCGCACCGACTCGATCGACGCCTCTTCCTCGATCGCAAAGCAGTGCCCGCCGATCTTGATCGTCGTCCCCGGCTCCAGCGGCCACGAGGCCTTCACCAGCTTGTGGCTGTTCACCTTGGTGCCGTTCCGCGACCCCAAATCAGTGATCCGATACCCGCCCTCCCCGTCCGGCTCAATCGCTGCGTGGTGCCGGCTGGCCGCCTCGTCATTCAACGGAAGGGTGTTGTCAGGGTGTCGCCCGATGGAGATCTTCTCCTCCCCCAAAGGAATGAGATACCCCCGCCCATCCGTCGAGCACAGCTGCAATCCCGGCATGCCACCAGATTAGCCCCCGACCCGCCCGCCGGTTCCCCCCAGCCGCCCACGACCACACTCCGCCCCCTCCAACCCCGTTCCTCATACACTCGGCCCCATGATCGACCTCAAAGCACTCCGCGAGAACCCCCAGCGTTTCAAGGACGGCGCCGCCGCCAAGGGCATCGAGGTCGAGATCGACCGCCTCCTCCGCCTGGATGAGGAACGCCGCGCCGCCCAGTCCAAGCGCGAGCAGCGCCGCGCCGAGCAGGGCAAGCTCGACAAGGAACTCGGCCCCCAGATGGGCAAGCTCTCCGCTGAACTCAAGAAGGCCGAGGGCGAGGCCAAGGCCCTGATAGAACGCCAGCTCGCCGAACTCCGCGCCCGCCCAGCCGCCCTCAAGGCCGAGATCCAGGAGCTCGAGGCCATCGAAAAACGCCTCGAGCCCGACATCAACGCCATCCTCCTGACCATCCCCCTCCCCCCCGACAGCGACGTCCCCGTCGGCACCTCCTCCGCCGACAACGTCGAGATCCGCCGCTGGCACCCCGCCGGCTTCGACACCACCCGCTCCTTCCGCGACAACAAGGGCTTTGATCCCAAGACCCACATCGAACTGCTCGCCCGCCACAAGCTCGCCGACTTCACCCGGGGCGTGAAGATGGCCGGCGCCCGCTCCTACGTCCTCACCGGCCCCGGCATGATGCTCCACCAGGCCGTCCTCCGCTACGCCTTTGACTTCATGGTCAACCGCAACGGCTTCACCGCCATGAGCGTCCCGGTCATCGTCCGCGAGGAGTGCATGGTCGGCACCGGCTTCTTCCCCGCCGGCCGCGAGCAGGCCTATCACATCAACGAGAAGGCCCGGGGCGAGGCCCACGATCTCTACCTCACCGGCACCGGCGAGGTCGGCCTGATGGGCATCCACCAGGACGAGATCCTCGACGAGGCCAACCTCCCCCTCAAGTACGTCACCGTCTCCACCTGCTTCCGCCGCGAGGCCGGCGCCGCCGGCAAGGACACCGCCGGCCTCTACCGCATCCACCAGTTCGACAAGGTCGAGCAGGTGGTCGTCTGCAAGGCCGACGAGGCCGAGAGCCGCCGCTGGCACAAGGAGATGATCTCCTACGTCGAGGCCCTGCTCCAGAGCCTCGGCCTGCCCTACCGCCTGCTCCAGTGCTGCACCGGCGACCTGGGCGTCAAAAACGCCGACATGATCGACATCGAGTCCTGGATGCCCGGCCGGGGCGAGGTCGTCAATGGCATCCCCTCCGGCGATTTCGGCGAGACCCACTCCGCCTCCCGCCTCTATGACTATCAGTGCCGCCGCCTGAACATGCGCTACCGCCCCGGAGGCGAGGCCGGCAAGGGCCCCACCGTCATCTGCCACAGCCTCAACAACACCGTCGCCGCCAGCCCGCGCCTGCTCATCCCCATCCTTGAGATGTACCAGAACGCCGACGGCTCGATCACCATCCCCGAGGTCCTCCGCCCCTACATGGGCGGCATGTCCCGCATCGGCTGAGCCCCGCTCCGCCCACGCCACAGGCCGACAGCACCGCCAGCCCGCCCCCCTCCCCGCGGCACAGCTGTCACGCGCCCCCGCCCCGGTCAGTATGGGTTCATCACGCTGCGCCCGGCTTGGCCATGGGCGTCGCGCTCGCCAACTTCTCCCCCAGCCCCGCCACCAGCCCCACCAGCGCCGCCACATCGTCCCGGTGCAGCAGACCGATCGCCTGCTCCACGCTCACCCACCGCCGCTGCCGCCGGTGCCGCTCCCGCCAGGCGGTGTGCACCGTCGTCACCAGCATCCCCCACACCCGCACCTCAAACGCCCGCCCGTCCTTCTCGTAGCGATACGCCCCCAGCGACTCGCCGATCAGGCTGCCCGATACACCCGCCTCCTCCTGGGCCTCGTTCAGTGCCGTCTGCTCCGCCGTCCACCCCCGCTCAACCAACCCCTTGGGGATGCCCCACTCCCCCCGCCGGTTGGTGATCAGCATCACCTGCACCCCGCTCCCGGTCCGCCGCGCCGCACCGCCGCTGGCCGAAGCCACCCGCGAAAGCCGGAACGGCACCGCCCCCGCCTGCGCCACCGCCAGCCGCCCCGTTCCCTCCGTCGGCATCTCCAGCATGCCCCAGTCGTTGGGGTCAACTGCGCCGAACTCGTGAGACCGGTGATCCATGAACAGCAGATTTCCGGGGTGGACAACCTCTGGATTCGTTCATCGGATTCTGTCGGTTGTATCAATGAATGCAAGAAATCGAGAAATTCGGCATGTTCTTCCAGGTCAGATAAGGCGAACGACCGGAACCACGGGGCTCCGGGCGTGATATGCATATCACCTAAACAGGGTGTGCCGCCGCTGCCCACGCCCGGCCTCCCCACCAATCCGGGCACCTCAGGCGTGTGCCGCCACCCGGCCGTTCCCCGCGTGCACCGCGCCGCCGCCGACGCCCGGCATCGGGAACCGCGCACACAACTCCTTGACCTGCTGGCGAACCTTCGCCGCCACCGCCGCGTCGCCGTTGGCCGACAGCACCTCGTCGATGAACCCGGCGATCGCCGGCATCTCCGTCACCGTCATCCCGCGGGTGGTCACCGCCGGCGTGCCCAGCCGGATGCCCGAGGTCACCCGGGGCGGCTTGGGGTCGTTGGGGATGCCGTTCTTGTTGCAGATCAGCCCGGCCGCTTCCAGCCACTTCTCCGCATCCGCCCCCGTCAGCGTCTCGCTCTTGCGACGCATGTCCACCAGCATCAGGTGGTTGTCCGTCCCGCCGGTGGTGATGCGGTAGCCCCTGGCCACCAGCGCCTGCGCCAGCGCCCGGGCGTTGGCCACCACCTGGTGGCTGTACGACTTGAACTCCGGCCGCAGCGCCTCGCCGAACGCCACCGCCTTGGCCGCGATCACGTGCATCAGCGGGCCGCCCTGCACGCCGGGGAACACCGCCTTGTCGATCTTCTTGGCCAGTTCCTCGTCGTTGGTGAGAATCAGCCCGCCCCGGGGCCCGCGCAGCGTCTTGTGCGTCGTCGTGGTCACGATGTGCGCATGCGGGAACGGCGACGGGTGCGCCCCCGTGGCGCACAGCCCGGCGATGTGCGCAATGTCCGCCACCAGCAACGCCCCCACCGAGTCGGCGATCTCCCGGAACCGCTTGAAGTCAATCGTCCGCGGATACGCCGAGTACCCGCACATCAGCACCTTGGGCTTGTGCTCCTGGCACACCTTGGCCACCGCGTCATAGTCGATCCGCTCAAACTCCGGATGGTCCGGGGCGTAGTGCAGCGGATAGTGCACCGGCTTGTGGTACACGCCGGAGAAGTTGATCGACATCCCGTGCGAAAGGTGCCCGCCGTCCTTGAGCACCAGCGAGGCGAACAGGTCGCCCGGCTTCATGATCGCCATGAACACCGCCGTGTTCGCCTGCGCCCCCGAGTGCGGCTGCACGTTGGCGAACTTGCACCCGAACAGCGCCTTGGCCCGCTCCCGCGCCAGGTCCTCGATCTGGTCGTGGAACACGCACCCGCCGTAATACCGCGCCCCCGGGTACCCCTCGGCGTACTTGTTTGTCAGGCACGTCCCCATCGCGTGCATCACCGCCGGAGACACGTGGTTCTCGCTGGCGATCAGTTCAATCGTCGTCTCCTGCCGCTCGGCCTCCTTGGCGATCAACTCCGCGATCGCCGGGTCCGCCTGCCGAAGAACCTGCAAAGTCGCTTCCGCCGCTGGGTCGTGTGCCATAGGCCCAACTTTAGCGACCCCCCAGCCCAGCCGCCCCCCGTTCATCGCCAAGCCGCCCCGCTCACACCCCGCGCTTGCCCATCCCTGCGCCACGACTCACCCCACCCGCAACGCCGTCACAAACGCCGCCGTGAACGCCGCCAGATAACCCACCACCACCATCGCCGCCGCCGTCGGCAACGGCCGCTCCACCCGCACATAGTCCGCCATCGCACGCCACCACCACAGCGCCATGCCCGTCGGCGCCACCCCCAGACCCGCCAGCACCCACGCATCCGCCGAGGCCTGAGCCCCCTCGTGGCTCACCACCGCCCCAACCGCCCCCAGCAGCCCGCCCGGTATCACCGAATACGTCGCGCACCGCCAGAAGTGCTCCCACCGAACACGCACCCGCGCCAGCGACTCCCCGAAAATCAGCCCCGCCGCCATCGTCAGCACCGTCCCCATCCCGCCATACGCCAAACCCAAAGCGGCCACCACACCCGACCGCCACCCCCCGGTCGACACCCGGACCCAACCCAGAGCCCCCGCCCCCACCCCCAGGCCAAGCACCACGCCCACCGTCAGCACCACCCACAGCCGCTGCCGATCCACCGCGTGCCCCATCCCCAGGTACCGACCCTCCCGACCCCGCCGCCACAGCCCGCACGGCACCGCCCCGCGGCACACCGTCCACACCAGCCGTCCCGCCCCGCCATGCCCCTCGTAGCTCCACGCCGGGTGCCGCTGCTCACGGTCCAGCACCTCCGCCCACCGCAACTCCAGCCCGCACTCGCTGCACCGCCCGTCCAGCGGGCACGCGCCCTGCCACCGCATCACCTCACCAACCAGGTCATAGCCGCAACGCGGGCACAGCGCTGGAGGTCGGTCATCAGCATCAGCCAGTACCCGCTGCGCGTCCATGGTTCAACCCTCCACCTTACCCCGCCAGGTCACCCATCGTCCGCCCGAAAAGCAAAGTCCCCATCACCAGCGCCGCCAGCCAACTCACCGCCGCAATCAGCACCCCCGTCGCCAGCCCGTGCCGCACCCGCATGTACAGCGTCAGCGTCCGCCCCCACCACCACGCCATCACCACCGGCGTCACCGCCAGCCACCACACCAGCTCCGGCGCCCGCACCCACAGCCCCCTGGCCAGAACATCAAACTTCAAAGCCGCCAGCACCAGCAGGATCGTCGCCAGCAGCGGCCCCAGCGCATATACCGCGCATCGGGCCACGTGCCGCCGTCGCACCTTCGCCTCCCGCAGCGTCGTGCTGAACAGCAGCGCCGCCAGTGGCATCGCCAGCGCCGCTGATCCGTGCAACGCCAGCACCGTGAACTCCCCACGCAGCGTCTTCGTTGGCACCAGGTTGCCCAGCACCATCCACCCTCTGCCCCAATACGCCCGCCGCTGCGTTTCCATCACGCCTGAGCCAACCGTCACCGCCAGCCAAGCCGCCGCACCCAGCATCAGCAGCACGCCAACAAGCACCGCCAGCCGACAGGGGCACACCCGCGTCTCCATGGCCATGCCGCCGTCCCGCCGCCAGAGCGCACCCGGCCATGCCGCCCGCGCAACTGTCCCCGCCAGCCGCCGCATCATCACCGGCCAAGGCCCTTCGAAGCTCCACCGCGAACGCCCGCCCACCGCCAACAGCCCCCACCGGATCTCCAGCCCGCACTCCACGCACCGCCCCGCCAGCGGACACGCCTCGGCCCACCGGCTCACCTCTCCATCAAGGTCATAGCCGCAACGAGGGCATTTCACACCCGCCAGCGACAGCCTCTTCTCGCCGTCGCATCGGCCCGCCCTGTCACGCACACCGGTCTCGTGCATGCCGCCCACCTCCAGCTCCTCGCGGCATCGCTGGTCCGGACACGGCCAGCATCAGCCCTCAACGAAAAACCGGCTCGCCTCTCTCAAGGCCAGCCGGTGATGGTACATCTGTCCACCCACGCCCCATGGTCACCCGCACCCCGCTGCGGTTCACCAGTTGTTGGCGTTGCCGCCACCACCGCCGTACCCGCCGCCACCGCCCCCGCCGTAGCCGCCACCGCCGCCGCCACCGCGACGGCCACCGCCGCCGCCGTAGCCGCCCCGGCCACCACCACCACCGCCGCCACCGAAGCCACCGCGACCGCCGCCGCCGCCGCCGCCGCCGCCGAAGCCGCCGCTGCGGGGCTCCTTGGGCTTGGCCTCGTTGACCATCAGGTTCCGCCCGCCCAGCGGTTGGTTGTGCAACGCCTCAATGGCGCGACGCCCTTCGTCGTCGTTGGGCATCTCCACGAAGCCGAAGCCGCGCGAGCGACCCGTCTCACGATCGATCACCACCTGGGCGCGAGCAACCGTGCCGTGCGCCGAGAAGGCCTGCTGAAGATCCGCGTCCGTGGTGCTGTACGGGAGATTGCCGACGTAAATGTTCACGATCCAAAACCTCGCCCGAGCCCTGACTTCCAGATTGCGTGCCGATACGTGCGTGCTCGGGCGTGAACATCGCGTCGGACATGGCCGACACCACCCACACGATGGCGACTCGGCCACTTCGAGCGGCAACCCCTCAGGACGCCGCCTGCAAACAGTATAACCCAAATTCTCGAAACTGCTGCAAGCCTGTTCTTTGAGAATTTCTCCCCAGTCCGGTGTCTCCCGGCCCGCCCCCCCCACCCTCGCCACGCCCGCACGCCCGCACGCCCGCCCACCGCCCACCGCCCACCGCCTCCCGCCTCCCCCCTCCCGCCTCCCGCCTCCCGCCTCCCCCCTTGCCCCGC
>JAJTDF010000103.1 GCA_021294835.1 Planctomycetaceae bacterium
ATGAGCTTGAGGAGGTCGACGCAGCGGGCGGCGTAGCCGGCCTCGTTGTCGTACCAGGAGACGATCTTGAAGAAGCGCTTGTTGAGCTCGATGCCGGCGCCGGCGTCGAAGATGCTGGAGCGGCGGTCGCCGATGAAATCGCTGGAGACGACCTCTTCCTCGGTGTAGCCGAGCACGCCCTTCATGGCGCCTTCGGCGGCGGCCTTCATGGCGGCGTTGATCTCCTTGATGGAGGTGTCCTTGGCGGTCTTGAAGGTGAGGTCGACGCAGGAGACGTCGGCGGTGGGGACGCGGAAGGCCATGCCGGTGAGCTTGCCCTTGAGGGCGGGGATGGCCAGGGTGACGGCCTTGGCGGCGCCGGTGGAAGCGGGGATGATGTTCTGGTAGGCGTTGCGGCCGCCGCGCCAGTCCTTCTTGGACGGGCCATCCTGGGTGGGCTGGGTGGCGGTGGCGGCGTGGACGGTGGTCATGAGGCCTTCCTCGAGGCCGAAGGTGTCGTTGATGACCTTGGCGACGGGGGCGAGGCAGTTGGTGGTGCAGGAGGCATTGGAGACGATGGTGTGCTTGGCGGCGTCGTAGGACTCGTGGTTCACACCCATGACCAGCGTGGGGACCTGCGCCGGCTCGGCCTTGGTGGGGGCGGAGATGACGACGCGCTTGGCGCCGGCCTTGAGGTGCAGGGAAGCTTTCTCGAAGTCAGTGAACAGGCCAGTGGACTCCAGGACGTAGTCGCAACCCAGGTCTTTCCACGGGAGCTGGCCGGGGTCCTTGATGGCCATGGTCTTGGTGACCTTGCCGTTGACGGTGAAACTGCCGGTGGTTTCGCCGGCCTCGGCGGTGACGACGGCGGGCTTGCCGCCGAGGGTGAACTGGCGGTGCATGGTGTCAAACTTGAGGAGGTAGGCGAGGTTGTCAGCGGGGACGAGGTCGTTGACGGCCACGACTTCGATGCCGTTTTCCGCGGCAATTCGGTAGAAAAGGCGACCGATGCGACCGAAACCGTTGATGCCGACGCGGATGGCCATGTGCTGTCCTTTGCCTGACCGAACCGGCGCGGTTCGGTGGATGGTTGGTTGAGCGAGGCCCGGCGGGCCTTGCCTGTGGAGGGTACCTCCGACCGGTCAAGGTTAGAAATGGACGCGGGGGTGATCAACGCCATGCGATCGGATCACCGCAAGTGGGGTGGACAAGCGGCAGCTCAGCGGGCTGTTGTGCGGCAGCCCGAAGTGTCAAAATGTGGCGAGTTCGGAATGGATTCGCTGTGGATGTCAATAGTTTTGAGCATTTTCGCGAGGATTGGACGACCGAGGGGTGCTACGGATACGTCACTCATTCTAGTGGATGGCACGTTTCTCCAAGTTGACCCAAGCGACGACGCCGACTTCGGTCTGGCGCTCGCGGCGAGCGTGTCGCAGCCGAAGCTGCGTCCGCCGGTGTCGCGACTGACGGCGGACCCGGAGCGTCGGGTGGTGGTGGTGGACCGGCAGGGCGTGGTGTCGCATGCGAGCCGGCGGTATGTGCGTGAGTTTGCGACCGAGGCGGGTGTGGGAGCGGCGGGGAAAGTGCTGGCGGACCTGCACGATGCGGGGCTGGCGGGGGAGCGGTTGGAGTTGGTGCGGCGGGTGCTGGCGCGGGGCGAGGCGCTGGTGGCGTATCAACTGCTCAACGGACGGCGGTTCCGGCTGATGTTCATGCCGGTGGTGGAGGGCGGGCAGGCGAGCCGGTGCGTGGTGATCTGCTGTCACACAACGGTGGGTGACAGTCTGCTGCACCCGGGCGGCCCGGAGCCGGTGACATGCTCGGTGGCGACGCTGGGGCCGCTTTCGATGCTGACGGTGCGTGAACTGGATGTGCTGCGGGAACTTGGGCTGGGCCAGCGACGGCAGGCGGTGGCGGAGAAACTGGCCGGCTCGCTGCGGGACATGCAGGCGGTGGTGCGAAGCCTGCGGGTCAAACTGGCGGCGAGGGACAATTTCGCGGTGGCGATTGTGGCGATTCGGCTGGGGCTGATCGACTTTGAAGAGGCGGAGTGGGACCGGCTGCTGTTCGTGCGCAACGAGCGGGAGGAGGGGCCGGGTCGGGGCTCGGGCGGGGCGGCCAGCGGGGTGTGAATGTGGAGTGTTGATGCTGCGCAGTAGCAGCAGCCTGAGGGATGGCCGGCAGGCGGGCGGGCGGAGCGGTGATCAGCGATTGCGACGGTGGCGGATCTGCCCTGCGACGACGGTGAGTACCGGTCGACCCTTGACAGCGCGGCCGAGGAACGGGGTGTTGCGGGACTGGCTGACGATGTCGGCGGGGGAGATGGTCCACTGCATGTCGGGGTCGATGACGGTCACGTCGGCGGGGCCGGCTTCGGTGAGGGCGCCCAGGCCGCAGGCGTCAAGCCCGCAGAGGCGGGCGGGCTGGAGGGTCATCATGTCGATGAGGTGGGGGAAGTCGATGACGCCGTCGTGGACGAGGGCCTGGGCGTAGAGGGCGAAGGCGGTCTCCAGACCGATGATGCCGAAGGCGGCGGTGTCAAACGGGACGTCCTTGCTCTCGGCGGTGTGGGGGGCGTGGTCGGTGCCCAGGACGGTGATGGTGCCGTCGGCGACGCCCTTCTTGAGGGCGGCGATGTCGGAGGCCTCGCGGAGGGGCGGGTTCATCTTGTAGCGGGTGTCGAAGCCCGAGGACTCGATGAGGTCGCAGGTGAGCAGGAGGTGGTGTGGGGTGACCTCGGCGGTGACGGGCTGTCCGGCGGCGCGGGCGGCGCGGACGATGTCGACCGAGCCGGCGGAGGACATGTGCTGGACGTGGTAGGCGCAGCCGACGGTGCGGTTGAGGCGCACGTCGCGCTCGATGATGATCTCTTCAGCGGCGCGGGGCCAGCCGCCGAGTTCCAGCCGGACGGAGACCTCGCCGGCGTGCATGACGGCGGTGCGGGTCATGGAGTGGTCCTGACAGTGCTGCATGAGGCACTTGCCGGTGGCCTTGATGGCGGCCAGGGCGCGGGCCATCATGCCGGCGGCGGCGACGCAGTCACCGTCATCGGAGAAGCCGACGGCACCGGAGCGTGCCATGAGCATGAGTTCGGCCAGTTCGCCGCCCTGGCGGCCCTTGGTGATGGCGGCGACGGGGAAGACGCGGCATGCCCCGGACTCGGCGGCGCGGGCGCGGACGAGACGCACCATGCTGTCTGAATCGAGCGCGGGGGTGGTGTTGGGCATGCAGCAGACGGAGGTGAATCCGCCGGCTACGGCGGCGGCGGTGCCGGAGGCGATGGTCTCGGCGCGCTCGTTGCCGGGTTCGCGGAGGTGGACATGTGGATCGATCAGGCCGGGGGTCACCAGGCAGCCGGCGGCGTCGAAGACCTGATCGGCGGGGGTGCGGGGGAGGCGGGGGCCGATGGCGGCGACCTTGTCGCCGATGATGGCCACGTCGGCATCGCGGATGGTGCGGGTGGCGGGGTCAACGACGCGGCCGCCGGCGATGAGCAGGCGGGCGGGTGGGTGGCTGGTCATGGGCCGAGGGTACTGGGGCTCGCGGGGGGATGTCGGGGCGGGGGCCGAACGGCGCCGAAGGGGTCGGACGGGGAGCTGGGTGGGTGGGCCTGATGGGGTTGCCCCCAAATGGGTGGATTTGGTGCTGGAAAGCGGCTTGGGGCGAATCCGGGGAAGGACGGGGGGCGACCAGCCTGTAGACTGGTGGAAAGGGGAAGGTCCGCCCTGGGCCGAGCGGCGTGCAAAGCCGGGGCATCCACAGGACCGGGTCAGGGGGCGGGGCGTCGGACCGCGGCGATGTGCCGGCTGTCGACGCGGAACCCGAAGCGTTCACGAGAAGGAGTCGACCATGGCCGGAATGAACTCGATGTCGTCGCTGGTTCGAATGGTTCCGCTGACGCTGGCGCTGTGCGCCGGGCTGGCCCTGCCGGCGATGGTTGTGGCGCAGGACGCGAAGGACGCGGCCCCCAAGGCGGCGGAGAAGGCGGGCCCGACGCTGAAAGTGGGCGACAAGGCTCCGGACCTGACGGTGAGCAAGTGGGTCAAGGGCGAGCCGGTGACGGGCTTTGAGAAGGGCCGGGTGTACGTGGTGGAGTTCTGGGCGACGTGGTGCGGTCCGTGCAAGACGTCGATCCCGCACCTGACCGAGGTGGCCAAGAAGTTTGAGAAGGACGGGGTGAAGATCATCGGTGTGAGCGTGTGGGAGCGGGACCAGAGCAAGGTGGCGCCCTTTGTTGAGCAGATGGGCGACAAGATGAACTACCACGTGGCCATGGATGACGTGCCCGAGGGCGGGAAGGGCAACGACGGCAAGATGGCCAAGGGCTGGATGACCGCTGCGGGCCAGAACGGCATTCCGTCGGCGTTCATCGTGGGCAAGCAGGGCACGATCGAGTGGATCGGCCACCCGATGGACGGGATGGATAAGGTGCTGGGGAAGGTGATCGACGGCACCTTTGACGCCAAGGCCGAGGCGGAGCGCAAGGCCAAGGAGCAAGAGCAGCAGCAGAAGCTCAACGCGGCCATGCGCGGCGGCAACTTCGATGAGGCCTTTGCGATGATGGATGAGGCCGTGAAGGCCGACCCGAGCCTGGCGCCGCGGTATGCGATGATCAAGTTCCAGACGCTGCTGATGCGCAAGAAGGACGAGGCTGCGGCCTACGCCCACGGCGCCAAGATCGTGGACAACGAGATCAAGGGCGAGTCGCAGATGCTCAACGGGATGGCGTGGATGATCGTTGATGGTCCGGGCATCAAGGACCGCGACCTGGACCTGGCGCTCAAGGCGGCGGGCAAGGCCAACGAGCTGACCGGCAACAAGGACGCGCAGATTCTGGACACTCTGGCCAAGGTGCACTTCCTCAAGGGCGACGCGGCCAAGGCCGTGGAGATCCAGGAACTGGCGATCAAGAGCAACACCGAGAAGGAGATGGAGGCCGACCTGAAGAAGGCGCTGGACGAGTACCAGGCGGCCAAGGACGGCAAGAAGTAAGTCTGATTCCGGCCGGTTGCGACCGGACGACCTGCAAGAACCATCAGCGGCCCCGGCACGTGCATGCGTGACCGGGGCCGCTGTGTTCTTTGGGGGTGGGGGCGGCTCAGGCCTTGGGCGCCGGGGGCAGGGCGGCGACCGGCACGTCGCGGGGGGTGAGCACGATGGTGGCCGGTTCGCTGGCGGGGTCGAGCGTCTTGTCGATGCCCTGCGACTCCATCTTCTTGAGGCTGGGCAGCAGGCGGAGCTGCACGGAGCCGACCAGCTCGTTGTACTTCTTGACGCTGCTCTCGATGGAGCCGCCAAGGTCGCCGACGAGTTCGATGACCTTGCCCAGCCGCTTGGCCAGTTCGCCGGCGATGTCCTTGAGGGCCTTGGCGTTGTCGGCGATGCTTTGCTCGCGGAAACCGACGGCGACGGCGCGGAGCAGGGCGATGAGCGTGGCCGGGGTGGCCAGGATCACCTTCTGGCGAGCGGCCAGATCGAGCAGGTCGGGCCGGCGCTGCAGGGCGGCGTCGAGGAACTGGTCGCCGGGGAGATACATGACGACAAAGTCGGGCGAGCCGGCGTAGTGCTTCCAGTAGTCCTTGCGAGACAGGGCGGTCGCCTGCTCGGCGACGTGGCGGGCGAAGCGTTCCAGCGCGGCTTCGCGGGTGTCGTCGTCGGTGGCTTCGGCGGCTTCGAGATAGGCCTGGATGTTGGCCTTGGCGTCGACGACCAGCTCGCGGCCGGAGGGGAGCTTGACGACCAGGTCGGGACGCTGGGCCTGCCCCTCGGCGGTGCGGACGGAGTCCTGGGTGGCAAAGTCGCAGTACTCGACCATGCCGGCGAGTTCGACGATGCGCTTGAGCTGCAGTTCGCCGTAGCGGCCCCGCACGTGGGGCTCGCGCAGGGCGCGGACGAGCTGGCCGGTCTGGTGGCGCAGGCCATCGCCGGCGGAGGCGAGTTGCTGAATCTTGGCGTTCAAATCGGCGTAGGAACCGGTGCGGGAGGTCTCGATTTCGCCGAGGGTGCGGAGCACGCGGCCGAGGGTCTCGTTCATGGGTGCGACGAGCTTCTCCACCTCGTTGCGGCGTTCGGTGAGCTGCTGCTCGGTGGCCTGGGCGCGCTGCTCGAGCACGGGCCCGGCGAGGTTGAGGAAGTCCTGCTGGGCGGCGCGGAGCGCTTCAGCGGCGGCATGGCCGAAGGCGGACTGCAGCTGCTCGCGGGCCTGCTGCAGTTCGGATTTGAGCTGGGTGTTGTGCTCTTCGGCGGCCTTCTGGGCGGCGGCCATGGTCTGCTGGGCTCCGGCAAGTTTGGCCTGGTACTCACGCTCGACGGCGGCGAGGGCCTGCTGGTGCTGCTCGGCGAGCATGCGGACTTTGTCGGCGGCGGCGGAACGTTCGGCGGCGAGAAGGCTTTCGGCGTTGGCGTTGGCGGCCTGGAGCGCGTGGGCGGCGTGTTGGCGTTCCTTGGACTCGTCCTCGCGGAACTTGCGGACGGCCTCTTCCAGGGCGGCGGCCTTGCCGGTGAGGGTGTTGATGTCCGAAGCGGCCTGCTGGAGTTGGGCGCGGGCGGCAGCGAGCGCGGCCTCGGCGGTGTCGCGAGCGTTCTCCGCGATGTGCAGGCTGGCCTGAGCGGCGGCGGATGTGGCGCTGTGCGAGGAGAGTCGCCAAAGCAGGAAAACCACCGAGACAATGGCGACCAGCAGAAGAACACCCAAGATAAGCTGTATGGGATCCATGATGGGCACAAGCGTATGCGGGGTGGTGTTTGGGGTTTGGGAGGAGGACACAGACTGCCGAATTGGCACGGCAGACGGGTTTGTGAGCGATGGGGTGGCAGGGGGGGCAACAGGCAGTCTCGGCAACTGTGGCGATTGTGGTGGCATCTGCGTCGAAATGAGGTGGCTTGTCGGGGTGTGTCTTTGCGGCGGGGCGGTGAAGTCGGGGGCAGGCACGGGGAGATGGGCGGAAGCGTCCGGCATCGGAGTTGCCCACTGGCCAACGGAGATGGTCTGCATGCAGCCCAAGTTGGCTCTGGACAGCTACGGCCCCGGCAGCGGGTCGGGGCGGTCGTCGCGTGAGCCGGCGGAGGGGGCAGCGGGCGGGGCCCGGCTGAACCTGTTGCTGAGTTGTGCGGGCTGGCAGGATCAGGGGTGGGCGGAGGTGCTGCCCCGGCTTTTGGAGCCGATGGGGGTGGCATCGACGCGGGTGCAGTCGGCCCGGGAGGCCGAAGTCTTCTTGCGGTCGTCGCGGGTGCATATTGCGGTGGTTGATCTGGGGCTGCCTCTGGAGCGGACGGCGGCAAGCGGCCGCGCTGAGGAGGCTGGGGCGCGGGTGCTGGAACTGCTGAGCCGGCTGGAGTCGCCGCCGCCGACGGTGGTGGTGCGGCCGCCGCGGATGCAGCGGGAGATGAGCCGGGACATGAACGCGGCGCTGCGTTGCGGGGCGTTTGCGGTGGTGGACCGGACGGCGGCGGACGTGGAGTTGATGCTGGGGGTGATGCAGCGGTGTCTGAGCCGGTTCTACGCGGGGCGGTGGCCGGGGTGCGGTGGCGGGGGGGCCGGCGGGGGCGGCGGGGGGATGCGATGTGCATGAGCGCCGGAGCGCTCGTGCGGGCGTTCGAAACGAACGCAGGTCAGAAGAACGTGATGGACTGAATGCTCGTTGTCTCGGAGAAAACACATGCCCCCAGCCAAGAAGGACGCGATCTCTTTCCGCCCCCTGCACGACAAGATTCTGGTGCGTCGTGACACCGCCGAGGAGAAGACGGCGGCGGGGCTGTATCTGCCCGAGAAGGCCAAGGAGACTCCCAAGACGGGCGTGGTGGAGGCGGTGGGCACCGGCGCGCTGAACCACGATACCGGCGAGCTGGTTCCGCTGACGGTCAAGCGGGGCGACCGCGTGCTGTTCACCAGCTATGCGGGCACCGAGATCAAACTGGAAGGCGCGGAATTCCTGGTGATGAGCGAGGATGAGATTCTGGCGGTGATCGCCTGAGCGATCCTGCGGCTCGGCGAGGCGCAGACCGCCTGCGGGGCCGGGGGGCGGGTGAGGGGGGCGTAGAGGTTCGAACTTCAGACACAGGCACACAGTTTCAAGGAATACAGACCCATGGCTGCCAAGCAGATTGCATTTGATGTTGACGCGCGTGAGCGGATTCTCCGGGGCGTGCAGAAGCTCGCCCGGGCGGTGAAGGTGACCCTCGGCCCCTCGGGCCGTGTGGTGGTTCTGCAGAAGAGCTTCGGCGCTCCGACGGTGACCAAGGACGGCGTGACGGTCGCCAAGGAGATCGAGGTTGATGACGCGTTCGAGAACATGGGCGCGCAGCTGGTGAAGGAAGTGGCCAGCAAGACCAGCAAGGACGCCGGCGACGGCACCACGACGGCGACGATCTACGCCGAGAGCATCTTCCAGGAGGGGCTCAAGAACATCACCGCCGGCGCCAACCCCAACGAGATCAAGCGGGGCATCGACGCTGCGGTCGCATCCATCACCGACGAACTTCGGAAGATGAGCAAGAAGGTGGATTCGTCCAAGGAGATCGCGCAGGTGGGCACCTGCTCGGCCAACCAGGACGAGGAGATCGGCAAGATCATCGCGCAGGCGATGGACAAGGTGGGCAAGGACGGCGTGATCACGGTTGAAGAGGGCAAGAGCCTGAACACCGAGGTGGATCTGGTCGAGGGCATGCAGTTCGACAAGGGCTACCTGTCGCCCCACTTTGTGAGTAACCCGGCGACCATGGAGTGCGTGCTGGAGAAGCCGTACATCCTGGTGCACGAGAAGAAGATCTCTTCGGCCAAGGACATGCTGCCGCTGCTGGGCAAGATCGCCGAGCAGGGCGCCAGCCTGCTGATCATCGCCGAGGACGTCGAGGGCGAGGCCCTGGCGACGCTGGTGGTGAACAAGCTGCGTGGCGTGCTGAAGGTGGCGGCCGTGAAGGCCCCGGGCTTCGGCGACCGCCGCAAGGAGATGCTGGGCGACATCGCGACGCTGACCGGCGCGACCGCGGTGATGGAGGAGCTGGGCATCGAGCTGGAGAAGGTGGACATCAGCCACCTGGGCCGCGCCGCCAAGGTGACGATCGACAAGGACAACTGCACGATCGTCGAGGGCGCGGGCAAGTCGGGCGAGATCAAGGGCCGGATCGAGCAGATCCAGCACCAGATCGAGATCACCACCAGCGACTACGACCGCGAGAAGCTCCAGGAGCGTCTGGCCAAGCTGTCTGGCGGCGTGGCGCAGATCAACGTGGGCGCCGCCACCGAGGTGGAGATGAAGGAGAAGAAGGCCCGCGTGGAGGACGCGCTGCACGCGTGCCGTGCCGCGGTGGAAGAGGGCATCCTGCCCGGCGGCGGCGTGGCGGTGCTGCGTGCCCGTCGGGCGTTGGAGAAGCTCAAGAGGAACTCCAAGGGCGACGAGCGGATCGGCATCGACATCGTGTACCGCGCCGTGCTGGCCCCGGTGAAGCAGATCGCGGCCAACTGCGGCCTGGACGGGTCGATCATCGCCAGCAAGGTTGAGGAGAACGAGGCGACGAACTTCGGGTTCAACGCCCTGACCCACGAGTACGGCGATCTGCTGAAGATGGGCGTGATCGTGCCGACCAAGGTTGAGCGTGTGGCTCTGCAGAACGCGGCGTCCATCGCCGCCCTGCTGCTGACCACCGACGCGGCCGTGGTGGAGATCAAGGAGAAGAAGGCCAAGGCCCCGGCCGGCGCCGGCGCGGGCATGGACGACATGGACTATTGAGCCCCGTTGGCCCGAAGGCCGTGTGAGTG
>JAJTDF010000104.1 GCA_021294835.1 Planctomycetaceae bacterium
AGGTGATGCTGCCGCCGGGGCGGTATTGGCTGGACTGGCAGATCGGGTGCGTCGATCCGACGGGGCAGGCGTTCACGCCGACGGTGACGCTGTCGAGCCAGCGGGGCCGGCCGGGGGCGAACGCGATGCAGCTCAAGCCGACGGGGTGGACGCCGCTGACGGACGCGGGCAAGCCGCTGACGGCGGCGGATGTGGCGCAGGAGCTTCCGTTCATCCTGCGCGGGGATCTGGTGACCCCGCCGACGTGTCTGGCGGACGTGGTGGGGATCGGCGGCGAGCCGCCGGCCGACGGGCAGCTCAGCGGCGACGACTTCATTGCGTTCATCAACGCGTTCGCCTCGGGCGAGGCACTGGCGGACCTGGTGGGGATCGGCGGTGAGCCGCCGGCGGACGGGCTGGTGACCGGCGACGACTTTGTGGCGTTTGTGACGGCGTTCGCCTCCGGGTGCCCATGATGCGCCGCCCGGGGCGGGAGCGTCCGGCTCAGGCCGGAAGCGTGAGCGGGGACGGCCCAAGGGTGACGACGGTGGGGGCGCCGATGCGGCGGCGCTGCACGTAGGCGTTGAGGTCGGCCAGTGAGACGGCGGCGTACTCGCGGGCGATGTCGGCGAGGGTGCGGCCCCGGCCCAGGCGGTGATAATCAGCGGTGAGGGCGGCGGCGCGGGCGCTGGTGCTCTCGCCTGCGAAGACCAGTCGGGTGCGGACGCCGGTCATGGTGCGATCGAATTCGTCGGGGGCGATGATGCCGCGGCCCTGCTCGAGCTTGCGGAGTTCGGCCAGAAGCACGTCGAGGGACTGCTGAGCCTTCTCGGGGGTGGTGCCGACGTAGGCGGTGACCTTTCCGAAGGACTTGTCGCCGCCGTATCCGGCACTGACGGAGTAGCAGAGGCCCCGCTTCTCGCGGACTTCGGTGAACAGGCGGGAGCTGGAGCCGGCGGAGAGCACGCCGGAGACGAGTTTCTCCAGCAGGCTGTCGGGGTGGGGCTCGGCGGGGGCGTGGTGGGCGAGGTAGATGTGGACCTGGTTGCTCAGGTCGTGCTGGTGGTGGAGGGTGCCGGCGGTGGTCGAGGGGGTGACGGGGGGGATGGCGGCGGCGCCGGACCATCCGGCGAGTGCGGCATCGAGGGTGGCGGCGACGGCGTCGGGATCGACATTGCCGGCGACGGCGAGGATGCTGCCTCCGGGGCGGACGCACTGGGCCCAGCCGGCGCGGAGGGAGTCGGCGGTGACGTTGGCGAGGCCCTCTTCGGTGCCGACGCCGGCGCGGTTGAGGGGTGCGGGGTTGTGGCGCTGGAGGAGGATGTTGGCGGCGCGTTCGGCGGGCTCATCGTTCAGGCCGGCGACGGCCTGCATGCACAGTTGGCGGGTGGGTTCGATGGCGGCGTCATCGAAGCGGGGGCGGAGGGCCATGTCGGCCAGGAGGTGCAGGGCCTCGTGGACGCGGTCGGCGATCATGGTGGCCGCCAGACGGAGGAAGACACCGCCGACTTCGCAGCCCCGGCCCAGGCCCAGGCGGTCCAGGGCGTCGGCCTGAGCCTTGCTGTCCAGGGAGCCGGCGCCGCGGAAGAGCAGTTCGGCGAACATGGCGGAGCGGCCGAGCTGGTCGGCGGGGTCCATAGCGGTGCCGGCGGGGAGGAGCCAGGAGACGGCGGCGGACCGGACGGCGGTGCTGGGCTCAACGAGCAGGGGCAGGCCGCAGGCAAGGGTGCGGGTGACGATCTCAGGCATGAGCGAAGGGTACACGCAGGCGGCACAATCGGAACAGCTTGACAGGCGGAGCGATCGGATGGGGTGATGGGCTCAGGGGGCGTGGTGCGGGTGACGATGCGACAGACAGCGCGGTCGTTGCGGCGGGACGGTATCGGTCGAAGGCCGCAGCGGGGGTGTGGCGAGGCGTTGACGGGCGGACTTGCCCTGTCAGTGGAGCGGCGAAATGCTCAAGTGGATCGTCAACCTCACCGCGCTGATCTGCCTGGCGGGGGCGGGGATCGGTCTGAGCGTGCACCTGAACCAGGAGACGGAGTCGGAGCACCGCGCAGCGCAGACGGCGTATGCGGTGGAGGTCATCACGCAAGTGGTTGACCTGCAGGCGGTCAAGACTTCGACGCAGACGAGCATCAGCGGGTGGCCGGAGAAGATTGACCCGGCCTGGTTTGACAGCCAGAAGGGTGTTCCCCGCAATGCACTGGTGGATGAGGCGGATGCCCGGGCGGGGGTGCCGGGTCGTCCGTGGGTGGATGTTGCCGGTCCGGCGGAGGCGGGACTGCATCACCCGCGGATCCGTCAGACGGTCAACGGACAACTGGCGATGTTCTGGTACAACCCGGCGCTGGGGGTGGTGCGGGCCAGGGTGCCGGTGCTGGTGTCGGACAGCGACGCGACGGACTTGTACAACGAGGTGAACCGGACGCGGCTGGTGTCGCTGTTCGCCGTTGAATGCGCGGGCAACTGACGCGAAGTACGCATGATCTTGCGTGGATGGTCGCATCGCAGGGCGGGCGTGAAGCGACGCGAACGGGTGGAGATCGCACGGGACCCGGAGCTCCATCGGCGATGGGCGACCTGCGGTGATCGCGCGGTGATCTTGCGTGATCACGACGCGATCAATCGGTGATCGCGTGAGGATCGGGCATGTGAGCGGCGCTTAGAGGCCGAGGGCCTGCTCGATGCGGTAGAGGCCGGGCTTCTGGCGGGCGAGCCAGGCGGCGGCGCGGAGGGCGCCGTGGACGAAGAGGTCGCGTGTGGTGGCGCGGTGGGTGAGTTCGATGCACTCACCGGGGCCGATGAGGCGCACGGTGTGCTCGCCGATGACGTCTCCGGCGCGGATGGAGAAGATGGCCGAAGGGTCAACGGGGAGGCCTCCGGCGGCGGCGGCGTCGGCCAGACGCAGCGCCGTTCCGCTCGGCGCATCTTTTTTTTTCTCGTGGTGAGTCTCGACGATGCTGACGCGGTAACCGGCGCCGAGCGATCGCGCCAGGTGGGTGAGCGCGGAGGCGGAAGCGGCGACACCCAGGGAGGTGTTGCTGGCGCAGATGACGGCGATGCGGGAGGCGGCGCGGTCGACTGCGGCGCGGGTCTCGGGGGTGAGTCCGGTGGTTCCGACCAGCAGGGCCGAGCAGGAAGAAAGTGCGGTTTCCACTGCAGCAGACACGGCTTTTTCGTTTGAGAAGTCGATGAGCACGTCGGCTGTTGCGCCGGAGGCGAGCCAGGCGGCGGCGGTGGTGAGCGGGAGCTGTGCGCGGCCGGGCGCGGGCGTGTGCGCGAGCAGCGCGGGAGAGGCTTCGCGAGTCAGCGCGGCGACAAGCGAGAGCCCGGGATGGTCATCGATGAGCGTGCAAAGACGAGCGCCCATGCGACCGGTTGCGCCATGAATCGCGACGCGGGTACTTGACAGACGGTGATTTGTCGTGTCTACTTGTGTCATCATGTCGAACCTTTGCGCTGCTGGTGCGAACACTCAAGCATCCGGTCGCGTGCGGTCGATAGAGATTGTCGGATTCGCTTCGTCTCGCTCGGTCATGTGACCATAGCGCTCGGCGAAGTTTCCTCTAGCCACGGACAATTGTCCGGGGAGCACACAATGGCGAAGAAGGCTGCGAAGAAGAAGGCTGCGAAGAAGAAGACCGCCAAGAAGAAGAAGTAACGGTCTCCTCCGGCGCGGGCTGTGAATCACACAGCCCGTCGCACGTGCCGCAGACAACAAGGACAGGCTCGCTGATTCATCGCGACCGTTCCCGTCTGCCGCCGTGCTCAGCCACAGGATCATGTGGCCGGCCTGAGCGCTTGTCGCCGGCTGGCCCACCAAGTGTGCCGCGGGTACCGCAGCATCTGCGACCCGCGGCCTTTTTGTTTTTGGTCGGGAGAGAAGCGAGGGGTGATGATGGCGGGATGGGGTGGTGATCGCGATGCAAGTCGGCGTGATGAGCGCAGATCGAAGCAAGATCGCGACGGAAGAGTGCGTTGTGTGGGTGGGGAAAACTGGAGGCGGCGATGAATGGGCACCGGTTCGAGCACGTGCAGCAGGTGTGGACGCACCGGCAGGGGCAGCTGGTGATCGATCAGGGTGCGTGGACGGTGCGGTTTGTGATCGACGGGGTGCGTGGGGTGCTGGTGGGACCGGTGGCGGCGGCGGTGATGGAGGCGGGTGAGGCGGCGCTGGAGTTGCCGGCGGCGGGGGATCTTCCCTCGGCGAGCCTGCATGTGGGCTTGCGGGCGGCGGATCAATCGGCGGACCAGGGGTGGGTGGACCGGTTCGCGGCGTATCACCCTGCGGAGAAGGGGCACTGGTGCGTGATGGAGGTGCGGGCGGCGCGGTTGCTGGATGGGGTGATGGACAACGCGCCGCTGACCAGCCCGCTGGCGGGGGTGGAGGGACGGGTGCTGCGGGGGTTGAACGCGGACAAGGCGGGGTTGGCGGCGGCAGCGGGGCGCGTGCTGGGGAGCGAGGTGCGCGAAGCGCTGGCGATCGGCGTTGATCTTGCGGGGATTGATCTGCGAACGTCGGCGGGTCTGCGTCGATTGCGCGCGACCGCGCCGCTGCGCGACGAGGGCGCGGTGCGGGCGTGGCTGGGTGTGCCCGGCTGAGCGGTCCGGCTGAGGGAGACGCCCTGCTCCTACCTTTGCGATGTGACGGCTGAGGCGGTTTCATCTTCTGCGTCGGACGGCGGTGGTGGTGGGCGAGCGCAGCGACCGGCGTTTGCGATCCGGGAGGCTCATGCGCACCTGGCGAGCCTGGGCGAAGCGCTGCTGATGCCCAATCTGGCGGAGTGCCCGACGGTGGGGGCGTGTCTGGAGGCGTGCCGGGCGGAGGCGGCGCGGCAGCGGGCGGCGGGGTTGCCGGTGTTTGTGCGGATGAAGTCTGTGCGGGTGGAGGGGTGGACCGAGCACCGGTGGCCGACGATGGCGGAGATGGACGCGGCGGTGCCGGACGGCCCGTGCGTGCTGATGTCGTTTGATCATCATGCGGCGGCGGCGAACACGGCGGCGTTTGCCAGGGCGGGGCTGGCGCCGGGGCAGGTGGTGCCGCCGAGCGGGGTGGTGGTGACCGACGCGGCCGGGCAGGCGACGGGGCTGCTGCTGGAGCATGCGGCGTACGCGGCATGGAACGCAGCGCCGGAGCCGACGGCGGGCGAGCGGACCGAGCGGCTGGAGGCGGCGCTGGAGCACCTGGCGGGGCTGGGGTTCGCGGAGGTGCACGATCTGCTGAGCCAGGACTGGTTGGGGCCGGCGCTGGGGGAACTGGAGCGGAAGGGGCGGTTGCGGCTGCAGCGTGTGCGGCTGTATGCGCCGGTGGCGAGGCTGACGGACCTGTGGGCGGGTCGGCGGCAGTGGGAGAGCGAGCGGGTGAGTCTGGCGGGCGGGAAGGTGTTTGCGGACGGGACGCTGAACAGCCGGACGGCGCTGATGATCCACCGGTATTGCGACGCGTTGCCGGCGGCGCCGCGGGGTCGGGCGATGGTCAGCCCAGCGTCGCTGGATGAATCGGTGCGGCTGGCGGATGGGCTGGGGATGGACCTGGCGGTGCACGCGATCGGGGATGGGGCGGTGCGGATGGTGCTGGACTCGGTGGAGCGGGTGCGGCCGAGCCGGTGCCGGGTGCGGATCGAGCACGCGGAGGTGGTGGACAAGGCGGACGTGGGGCGGTTTGTGGCGCTGGGGGTGGACTGCTCGGTGCAGCCGTGCCATCTGCTGACGGACATTGAGGCCTTGACGCGGTATGTGCCGCACCGGCTGGACCGGGTGCTGCCGCTGAAGGAACTGCTGGCCAGCGGGCTGCGGCCGGGGTGGCTGGCGTGCGATGAGGGGCCGGTGGCGGCGGGAGGTGGCGGGGGCGGAGGGGGTCGGAAGCGGGAGGCAGGGCTGGTGTTCGGGTCGGACGTGCCGATTGTGCCGGCGGAGCCGGGGGACTCGCTGACGGCGGCGGTGCTGCGGCGGCGAACGGGAATGGCGGCGGAGGGGGCGATTGCGCCGGAGCAGGCGATCACGCCGGAGCAGGCGTGGGCGTGCTTTGCGATGCCCGGGGCGATGACCGGGGCCGGGAGCGGGCGGAGGGCCGGGGCGTGAGCGTGAGCGGTGAAGGTGTGCCGCTGGTGGTGATCACGCGGGCGGTGCCGACGGAGAGCGGGGGTGCGCCGGAGATCGACGGGTGCCGGGTGCGGATGGCGGCGGCGGAGCCGGGGATGACTCGGGCGGAATTGCTGGCGAGCATCCGCGGGGCGGCGGGTGTGGTTTCGATGTTCAACGACCGGGTGGATGCGGAGTTTCTGGCGGCGGCGGGGCCGGGGCTGAAGGTGGTGTGCAACTACGCGGTGGGGGTGGACAACATCGATCTGCCGGCGTGCCGGCGGGCGGGTGTGCCGGTGGCGCACCTGCCGGATGCGGTGACCGAGGGGACGGCGAACATGGCCATGGGGCTGCTGCTGTGCGTGGCCCGGCGGCTGCCGGCGGGGGATGCGTACGTGCGGAGCGGGGCGTTTGCCAGCAAGGGCAACGGCTTCCCGATCGGGTGGATGGGGATGCACCTGGCGGGGCAGACGATGCTGATCGTGGGGGCGGGGCGGATCGGGCTGGCGGTGGCCAGGCGGGCGCGGGCGTTTGGGATGCGGGTGCGGTACGTGGCCAGGTCGGCGCATCGGGAGTTTGAGGGCGGGGAGATCAGCGGTCAGCGGGTGGAGCTGGACGCGGGGCTGGCGGAGGCGGACGTGGTGTCGCTGCACGTGCCGTTGACAGCGCAGACGCGGCACCTGCTGGACCGGCGGCGGATCGGGCTGCTGAAGCCGACGGCGATCGTGATCAACACGGCGCGGGGGGCGGTGGTGGAGGAGGCGGCGCTGATCGAGGCGCTGGAGGCGGGGCGGATCTGGGGGGCGGGGCTGGATGTGTTTGAGCACGAGCCGGAGGTGCCGGCGCGGCTGCGGGCGCTGGACAACGTGGTGCTGTCGCCCCATGTGGGGTCATCGGAGCGGTACTGGCGGATCAGGATGACCGAGCTCGCGTGCGCCAACGTGGCGGCGGGGGTGGCGGGGCGGCCACTGGTCAGCCCGGTGCCGGAGTGGATGTACGCGGTTTAGTTCTTGACGCCGGTGACGCCCTTGACGGTGTACTTCTCCAGAGCGCGGGCGAGGTCCACGCCGTTGATGTTGGCGAGGGTGGCGAGCCAGGCGAGGACGTCGGCGAACTCTTCTTCGAGGTTGGCGCGCTGCTCGGGGGTGGGGGATTTGCCGGGGGCGTTGTTCATCAGGGCGGTGGAGAGCTCGCCGAGTTCCTCGACGAACCACATGAAGGTGGGGGGCGTGCCCCGCTTGGAGTCGTTGGCGTAGTACTGGTCGAAGATCAGGCGTTGGAAGCCGGCGATGGTGAGGGGGCTGGTGAGGGCGAGGCCGGGGGGAAGGGGGGGAAGGGGATTGGTCGGGTGGGAGGCCGGGGCGGGCTGGGAGCTTGGAGTGGGGGGGTTGGGTGCATCGGACACGGCGTGATCTCCGAAGGCGCGGGCGGAGGGGTGCGGGTGGGTGCGAGCGAGGCAGAGACTGTACCGTTGAGGCTGGATGAGTGTGACACAGCGCATATCGGGCATCTCGGGCGTGGCGGGCGGCGGGGGAAGCGGGGCGGCTGGGGCCGCGGGGGGTGCGCGTTTGAGAACCATCGCGAGGACATGGCACGGCTGGCGGGGTCGGGGGACTACCGGGCGGCGGCGGCGACGCTGGACAGCCCGGAGGTGCAGCGGATGTACGGGGAGAACTCGCGGCTGGTGTGGCTGCTGGACCGGGGGGCGATTGCGCTGGCGCTGGGCAAGCCGGAGGAGGCCATTGACCTGCTGGAGCGGGCCGAGGCGATCATGGACATTGAGAAGGGGAACAACGCGGGTGACACGCTGCTGCAGTGGACGGTGAACGACGCGTCGGCGAAGTACTACGGGGAGCCGTACGAGGACCTGTACACCAACGTGCTGAAACTGGCGGCGCAGTTGCAGCGCGGGGTGGTGCAGGGCGGGGCGACGGTGGAGGCGCGGCGGGCGGCGAGCAAGGCGAACCTGCTGCGGGACCGCTATCTGCGGGGGCAGCGGGAGTTGGAGGGCAAGGCCCGCTCGCAGTTCGGCGGCCGGCTGGACACGACGGGGCCGTTTGCGGGGCGGACGACGGGCGGGCAGTTTGTCGAGTCGCCGCTGGGGGCGTTTTTGACGGCGGTGACGTTCAACAAGACGGGCGACGCGGAGAACCAAGCGGTGGCGGCGCGTCGGCTGGCGGAGATCATCGCAGCGCAGGGCCCGCTGATCGGGCCGGTGCGGGCGGAGGACTTTGCGGGGCTGGAGCGGCAGGCTCCGGAGGCGAGCAACCTGCTGGTGGTGGCGTTCTCGGGGACGGCGCCGACCAAGCACCCCGAGCGGTTCGGGCCGATTCCGATTTACACCTATCCGGTGTACTTCGAGGTGCCGGTGCTGCGGGGCGGGCGGTCGATCGTGACCGGGGCGAGGTTGGTGGCCGAGCCGGTGGTGGCGGGGACGGGGGGGGAGGGCGGCAGGGCAGTGGGCGAGGCGTTCACGGTGGACATGCCGCTGGTGGAGGACATGGCCTCGGTGGCGCGGGCGAACCATGAGGCGGCGCTGCCGCAGATTTACGCGCGGGCGATCATCCGGTCGTCGCTGAAGGCGGCGGCCTCGGCGGCGGCGACGGAGGCGGTGCGGCGGTCGTCGAGTGATCGCAACCAGGGCGCGGTGGAGGTGCTGGGGGTGCTGATCGGGATGGCGGTGGTGGGGCTGACCGAGCGGGCGGACCTGCGGTGCTGGACGTTCTTGCCGGGGCAGGCGCACGTGGGGCTGGCGAAGTTGCCGGCGGGGAAGTGGCGGGTGCGGGTGGAGTATCTGGCGGGGGGCTCGGTGGTGCACGCCAGCGAGGCGCAGGAGGTGTCGGTGAGTGAGGACCCGGCGGCTCTGGCGACGGTGCTGAGCCGGTTTGCGCGGTAGATTGTTTGTAATTTGTATGGTATTTGGCTGCAGTTGGTGGTCTTATTGTGGATTTTGTGGCTACTCTTGGTATGTTTATAGTGGAAAGTGCAAGCCATGAGCACCACCGAACGACGGACCATGACGCTGAATCTGACGGAAGCGGAAATGCGCGTGCTGGAAGCGCTCGCGGAGAAGAAGGACCTGTCCAAGACGGCCGTCTTGCGACAGGCGTTGCGGCTCTACCAATTGATTGAACACCGGACCAGTCAGGGGGAACGGCTGGTGCTCGAGGATGACCGGCTGGCCAAAAAGGCGGAGGTGATGGTGCTGTGATGGGGGAGCGTGTTCAGGTGGCTGAGCGGGCCTCCGGGCAGTTGGTGGAGGCGACCTTGCACGAGGGACTGACGACGCGCGACCTTGAGGTGATCGAGCGGTCGTGGGCAGCGCACCGAGCGGAGCTTGTGGCGGCGTTGATGGGCGCGGGCGTTGAGCGTCGGCTGTGGCCGGAGAGCCTGCACTGGGACTGGGGTCGGAAGGCACCTCTGCTTGAGTTGCTTCTGGTGAACGCGTTCGGGGTGGCGTGTCGCGGCGGGTGGCAGGCGGTGATGATGACCAAGACAGCGGGCTACGACGCGCGAGTATCGTCAGAGGCGGGCAAGCCGCTTGTGTATGTGGACTTCGTTGAGACGGCCCCGTGGAACTGGACAATCAGCGAGCTTGGTCGATTGCCCGTGTTCAAGGGCCTTGGATCGGTGCTGATTCGGCGGGCTGTTCAGCAGAGCCGAGCCGAAGGATTCCGGGGCCGGGTGGGTCTTCATGCTCTCCCGCAAGCGGAGCGCTTCTACGGCCAGGTGTGCGGCATGACGCGGGTGGGGCCGGATGCGGCCAAGCAGGATCTGGTCTATTTCGAGTTCACGCGTCAGCAGGCCGACGCGTTCATCTCTGGCGGAGGCGACCGATGATCGGAGGCGAGTCCATGGATCGTGCGACACCGGAGTGGCTGCGTCGGTTTGCGGATGCCGAGGCGGAGTGTCCGTCGGTGTCGGCGGGCGCGCGTCAGCGGGCTTCTGGTGAGCAGCCTCGGGGCGTTGCACTGGCCGGACTGATCGGACTGTGGCGGCGGAGCCGGGGCATGTCCTCCGCGGCCTTCGCGGCCATGGCCGGGATTGAGGTTGCCGAGCTTGAGCGCTTGGAGCGGGGCGATGAGGTCGGCGGCGGTGTGCTCGCCCAAGTTGCCGGAGTCCTTGGCGTTTCGGCGGAGAAACTGATCTGGCTGTGCGGTCAGGGGACGAGCTCGGAGGCGGCGCTCGGTGGGGTGCCCGAAGGCCTGGGGGCGCGGGGATCGATCCCGGAGCCGCTGAACCCGCGGCAGGCGGCGGCACTCAACGAGATCATCCGCAATCTGGCGGGGTGAGGTGGCCGCAGGGAATGCGGCTGGGGTGACGGAACAGCGATCTTGTTCTCGGGCGTTGGGAGAGGTCCTGCGGGGGTCGTGTGCGGCTCCCGGCCGGGGTTGGTGTTGGCCGCGGCTGCAGTTCTGATGGGGGTTTGGCGGGATGTCCACGGGGGAGTCCGCGGCATCCTTTATACTCGGAAGGCCGCCGGCGCGAGCAACGCCCCCTACGGCATCCAAGGAGAGACCGATGAAGACGACCCGGAATCTGGTGGCGGCTGGCCGCGGTGTGGCGAGCGTGACGGCGATGTCGCTGGCGATGGCGGCGGGGTGGGCGCAGCCGGTGCTGATCAGCACGAGCGATGTGACGCTGGCGCCGGGGGCGAGCACGATTGTGGACCAGGCGTCGGGGACGGCGGTGCCGCTGGCGACGGCGCAGATCACGGTGCGGGGGCGGACGCTGACGGTGAACGGTCGGCACAGCATCGGTTCGCTGACGCTGGAGGCGAACGGACCGACGGGGGCGCTGGTGACGCACGCGCTGGGGTTCACGTTTGATTACTCGGGCGGAGCGGGGACGGACGTGGTGAACGGGATGCACCTGATCATCGCGGGGGATTTGACCATCACCGGCTCGCTGGTGTCGTCGGTGAACCGGATCGATGTGACGGCGCGGGGCTTTGGCAGCGGGCAGGGGCCCGGGGCGGGCACGGCGAGCACCAACAGCGGTTCGGGTGCGGCCGGCGGCGGGCACGGCGGGCGCGGTTCACCGGCGACGTCGTTCCCCGGGGGCGGGTGCTATGGGGAGGCGTTCGCACCGCGGACGTTCGGCTCGGGCGGTGGGCGGTTCCTGAACGACAGCAGCCCGGGCGGGGCGGGCGGCGGGGCGGTGCGGCTGGAGGTGGGCGGGGCGGCGACGGTGAACGGTCTGATCTCGGCGGGCGGTGGCGGGGGCACGGCCCCGGGCGGCAACGGGGCCGGCGGCTCGGTGTGGCTGAGCGCGGGGAGCATCGCGGGGGCCGGGGCGATCGCGGCCGATGGCGTGTTCACGACGGGTTGGGGTGCGGGCGGCGGTGGCCGGGTGGTGGTGACGACGTCGGTCGGCGGGGCGTTTGGCGGCGCGATTCGGGCGCGGGGTGTGGGGGGCAACCCGCGGGCGGGTGCCGGCACAGTGGTGACGCGGTTTGGCGGGGGCGTGACGACGCTGACGGTGGACAACGGTGCGCCGACGGGTGCGTCGCAAGCGACGGAACTGGCCGGCGGGGTGGTGAATGCGGATGTGGTGGTGGGCGGCGGGGTGGTGCTGGTGCCGGCGGCTGGCGGCCCGCATGGGTGGACGACGCCGGGGAACTTTGCGCTCGGCGCCAACACGCTGGTGCAGCACCGGCCGGGGGAAGCGGGCTTCACGCTGACTGTGGGCGGGAACCTGACGGTGGCGACGGGGGGGACGATCAGCGCGACGGGGCTGGGCTTTGCTTCGATGTCGGGCCCGGGTGCGGGGCAGTCGAGCACCAACTCGTCATTCGGCGCGGCGGGCGGCAGCCATGGCGGGCGCGGCGCGGGTGTGTCGGGTCTGGGGCTGTTCAGTGGGCCGTGCTACGGGGTGATTGACGGGCCGCTGAGCCTGGGCTCGGGCGGCGGGCGGTATTTGAGCGATGCCGCTCCGGGCGGATTCGGCGGGGGTGCACTGCGGCTGGTGGTCAGCGGCAACACGGTGGTGGACGGCGTGGTGACGGCCAACGGGTCGCGGGGCACCGCGCCGGGCGGCTCGGGGGCCGGCGGGTCGATCTGGCTGAGCACGGGCGGGTTGTCGGGGGCGGGGACGATCTCGGCGGACGGCGGATCGGGAACCGGGTGGGGCGCGGGCGGCGGCGGACGGATCGCGCTGGTGTCGGGCACGTCGAGTTTCAGCGGCACGGTGCGGGCGATGGCGGCGACCGAGCAGCAGCGGGCCGGAGCGGGGACGGTCTACACCAAGGTGGGGACGCAGCCGGCGGAAGTGGTGATTGACAACGGGTACACCACCGGCGGCTTCTCTCTGCCGACGGAGTTGCCGGCGGGGCTTCCGGCAGGGAATGTGACGGTGCGGAACTTTGCGCTGGTGGTGCCGGCGGCGGGGCCGCACGGGCTGGGTGTTTCGGGCAATCTGACCTTGGGCCCGCGCGGGCGGGTGTCTCAGCGGGCGGGGGAGGCGGGCTTTGCGGTGGCGGTGGGCGGGGACTTGAGCATCGACTCGACCTCGGGGATCACTGTGGCGGGTCAGGGCTTCGGGCCGGGGCAGGGCCCGGGCGCGGGGCAGTCGACCAGCAACGGTTCGGTGGGCGCGGCGGGCGGCAGCCATGGCGGGCGCGGCGCGTTTGCGATCGGGGCGACCAGCCAGGCCAGCGGGCCGAGCAACGGGGACCTGTTTGCGCCGGTGAACATGGGCTCGGGTGGCGGGGCGTATCTGAGCGTGCAGGGCGGCTCGGGCGGCGGGGCGGTGCGGCTGGTGGTGGGCGGCGCGAGCACGATCAACGGGGAGATCAACGCCTCGGGTGCGAGCGGTCAGAATGCGGCGGGGAATGGTGCGGGCGGCTCAATCTGGGTGACCACGGGGACGCTGGCGGGGACGGGGAGCATTGTGGCCGACGGGGCGAACGGCACCAGTTGGGGCGCCGGCGGCGGGGGCCGGATCGCGCTGGAGTACGCCTCGAGCACGTTCGGCGGTGCGGTCTCAGCACGCGGGCTGAACAGCCAGGGGGAGCGGGCGGGGGCGGGGACGATCGTGACGCGGCAGGGGACGGCGCGGCGGACGGTGCTGATGGACAACTTCTCACCCGGGGCGTTCGGGCGGCCGACGGAGTTGCCGTCGGGCGTGTATGACATGGACTTGATCGTCCGCAACGGCGTGGAGTTCAACGTGCAGCCGCCGGACGAGCAGGTGCTGACGATCACCGGCGAGTTGACGGTGGACAACGCGCGGCTGGCGCCGCGGTCGCGTGAGGCGGGGTTCCACTTCACAGCGCAGGGCAACGCGACGATCACGGCGACGGGTCGGATTGAGGCGGTGGGGCGGGGGTTTGCCGGGGGCAACGGGCCGGGTGCGGGGAGCAACTCGACCAGTGGGGCGTTTGGGGCGGCGGGCGGCGGGCACGGCGGGCGGGGCGGGGACGGCGGGCCGTTCGCGGGCGGGCAGGTGTACGGCTCGGCGACGCAGCCGACGGACATGGGCTCGGGCGGCGGGTCGTACTCGGGCAACGCCGGCGGCTCGGGTGGCGGCGCGGTGCGGTTCACGGTGGGCGGGCTGCTGACGCACAACGGGGTGATGATCGCCGATGGAACGGCGGGCAGTTCGGCGGCGGGGAACGGCTCGGGCGGCTCGGTGTGGATCACGGCGGGGACGATCGTGGGGAATGGCTCGGTGCTGGCGCGGGGCGTGAATGGCAGCAGCTGGGGCCCGGGCGGGGGCGGGCGGATTGCGATCTACTCGTGCAACCAGCCGGGGACGCTGACGATCTCGGCGGCGGGCGGGGGCGCTGGCAACGGCGGTGTGACGGGGCAGGCGGGCTCGGTGTTCACCACCGGCACGTCGACGATCAGCATCAGCCAGCAGCCGCAGGCGGTGTTCCCGGTGGGTCGGGGTGAGACGACGACGCTGTTCGTGCTGGCGAGCACGAGCCAGCCCGGGGGCGTGCTGACGTATCAGTGGCGCAAGCGGGCGGCGAACGGGGAGTATGTGAACCTGACGGCCAACCCGCGGTACAGCGGGATCACCTCCTCGCAACTGGAGATCAGCAACACCGGCTGCTCGGATGGGGGCGTGTACTCGGTGCTGATTGGGGACTCGTGCGGATTCTTCCCGTCTGAGCCGTCGCGCGTGAGCGTGTTCGCCGTCTCGGACATTGTGGGGATCGGCGGGCTGCCCCCGGGGGACGGGTTTGTGACCGGGGATGACTTCATCGGGTTCATCAACGCGTTTGTGTCGGGCGAGAGCCTGGCGGACATCTGCGGGATCGGCGGTCCGCCAAGTGGGCCCGACGGGCTGATCACCGGGGATGATTTCAACGCGTTCATCAACGACTTTGCCAGCGGCTGCCCGTGAGCGGGGCGGCGGTGGACACGGGACCGGTCAGGGCGCGGCGAGGCGGTGGAGGGCGACGGCGCCGGCGACGGCGACGTTGAGGGAGTCCACGCCGGGGCTCATGGGGATGACCACGCGCAGATCCGCGGCGGCGGCGGCGGCGGGGCTGAGGCCGGGGCCCTCGGTGCCCAGCAGGATGGCGCAGGGTTTGGCGCGGAGGTCGGCGGCCAGGGTGTCGGAGAGGGGTTGGCAGTCGGGTGAGAGGGTGAAGGCGACGACGGTGATGCCCCGGGCCTGCATGCGGGGCAGGGCGGCGGGCCAGGGGCCGGCGGTGTCGGATCGTGCCCAGGGGACGCGGAGGGCGTGACCGGCGGAGACGCGGACGGCCTTGCGGTAGTAGGGATCCGCAGCGGCGGAGGAGAGGATGATGCCGGCGCCGCCCAGGGCGGCGCAGTTGCGGAAGGCGGCGCCGATGTTGTCGTGGTTGAAGACGTCTTCGAGGACCAGCAGAGGGCGGCCGGGGGTGCAGCGGGTGAGCAGGTCGTCGATGTGGGTGGGGGCGGGGCGGGCGGCGATGGCCATCAGGCCCCGGTGCAGGGGGAAGCCGACGAGGCTTTCCATGGCGCGGGGGTCGATGACGTAGATGGGGACGTGTTCGCCCAGCAGGGCCAGGGCGGGGCCGATGGTGGCCAGGCGGGTGGGGGTGGTGAGGACCGAGAGCACGCGGCAGGGGGAGCGGACGAGGACATGGAAGACGACCTCGCCCTCGGCCATGAGTTTGCCGAAGGGGGCGGGGTCGGCGGGGTGGGGCGGGCGGGGGACCCCCTGGGCTGCGGAGAAGGCCTCAAGAAGCTGGCGGTCCTTGACGTCGCGGTAGTCGGCCAGGGCAGGGTCGGTGATGTCGTCAACCGGCACGATGGGCATGCAAGGCAGCGTACCCTCTCGGCAGGGACTTTGGAGGATCCGGCTATGCGTTGTGTCGCCCCGCTGAGTGTGGTTGTGTTGAGCGTGAGTGCCCTGCTGACCGGCGGGTGCGACAACAAGTCGGCGCCGGTGTCGGCGACGGGCCCGGACAATCCGTCGACGATGTACGGCAAGTCGGCGAAGATGGCGCGGGACCTCAAGAGCGACATTCAGGCCGGGCAGACGGCGGCGTTGAACCAGGCGGCTGGGATCACGGGGGAATCGGCGGCGGTGGGGGCGTTTGAGGTGGGCGGGATCACCTTCGGGGCTCCGGCGGGGTGGACGCGGCAGCCCTCGGGCGGGATGCGGGCGGCGCAGTTCTCGGTGCCGTCGCGGAACGGGCCGGACACGGCGGAGGTGGTGTTCTTCGGCGGGGTGGGTGGGAGCGAGGAGGACAACATCGCGCGGTGGAAGCGGCAGGTGGCCGGGCCGGGGGGGCCGGGGGGGCAGCCGGGGAGTTTCAGCCAGACGACGTTCAACGTGGGGACGCTGAAGGTGACGCGGGTGGCGATGGACGGGACGTACACGGGGATGTCGGCCTCGGGCGGTGCGGCGGCGCCGATCGCCAACGCGCGGTTCGTGGCGGCGATCATCTCGGGCGGGGCGATGCCGGTGCAGGTGCGAATGACCGGCCCGGCGAACACGGTGAGCGACGCGGAGAAGGACTTTGATCAGATGATCAAGTCGATGACGCTCAAGTGAACGGGTGGTGGGGTGGCCCCTGGCGGACCTGATCCCGTTACAACGGACACTGCATGAACTGGTGGCAAGCCGTCATCCTCGGCCTGGTCGAGGGCATTACCGAGTACCTGCCGGTGTCCAGCACGGGGCACCTGATCCTCACCAGCCACTTTCTGGGTCTGCACCGGCCGGAGATCAAAGGTGCGGTGAACGACTTTGAGGTGGTGATTCAGGGCGGGGCGATTCTGGCGGTGCTGGGGCTGTATTTCCCGCGGTTTGTGGCGATGCTGCGCGGGGTGCTGGGGCAGGACGCGGCGGGCCGGCGGCTGCTGATCAACATCATCGTGGCGTTCATTCCGGCGGCGGCGGTGGGCCTGCTGGCCAAGGACTGGATCAACGCGAACCTGTTCCGGGCGGGGCCGGTGATCATCGCGATGATCGTGGGAGGGGTGTTCATGATTGCGATCGACTGGTATGTGATCCAGCCGAGGCGGATTCCGCCGGCTGGTGGACCCGGTGGAGGCGTGGGCGGCGGCACGCAGGGTGGTGCGGGCGGCGGCTCGCCGGTGGTGCGGTCTGGGGCGGCCTTCGCGGGCAAAGAGGTGACCGACCTGACGGTGAAGGACGCGGCGCTGATCGGGCTGCTGCAGATCTTCTCGCTGTGGCCGGGCACCTCGCGGAGCATGATGACCATCTGCGGGGGCGTGCTGACGGGGCTGCGTCCGGCGGCGGCGGCGGAGTTCAGCTTCCTGCTGGGGATGCCGACGCTGCTGGCGGCGACGGGCTACAGCCTGCTGAAGAACCTGCGGACGGCGGCGAAGACCGGCGAGCCGAACCTGTTTGCGACGCTGGGCGTGCTGCCGTGCGTGCTGGGGATGCTGGTGGCGGCGGTGAGCGCGTGGCTGGCGGTGAAGTGGCTGGTGGCGTTCCTGAACCGGCACGGGCTGGCGCCGTTCGGCTACTACCGGCTGGTGGTGGGCGCGGTGCTGATCGCGGCGATGATGCTGGGCGGGCTGGAAATCAGCAAGTAATACCAATCACCTCTCCAACTCAGGCGTCGTGAACGGGCAGGCACACAGTGATCGCAGCAGTTCGGGGGTCAACGCTCGCCACGCTTGGGC
>JAJTDF010000105.1 GCA_021294835.1 Planctomycetaceae bacterium
CGGTGGTGAGGAAGGGGTGGAGGTGCTTCGGGCGATTCGGGTTGGGCGGGAGTTGCGGGGCGGCGGGGTCGGGGGGGAAGGAGTCGGGGGGCAGTTGGTCGGCCATGGGAGTCTCCTTTGTTGGCCCGATGTACGGGTGTGCCAGTGGAGAGCATGGCCGGAATCTGGCCGGGTTGCAAGTGGAGAAAATGTGGAAACTGACAGGACGTTGTCAGTCTGGGGGGTGGAATGTCCCGGATTGGGGGAGGGGTCGGGGGAAATGGTCAAAGAGGCAAATGGTCAAATGGTCAAATTGAGGCAGGCGGGGGATTGGGGGTGTGCGTGGGTGGTGGGGGCGTCTTCCTCTGCCCCTTCGGGGCAGACTCGCTGCCCGGATGGGTACGGCGGGTTGCGCGAGGCTGGGGACAGCCTCGCTGCACCCGCCGCTACATCCCGTCGCCCCTTCGGGGCGAGGTGGGCGGGGGTGAGGGTGCGGGCGTGGGTGGTGGGGTCGGCTTCCTCTGCCCCTTGCCGGGCAGACTCGTTGCGGGGGATGGGTACGGCGGGTTGCGCGAGGCTGAGGACAGCCTCGCTGCACCCGCCGCTCCATCCCGTCGCCCCTTCGGGGCGAGGAGGGGCGGGGGTGAGGGTGGTGAGGTGGAGTGCGCGGGTTGGCGGCATCAGGCCGGGGGCGGGCACACCCGCAGCCGCTCGATCTCCTCCCGCAGCGCCGGGTCCAACCCCTGCTCATCCCTCGCGAGCGCCAGCGCCACCGACAGCACCCGCACGCTTACCGGGTCGTTGTCCACATGCGGCAGGAACAGCGGCCCCGCCCCCAGCGCAAAGTCCGCCTTGATCCTCAACTCGCCCCCCGGCACCACCCACGCCGCGCCGTCGCTCACGCTCACCGAGTACGCCGCGAGCGAGCCCCGGATGTGCGCCCAGCCGTCGGCTACGGCCACGTTGTCCAGCCCCAGCATCGCACAGGTCTCCGCCAGCAGCCGACCCCGCATCTCCACCGTGCTCGGGCTCACCGTCCCCGGCCGGCCGTCCGGCGCCGCCGCGGCGACCACCAGGTCCACGTCGCGCATCACCTCGCTGAACACCAGGGGCGGGACGGCGTCGGCGGTGATCCGCTGTTCGGAGCCCTCACGGGCGAACATGACGTGGGCGACGGTCGCCAAGTCCCCCGGCTCATCACTCAGCAAGCCCTCTTCAAAGCCGAGGGATGCGACGAGCCGCGGCCCGTGCAACTCCTTGCGTGCGCCGAGGTCGCCGTCGGTCCGCCATCCGCGCCCGCCGAGCACGCCCGAGGCCCGCCTGGCCACCACCACGCATCCCTGATACCTGGTCAGAAAGCCGTCTCCCGTTCGCTCAGCCTCAAGCGGCAGATACACCTCGCGGAACACCTGCTTGAACGGCTGCACCCGCTCGGCGACAAAGCACCCGTGCTGCCAGCGGTGCCAATCCCCCCGCGACAGCAGATCCAGCGGGTGGGCGATCCGCAGCGGCCCGTCAGCAGGCGGGCGGAGCAGCGTGCCGTCCACGGCCGCCAGCTCAACCCGGTCCGCTGCCGCCCCCCCGGACTCTCCCTCCCGCCAGCCGGTGATCACCGGATACCCCGCGACCGTCCCGCCGGCATCGATCAACACCAGCCGCTCCAGCCCATGCCGCACCACCGGGTGCTCCCACATCTCGGCGATGTCAGCGCACGAGAGCGGGGTTGCATCGACCATCATGCGCTCCAGCGTCTGGCGCACGCGCACGCCCGACCGCCGCAGCGCTGCCCGCAGTTCCAGCACGCTCGCCACCGACTCCGACGCCCGCACCTTGGCCGGAAGCGAGCGCAGTTGCTTCTCGCCCCGTCGCACGCTCACCGCCGCCTTCGCGTCCCCATCAATCTCCACGCTCACGGTCACGCCGTGGGCGGTGGCCTCGGCGCGGCCGTTGCGCAACTGCCGCAGGCGGTGCCGCTCCATCGCCCAGGTCAGCCGCACCTCATCGGTGTACCCGGCCACCTGCGCCAGGTGGCCCAGCCCGATCTCCACCGCACGCTTCTCTGAGGTGCGGCGCGTCGCTCCGCCGTGCAGGTGCCCGGTCCGCAGCACCTCCTGCAGCGCCTGGTAGCGCTCCCACACCTGCTCGGTGCGGTCCTCGTCGCTGCGCAGGGGCACCAGCCCCAGCGCCTTCATCGCCCGCTGGTCGCGCTTGGAGGCGACCTTGGCCAGCAGCGTCGCCTCGTTGGCGGTGCGTTTGCCGAGCGCCGCATCGCTGGCCAACCGCACCCACAGATGCCCGGTGTTCACGCACGCCAGCACCGCGTGGGAGAGCAGCCGTTGCCAGCGCTTCTCGCCCAGCGTGCCGACCACGCGCAGCAGCCAGGCGCGGTCGACCACGCCGTCGGCCCGGTCGCGTTCGGGCACGGTGCTGCGATCGGCCCAGAGGGTCGTCTTCCCGTCGGGCCCAAGCCACTTGGTGCGGTACTGGTAGTCCTTGATGTGGGCGTGCACCCAGTACACGCCGTCGGTCAGGCCCGACCATGCCGAACCAAGCGCGGCCTCGACCCCCGGCGCCCACTGCGGCGCGAACATCGCGAGCGTCAGCAGCGTCTTCTCGTCGGTCTCCCGGGCTTGCAGCGCCTGCGCTACCACCGCCGGGGTTTGCTCCGCCGAGGGCCCGGTCACGCGAAGAAAGTGGCTGAGCGTCTGGCGCGGCTCGGGCGCTTCGTACGACAACCGCCGATCGATCGGCCGGTCACCCAGCCCGTCCAGGGCGGCGAGCATGTTGGTCAGGTCCCCGCCATACTTCACATGCGAAACCGCCCGGCTCGCGGCCGTCCATGACCCCTTCCGCTCCCGCTCCAGCCGGATCAGCCCCTGCGTGTATCGCCGGCGCGCCTCGACGGCGACGGGATGGTGCCAGAACTGGGGCCACCAGGTCCACCACTTCGGGCCATACTGCTCGCCGTGTGCCACCAGCGGCGAATGATCGCCAGAGGTCCAGCGGCCGTGCTCGTCATGCATCCAGAATGCCGAGAGGGCATAGTCCAGCAGATCATCGGCCGAGACGAGCCCCGCCAGGACCATGGGCGCGAAGAACTCGGGCTGGAAGTAGAGGTTCACCACGCTTGCCATGTCTCCGAGGAACCACTGCAGCGTTGGTGACTCAGTGATGACCTGCCGCTCGATCGCCGGGCGCGCTGCCATGAGCAGGCGATAGGCCTGAAGGGTGACCTCGACCGAGGGGGTCGGGTTGTGCAGATGCAGCACCGCTTCAAGCCCGCCGGCGACCGTGCAGCCGTGCTCATCGTGCAGCGGCATGGCCAACTGCTCGGCCGGCAAGAGGGGTTTGGGCTTGATGGGGGCATCGTCATGAATGACCCGCCACACGGCGCCGTCGAGCATTCGCAGCGCCGTCTGGTCGCTGAGTCGCTGGTCGGCCAAGCGCTTGGCCCAAGCCCAGGCCCACCGCAAGCCATCCTCGCGAACCGGTCGCTCCAGCAGTTCCAGTTCATCCGGCCTGAGCCACTCTGCCAGCGCGAGCGGCCAGACCATCTTGGGCCCGCGCCGAACCTGCTCCCTGGGGAGCCACAGCGCCTGGCCGGCGCGGAACACTTCCAGCCCATCGGTGTCGGCACCCTCGCCGGTGCGGGTCGCCAGCACAGCCCGGATTTCGTCCGCAAGCGGGCAGCGCTTGGCATCCGCCTCCAAGTCGGTGGCCGAGTCGGGGTAGATCGCTTCTCTGGAGTGCGCGTCACCCAGCCGCAAGGGCGGCGCGCCCGCCCATCGCCCGGTGCCGACTTCAACCCGGTGATGGCGGTGCACCAGCCCGTGCAGCCGGAACAACAACAGCCAGCCCGCCCGACTTCGCGCCGGGATCGTGGGTGGGCCGGATGGCTCAAGCGGCGGGGTCAGGCCGGCCGGATTGACAATGCCAAACACATTCCGCCGGCTGATCGGCGCCGACAGACTGGTCGGATCCTCCTGCTGATCTGCGGGCTGTTCAACCTTTCGCCGGGCCATTCAATCCTCCCACCGAATCTCAATCCTCCCAGCGAATCGGCGCCAGCGCCACACACCGCAGCCGCGTGTCCGCCGTCACCGCCACCATCGCATCCAGTTCCGTCACCTGCCGCCCATCCACAAACACCAGCAGCATGCCGCGGTCCACCGCGTCAAACACCGCCCGCGTCGCCGCCGCCACGTCAGTCCGCCGCTGAGCGCCCCGCGCCCCGGTCGGCACCACCCGCCCCGCCGTTGCCTGCCGGGCGATCTGCGCCGCCGTCTGGGGCCGCCCCGCCTCCGCCAGCCGACGGCGTTCCACCTCCGCCACCTCCGCCGACACCGCCGCCGCCAGCAGCCGGCGCAGCGGCATGCCGCCGCCCTCCTCCGCCTGCACCAGCCACGGCCCGGCCGGCTCCCCCGGCGCCGCCAACACACCGATCACAGAAGTCTCGATCACCATCGGGCACCCTCGCACACATCAAGCCCCGCACGCCGCACCACCACCGGCCCGCCGTGCCGTTCCGCCGCCGCTACTTGCCGGGCTGATCATTGGGCCGCGAGCCGCCCTCCGCCCCGCCGGGCCCCTTCCCCGCATCCTTCTCCCCGTCCTTCCCCCCGCCATTCCCCCCGCCGCGCGTTGCCAGAAACGCCGCCACCAGCGGGTCGTTCCCCGCCGCCAGACCCGCCAGCGCTGCCTCCCGCGTCGCCGCGTCCGCCAGCGCCCCCATCGCCTCCAGGGCCACAAACGCCTCCCGCCGATCGCGCCCGCTCCGCGTCACGCGGCCCGCCTCCGCCACCAGGTGCGCCACCAGCGCCTCGCGCGTCCCCGGCTCGCTGGGCATCCCCGCGCGGTGCCAGTCTGCCAGCGCCGCCCACACCCGCCGCGCCGCCGTCGAGGCGAACGTCTCCGCCAGCGTCTCGCGGCTGGGCGCCAGTTCAGCAAACTGCCCGGCCACTTCCGCGCTCACCGTCACCGGCGCCTGGGCCCCGGCCAGCACCGCCTCCTGCTCGGCCGTGCCCAGCACCCCGTCGGCCACCACCACATAAAACCGCCGCATCGCGCCATCCGCGGGCGTGCCCAGCCCCATCTCCTCCGCCTTGCGCAGCGCTTCGTCGTCGGCCTTGAGTGCTTCCAGATACGTCCCCGGCCCGGCCCGCTGCCCCGCGGCGGTTGCCGACCCCCCTGCCCGCACCGCCCACCACACCAGCCCACCCGCCACAACCGCCAGCCCCGCCGCCGCCACCGCCACCCACCGCCGCGGCAGCCCGCGCAAACCCCCCGCACCCCTTGCACCCCGCGCACCCCTTGCACCCGCTGCGCCCGCCCCGCGCTGGCCGCGTCCCATGCCGGGTTGCCCTGCCCATCTGCTCATGCGAAGCACCCTTGAGCCCGCCCACACGCCACTTCAGCCCCGCACCACCCCCCGCCCCCGCCACCTCACCACACCCGCTCCGCCTTCGGCTCACGCGTCATCAGCTGCCCGATCGCCGCGATCGGGTCCATGTTCTCAAACAGCACCGCGTGCACCGCCGCCGTGATCGGCATGTCCACCCGATACTTCCGCGCCAGGTCCATCACGCTGCGCGTCGTCGCCACGCCTTCCACCACGCTGCGCGTCTGCGCCAGATAGTCCTCGATCCGCCGACCCTTCCCCAGCGCCTCACCGCAACTGCGGTTCCGCCCCTCGGGCGCAAAGCAGCTCGTCGCCAGGTCGCCGGCGCCGGCGATCCCGAAGAACGTGTCGCTGCTCGCCCCCATCGCCACACCCAGCCGCGCGATCTCCGCCAGACCCCGCGCCAGCAGTGCGCTCTTGGCGTTCGTTCCCGCCTGCAACCCGTCGAGAATCCCCGCTGCGATCGCGATCACGTTCTTCATCGCCCCCGCCAGTTCCACCCCCAGCAGGTCCGGCGAGGTGTAAATCCGCATCCACCGCGTGGTGAACAACTCCTGCACCCACTTGCGCATGTGCGCATCGTCCGACGCCGCCACCATCGTCGCCGGCAGGCACCGCGCCAGTTCTGATGCGATCGTCGGCCCGCTCAGCACGCACATCGGCCGCGCTGCCCGGTCCGGGTCATCCTTCAGCGTCTCGGCGATCACCTGCGTCGGCCGCAGCAGCGTCCCATTCTCAATCCCCTTCGCGACTGACACCACCGCCGCCCGCGCCGGCACATACCCCCGGATCGACTCCCACACCGAGCGCGAATATTGCACCGGCACCGCCGAGATGATCAGATCCGCCTCCGCCACCGCATCTTTCATCTTCAGGCTCACCCGCACCGGCTCGGGCAGCACGAGCTGCGGCAGCCGATCACTCTTGCGGGCCTGCGCCAGCATCCCCACCTCTTCCGTCGAGTGCCCGCACAAGGTCACCTTCGGCCGCGCCGGCGGCACAGCCGTCAGCCCCAGCGCCCCGCCCGGCCGGGGGCTCTGCTGCCGCTCCGGGTCGGCCAGAATCATCGAGCACACCAGCCCCATCTGCCCCACGCCCAGAATCGTCACGTTCGCCTGCCGGCCGACCGGCCGTGGATCAGGCGTGCCCGAACCGCCCGGCGTGCCCGACGGGTTGGGTGGGTTGGGGGGGTTGGACGGCGGATTGGGCGGTGAAGCTGTCATAACCACATGCACCCCCGCACCCCCACCGCACCGCTCGCTCCGGCGGTCGGCCAGTGGGCCTCCAGCGTAGCCGCTCCGCCCCGCAGTAGGGGATTGGTTCGGATACCGCCCCGTCACGATCACCCGCCTTCCGCACTCCGCACTGACGGACCCAGTCACCCCGCGCATCTCGTCTGCCGACGTAGCGTTGGCTTGGCAAGCCCACCGCCGCGGCACGTGCATGACCTTCCAGCCCAGCCACCACCGTGAGGGTGCTGAGCCGTCCTCCGGGCCTTGGCCCGAGTCCGACGGTCCGGCCTCCCGGGCCGACAGCCCGGCCGCTGACCCTGCGCCGGCGGATTCAACGTCCGCAAACACGCTGTCTGCCGCCCTGATCGCCCGCGCCATGGCCGGCGACCAGCACGCCCTGGCCGACCTCTGGACCGCCCACCGCCGCTACGCCGCCACCGTCATCCTCGCCCACAAGCCCGCCTCGGCTGATCTGGAAGACCTGCTCCAGGAAACCGCCCGCAGCATGCTGGCCAAGGTCCACACCCTCAGCGACCCGGCCTCCTTCCTCCCCTGGCTGCGCATGGTCGCGCTGAACGTCGCCCGCCTGGCTGGTCGCAAGCACGCCGCGAACAAAGTCGCCTACGGGCTTGATGCCGCCCACGAGGCCGACGCCTCGCCCTCACTCTCGCCCGCGTCCTCCCGCATCGCCTCCGCCTCCCACGCCGCCCCCGCATCCCACACCGCCCCCGCCCCGGTCGATTCCCGCGCCCACCCGGCCGACGCCACCGTGCTCGCCGCCCACGCTGACGACCTGCTCGCCCTCTCGGAGCGCATCCCCGAGGACTACCGCGAGCCGCTGTTGCTCAAGTGCTTGCGCAACATGTCCTACCGCGAGATCGCCGCCACGCTGGGCCTCTCTGAAACCACGGTTGAAACCCGCATCGCCCGCGCCCGCCGCATGCTCCGAGAACTCGCCTCCGCCGCCGAAGACGGCCGCCCTCTGGTCGCCCGCATCAGCGCCCCGCCCTCCGCTTCCGCCGGCCCCTCTGCCGGACCCCGCCGCGCAGCGCATCCGGATGCATAACGAGATTCCCATGTTCCTCCACCGCTCCCCCACTCCGCCCGACGACTCCTTCGCCTCGTCGCTGCCCCACGCCGCCCCCGACCGCGACGTGCTGGTCAGCCGCCTGGCCGAAGGCCGCGCCACCGCCGCCGACTGGCACGCCCTCGCCCGCGCCACCGCCGCCGACCCGGACATCTTCGCCGACGTCGCCGACACCCGCGCTCAGATCGACGCCCTCTCCTCCCAGGTCCACGCCGCCGTCGCCGTTGCTGACCAGGTTCATCTCCCCCAGCAGGCTGGCCGCGACACCGCCGGCCCGGCCCTCCCCTTTGCCGATCACGCCGCCAACGCCCGCCTGAACCTCCCTCCCTCCTGGAAGCTCGGCTGGGCCGTCGCCGCCGTGCTCGGTCTGGCGGTGGTGCTGCAGGCCACCGGCGTGGGCAACACCCGCAGCCGCCTGAACCCCGCCGGCGGCGAGAGCGCCCTGGCCGGCCTCTCTGCCGAGCAGCTGCTGGGCAAGTACGTCGACGCCGGCAAGCGCGAGGGCTCGGTCATCGCCGAACTGCCCCAGCGCCACGTGCTCGAGTCCCGCCCCGGGCCCGACGGCACCGTTGAAGTCCTCTACCTCCGCCAGTTCATCGAGCGTGCCACCGTCAACGACGTCTACCGCATGGGCACCGATGAAAGCGGCCGACCCGTCCTGGTCCCCGGCGGCGCGCCGGTTCCACCGGTCATCAAGCCGCCGCTCTAAGGCCCCGCTCCCACGCCCTCCGCCGCTTCACGACCCATGCTCCGCTGACTTTGTGATTGCCCCCGGCGTTCGCAACGGCTTTGTGGGCCGAACGCCTCCAGCAAGGACCCGATCCGCATGAACCCGCACACCACCTCCTCCTTCCTCGCCGGCCTCTCCGGCACGCTGCTCTCCGCCGGTCTGGCCGCCGCCTGCCCAACCGCTGATCCGTCCGAGCGGGCCGCCACGCTCGTTGCACGCTGGGAGCCTCGCCCCCAGCCCACCCGCGCCGACAAGCCCCGGGCCGACTCCGGCGTCACCTTGACCGGCCAGTCCTCTGATCTGCTGATCATCCGCGACGGCAAGGTCGTCACCCTCCGCATCAACGGCCGGATCCTTCCCACCGACCGCGCCAAGCGCGAGGGCGACTCGTGGGTCGTTCGCGACGAGAACAACGCCGTCCTCGCCCAGTTCCCCGCCACCGATCTGGGCATGGACAACACCGGTGAGATCCGCTTGGAGTCCCTTCGCACCACCAACAACGGCGGCCCCCGCGTCACCCGCTCCATGCGCGTGCTCAACGGCCTCCCCGTCACCGACCTCTATGCCGACACCGAAAGCCCGGCGCCCAAGGTCATGATCGGCATCACCATGATCCCGCCCAGCGAGGACCTTCTCGCCCACTTCGGTCTGGATGCCCAGAACGTCACCCTCGTCGGCTCGGTCAGCCCCGATACCCCCGCCGCCAAGGCCGGCCTGAAAGAGAACGACCTCATCACCGCCATCGACGGCGGCAAGGCCACCGCCGATGCTGTCCGCGAAGTGCTCTGCACCAAGAACCCCGGCGACCAGATCAAACTCTCGGTCATCCAAAGGGGCGTGCAACGCGAACTCACCATCACACTCGCCAAGCGCGACGAAACCATGCTCAGCGCCGGCGGCAGCCGCTTGCGGGTCTTCACCGATGGCGACGACTCCGACACCATCCCCCAGGGCGTCCCCGGCCTCTCCCCCGAACAGCGCGAGTCCATCAACCAGCGCGTCCGCGAAGCCCTCAGCAAGACACGCCAGCAGCTTGAAGAGTCCGAGCGCCAGATGACCGAGGCCCAACGCCAGATCAACCAGGCCCAGCGCAATCAGGGCGGCCTGATTTTCCGCGACGAACGCAACCGCGACATCTACAT
>JAJTDF010000106.1 GCA_021294835.1 Planctomycetaceae bacterium
TTGCTGTTCCCCAGCCGCTGCTGCACCACCTCCGCCAGCACATCGCGATAGTCGATCGTCACCGCCAGATCCTGCTCCGTCGGCGGGTCCACTTCCTCAATGCCCGCCCAGTTGGTCAGCACCCGGCCCCCGTTCACCGACCGACCCATCACCATCATCATCCCGCCGTACCCGTGATCGGTCCCGATCGAGCCGTTCTCTCCCACCCGCCGCCCGAACTCGCTCATGATCACCACCGTCACGTTCTTCTGCCGCGTCTCAATCACATCGCGATAGAACGCGCTCAACGCCCCCGCCAGCGTCGTGCACTGGTCATAGAACGACTCGCCCGGCGTCGTCCCGCTCGCCACACCCTGGTTCAGGTGTGTGTCCCACCCGCCCTGGTCCACCGCCACCGCCTCCACCCCCACCTCCGCGCTGATCAGCGCCGCCGTCGACCGCAACGCGTTGCCCAGCGGCGTGCTCGGATAGCTCACCCCGTCCGCCGGCGCGTACCCCGTCGCCCCGATCTGGTTCAGCAGCGACATCGTGTTGATCGTGCTCTCCGCCGCCGCCCGCATCTGCGCCTGCTGCGCCGCCTGATACAACTCCCCCAGCGTCGACAGCCGCCGCGCCGAGCTGCCCGTCCGCCCTGACAGCCGGTACCCCGTGAAGTTCTCCAGCAGCGGCGCCACCCCCGGATCCGACGACAGATCACCCACCGGCAGCGTCCGCGGCGCGCCCGCCAGCGTCCGCTGCAGCCCGTCGGCGATCCCCACCGCCCGCACCAGCGCCGAAGGACTCATCGGCGCCGCCGTCGCCAGATGCCGCCCCAGCCACCCGCTCACCAGGAACGGGTCCGCCCACCGCCCCAGTTCCATGTACTTCTGCGAGTCAAAGTGGCTCTTGTTCGAGCCGCTCATCCCGCAACTGTGCACAAACAGCAGATGGTTGTTGTTGTACGCCCGCAGCAACGGCCGCAGCGCGCTGTGCAGCGAGAACCGCACCAGCCCCCCCGGCGCCGTCGGGCTGCTCGCCGGCGAGCCCAGTTCCGCCGGACGGTTCGCCGTCGTTCCCGGCATCGGCAGCGCCAGCAGCGGCCGCGCCGCCCGATACCACGGCTCGTTGTACGGCGACACGATCGACAACGCATCGGCGCCGCCGCGCAGATACAGGCTCACGATCACGTCCTGCGCCGCCGAACTGTGGCTCGCCGCCACGCTCACCCTCGGCAGCCACGCCGGCGCCGTCGCCGCCGCCGCCATCGCCGCCGCCGACACCCCCAGGAACCCGCGCCGGCTCAGCGAGCGGTACTCATCGCAGGCTGTCTTGTTGCATGACTTGGACATGGTGGCGCTCTTCCGCGTGCTCGCTCCGTTTCGGTCAATCCGCCACCCCCCGCCCACCCACCCATCCTCGCCCATCACACAAACTGGAACGCCGGCCCCCCGATCGCGATCCCGAACGCGTCCAACGCATCCGCCTCGCCGATCTCCCCCGCCCCGTTCAGGAACGCCGTCAGCCGCGTCCGCTCCGCCGCCGGCAGCCCGCCCCGGAACAGCAACTCATCAATCCGGTTCACCACCCACTCGGCCGTCAAGGGCGTCGGCGCCCCCGCCAGCAGCGCACCGGTGTCCACGCTGATCCCCGCCAGCCCGCCCGCCGTTCCGTCCGCCGCCGTCAGCAACGACGCCCCGAACCGCCACCGGGGCAGCGGGCTGCCCGACCAGTACGCGAACGTGTCCGGATAGCCGTTCGGCGGAGCCCAGAAGAACGGCACGTGCCCCGCCACATCCAGCAGCGCACGCATCGCCCCCACCGACGTGACGCTCACCGGCAACGCCCGCAACGCCGACACCATCAGGTGGAACGGCCGCTTGAACTTCGCACTCGCGTCCGCCAGCACGTTGGGCGACAGCAGCGTCCGCAGCACCGCCTTGATGTCCCCCGTCACCCCCTGACCGTTGTTCAGGAACGTCGCCGTTGCCGCGTCGATCACCTGCCGGGGCACGTCCTCCCCGATGAACCGCTTGGCCAGCTTCGTGCACACGAACCGCGCCGTCGCCGGGTGACTCGCCAGAATGTCCACGATCATCAACCCGTCCGCCAGCGGCGGCTGATCCGCCGGAATCACCAGCGGGCCCGACCCGTTCAGGTTGAACAGCGGTGAGAGCACCTTCTGCCCGGTGTCGTGCCGCGCGTGGTCGTACCAGAACGTCCCCCGCACCGAAGCCGGCTCGGCGAACTCGTTGTGCCGCGTCCACCCCGTCAGGCACCGCGCCACCGCCACCACGTCCGCCTGCGTGTAGCCCGAGTCCACCCCCAGCGTGTGCAGCTCCATCAGCTCGCGGGAGTAGTTCTCGTTGAGGTTCCCCGCGAAACTCGCGTCGTTGTTCAGGTAGTTCATCATCGCCGGGCTCTGCATGCTCGCCCGCAGCAGGTCCCGGAAGTTCCCCAGCGCGTGCGCCCGGATCACCGTCCGGTCGTCGATCGGCTTGAGCACCCACCCCCAGTCGTGCAGAATGTCGATCGAGAAATGGTCCGACCAGAACTCCACCATCCGCTCGAACAACTGCCGCTTGCTGTACACCGCCCGCATGATCGTCGCTTCGATCAGCTCGTCCACCGGCAGCTCCGGCGGAAACACCTGATACATCTGCTCCCCGTTGAACCCGATCGTGTTCAGCGGCGGAATCCCCGCCACCTGCCCCGACAGCCTCGCCTCAACCGCCGAGTCGTCGATCGCCGTGTGGTTCAGATGATGCTCCAGGTACCCCTGGTACCCCAGCACGCTGAACAACGCCATCTCCTCGGCGTTCTCGCCGAAGGTGATCCGGTTCACCAGCTTCACCCCCAGCGCCCCCGGGTCCACATCCGCCGACACCGACAGCGGCCCCGCCCTGGCCGTCCGCGCCGACGCCATCGCCGCAACCGCCGCCCCCGCCGCCATCACCGCCGCCGCCGCACGCCCCACACCCACGCTCAACGCTCCCCCAAACAACCCGCGACGACCCAACGCCCCCGACTCCGACCCGCCCGACCAAGACACCGCCCCGGCGCACGACGCACCTCCTCCGTCCGCACCAACATGACCGCCCTGGTTCATCTCTTCCATCCTCCGCGGCATTCCATCACCAAGTCGCACCACCCACCCGGGCATCCACCGGACCCGCCACCATCCCCCCATCACGCTCCCGGCAGAACTGTTCGCACCCTCCCCGTCCGGCGTCGCACAAAAATCACTCCACTGATCCGGGGAGTGTTCTCGGACTCCGCTCGTCGAACACTCACCCTGCTCCTCCAACATTCCACGCCCGCGGGCGCATGCAACTTTCTGGCGACACATTCGCGCCAACTTCCCCACTTTCCGTCCAAAGGCTGATCACCCGCCGCCAGATTATCGCCCTATTCGGGGATACCACGTTGCTGCGACCCGACCCGCTGTTGGTCCCCCAAGCAAGGGTGGGTACACGGCTCGACGGCTCTCACACTCCCCCAACCATCCGCACCGCCGGGCCTTACCGCTTCGCCTCGGCCGGCGCCAGCCGCACCACCTGGTCCGGGCCGTTGAGCACGATGTACACCGAGCCATCCAGCCCGGTCACCACATCCCGCACCCGCCCCCGCCCGTAGAACACCTCTTCCTCTTCCACCACCTTGCCCGCGGCGATGCGCACCCGCCGCACCGTCTGCCCCGCCAGCCCGCCAGCCAGCAGATCGCCCCGCCACCCCGCAAACGCCTCACCCGCCGGCCCGGCGCGAGCCACATCCAGCCCGCACACCGCCGTCGACGGCAGCCACCGCCACACCGGCGGCGTCAACTGCTTGTCCTTGGCCGCGGGCGCAAACTCCGGCCAGGGCGTGCTCAAGGGCATGTCGCTGTAGTTGATCCCATGCCCCACGATCGGCCACCCGTAGTTGGCCCCGCGCTCCACCAGGTTCAGTTCATCCCCGCCCCGCGGCGCGTGCTCGGTCACCCACAACCGCCCCTGCAGATCGAACACCATCCCCTGCGGGTTGCGGTGCCCGTAACTCCAGATCGTCTCGTACGCCTTGTCCACGCCCACAAACGGGTTGTCGCCGGGCACCTGCCCGTCATCGGTCACCCGGTGCACCTTCCCGTTCGGCCGCCCCAGTTCCTGCGCGTGGTTGCCCGAGCCGTGCTCGCCGATGCAGATGTACGTGAACCCCTTGCGCTTGCCGCTCGCGTCCGCCGGATCAAACACAATCCGGCACCCAAAGTGCAGCCCCGCCCGCAACGCCTGCTCCGGCCTCGCCCGGAAAATCGTCTGCTGATCCGTCAGCGCCAGCCCATCACCCTGCTTGCTCAGCTTCCCGCGGATCACCGTCGTCGTCGCCGCGTTGTTGTCGCGCTCGGCGAACGGCTGGCTGAACGCCAGGTAGATCCACCCCGAGTTGGCGTAATCCGGATGCACCGCCACATCCAGCAGCCCGCCCTGCCCCTGCGCCCACACCTTCGGCACGCCCTCCACCGGTTCAGAGAGCTTGCCATTGGCAAACACCCGCAGCCGCCCCTCCTTCTCCGTGATCAGCATCCCGCCCGCAAAGCCCTCCGGCCCCTTGCCCGCTGGCAAGAAGTCCACCGCCCACGGCGTCTCCAGCCCGGTGCCCACCACCGTCTGCACCACAAACGACGCCCGCTGCGTGCTGAACACCCGCTCCGCCGGCGCCTTGGGCGTCGGCCCCGGCTGCCGCTTCCGCCGCGCCCGCTCCTGCAACTCACGGATGTGCACCACCAGCGCCCACGCCTGCTGGGGCGTGAACTTGTCCGCAAACTCCGCCTTGCCCATCTCCGCCGATCCCCCGCGGATCACATCAAACATCCGCCGGTCATGGTCCGGGTGCAGCAGTTCATCCCCCAGCAGCGACTTGACCCCCTTCCCCTCCACCACCCCCCCCGCCCCATCCTCCGCATGGCACCGCGCGCAGTGATCCTCCCACAACTTGCTCGCGCTCACCGCCGCCCCACCCCGCCCCGGCTGCTTGCCCGTCTGCTTCCCCCCCTGCCCACCCTGCCCCCCCTGTCCCCCCTGCTGCCCCCACGCCGCATCCACCGCCCCCACCCCACCCGCCAACACCACGACCACCGCCGCCGCCGCCATCACACCAATCCGCCGCGTCTCAAACATGCCAGCATCCATTCGCCACTCTCCAGATGCCCCGCACCTTCCCAGTGTACCCGCACCCCGCCACGTCACCCATCATCCCCCGTCCCAACCACCCGCCGCGCTGGCAGGGCGCTGCGACTGCATCGAGCGGGGGTGCCGGGGGCGGCAGCCCCGGCACTCGCAAGGCACTTGATCGGTCAGAGTCCGTACAATCAAACGGCCCCGACTGAGACCAACCCGGGGCAAGGGAGGCTCGTCGCTCAGTATGGCCCGCTCGGATCTGCTCATTTCGCTCGTCCAATCGGGGAAGCAAACCCCCGATCCGCGCTTTCGCAGCACGGTGGAGGCGATCATTGCGGAAGAGCGGTCCAAGCAGCATACCGCTTTGGCCGACCAACTCGCCGCCGCTCTCGTCAACGGGGTTCACAAGCACGCTCCGCAAATCGCAGCAGGTTCGACAGTCGTTGGCGACTTGCTCTACGAAGTCACCCCGGAGAGATCGCTGAACGACCTGGTGCTGCCCCGCCTTGTTCGTGAAGAGCTGCGTCTGCTCATCGAAGAACACCTCCGGGGTGAACTGCTCCGCTCCTACGGCTTGGCTCCACGCCACCGGCTCCTCTTGGTCGGGCCACCGGGTAACGGGAAGACGAGCGTTGCCCACGGACTCGCGCACGACCTGATGGTTCCGCTACTCGTTGTCCGGTACGAGGGCTTAATCGGCAGCTATCTCGGCGAAACGGCGTCGCGCCTTCGCAAGATCTTCGACTACGCGCGGCAGCGCGCTTGCGTTCTCTTCCTTGATGAGTTCGACACCGTCGGCAAGGAACGTGGCGACATCCACGAGACTGGCGAGATCAAGCGGGTCGTCAGCACGCTCCTGCTCCAGATGGACCAACTCCCAGCCCATGTCGTCATCGTCACGGCGACCAACCACGCGGAACTGCTCGACCGTGCCGTGTGGCGACGCTTCGAAACCCGTCTGCACCTCCCGCCGCCCAAGCCGTCCGAGGCCGCCGAGTTTCTTGGGCGGCTCTTTGCCAGCTTCCACCTCGCGTCCGGCTACAAGTCCGCGACCCTCTCCCGCCAACTCAGCGGGGCAACCTATTCCGAGATCGAGGACCTGTTCCGCGATATCGCGCGCCGGGCCGTTCTCGAAAGCCCAGAGCCGGATTTCGCCAAGATCGTGCGTGAGCGGCTGGCCGCATGGAAGCAACGCGTGAGCCCGGCACCAACCAAGCGCCGCAGGTAAACGGAGTTGCCGCGTGCCCGACCAGCCCATCTTGATCTTTCCGGCGGCAACGGTGGCTGCGCGTCAGAGCGCCGGCGGGGGTGCAGCCACGCCGGCGCCGAGGCCGACCAAAGCCTCTCAAGGGCAGCGGCTGGCAGCCCGCTTTCAAGCGTTGGCTACCGACTTTGGAAGGGTGCAAACCGCTCCAAACGGCGTTGATCCCGAGCAGGTCATCGTGCTGGAGACGGTCGGGTCCGTCGCCGACTTTCAGAACGTGGTGAAGAGGATCGCGGGCATGGAGTGGCTGGGCGACTTCGACTCTGAGGTCGCGGCGGCGGACCCCGGCTTCCTCGCCGACGGCGCGGACCCCTCGCTCCAGAAAGCACGGCTTTTCGTCCTAGCGAGTAATCGCACGGCGTACAACGAAGTCTTACGCCTGTGGAACGATTGGCAGCGGGCAGCCACCGACAAGCTCCCTCGCGGGTATGGGGGCTTGGCCGAGGCATTCAAATACTTGAACGATGTCCGCGCATGGGGACCGAAGGACCGCCTCCTCGCAACGGGCGTTACGGCCTATTGGGAGAAGGGGCTCGCCTCCAACGAACCGAACATCCGCTTCGAGGCCGAGTTGTGGTGCCGTGCGGACGCAGCGAAGCGCGCCGCCGCGCTGGCGAGGCTTCAGGCGATCGTCACCGGCGCGGGTGGGCAGTGCGTCACGCAGGCCGCGCTCCCCGACATCGACTACCACGGCGTGCTTATCGAGCTGCCCGCCGCCGCCGTGCGAGCAACAGTGGACGCCATTAATGCGGGCAACGACACGCAACTCCTGCGGCTCACCGATGTCAAGTACTTTGCTCCGATCGGCCAAGCGTCCATCACCCCGATCGATGATGGAGCGGTCGTCGCGCCGCCCAACCGCCCGGCTCCCACTGGCGATCCCGTGGTGGCGATCCTTGACGGCGTGCCGCTCACCAACCACGCCGCGCTGCAAGGCCGCTTGGTCGTGGACGACCCGGACAATCTGGCGGCGAACTACCAAGCCGGTGAACACCGTCACGGCACCGCGATGGCATCGCTTATTGCGCACGCCGAGTACGACGGCAACCTACCGGCGCTCGGGAGCAAGGTGTATGTCCGTCCCGTCATGGCTCCGGGTCGGCCCGACCACAACAACCGGCGATTGGATACGTTCCCGCCCAACGAGCTCGCCGTGGACCTGATCCATCGCGCCGTCCGCCGCATGTTCGAGGCCGACGGAGCCACGCCACCGCAAGCTGCGAGCGTTAAGGTCATCAACCTGAGTCTGGGCGACGTGTCGCAGCCGTTTGATCGGCAACTCTCGCCGTGGGCAAGGTTGCTCGATTGGCTGGCGTTCAAGTACCAGGTTCTATTTGTCGTGTCGGCGGGCAACCCCGGTTCTGAGATCACGATACCGGCTCCGCCCGCATCTATCGCCGGAATGTCGGACGACGACCTGCGCTCGCACACGCTCCGCAGCATGGCCCAGCAGCGTGTGCAGCGGCGGCTTCTTGCTCCCGCCGAGTCTATCAACGCGCTCACTGTCGGCGCACTGAACGCCCAAACCGGACCGCTCGGCATCACGGGCTTGCTCATCGACCCGCTCCGAAGTGCCGTGTTGCCCAGCCCCGCGATGCCCGTCGCCAGCGGCTTCCGCCGCTCCGTCAAACCGGAGATTTTGGTCCCCGGCGGACGGCTCCATCTTGAAAAGCCCTTGCCCACTTCGGGCGCCACCTCAACCACGCTCAAAGTCTCCGGTGCCGCGGCGCAGCCCGGCCAACTCGTGGCCGCGTGCGATCCTTCGGGCAACTCCAACTCGAAGGCCATACGCCTGTGCGGCTCCAGCAACGCCGCCGCCCTCACCACACGCTGCGCTGCGCAGATGGTCGAGCGATTGAGAGAGTTGCAAGCCGAGCCGGGCGGAACGGCACTGACCGACTCCCGCATGGCCGTAATCCTCAAAGCCATGCTCGTGCATGGCGCTTCATGGGGCGACACTGAGGAGTTGTTGGACAAGGTCTTCGATGGCCTCGACAACGGGCAGGAACGCCGGTGGCGGATCAAGCGCGCCTGCGCCCAGTTCCTCGGGTACGGCCCCGCCGACTTTGATCGTGGGACTATCTGCACCGATCAGCGGGTGATCGTGCTCGGCTGCGGCGACTTGAAGGCCGAAGAAGGGCACGTCTACAACTTCCCGCTTCCTCCGGCGCTCAGCGCACAGACGGTCAAGCGTCGCCTCACCATCACGCTGGCATGGTTCACGCCCATCAACCCGAGGCACCGAAACTACGGCGTTGCGGATTTGTGGTTTACCCCGCCGGATTCTCGCTTGCAGGTGACACGCCAGGATGCGGACCACCACTCAGTCAAGCGGGGCACTGTGCAACACGAAGTACTCGAAGGCACCAACGCGGTCCCAATCACCGACGGTGACACCATGCCGGTGCAGGTCAACTGCCGCCCCGAAGCCGCGTCGAGGATCGACGCCGCCATCCCCTACGCCCTCCTCGTCTCCCTCGAAACCACTCAGCCGCTCGCCGCGAGCATCTACACGCAGGTCAAGGCCAAGATCGATGCACTCCACGTGCCCGTGTCGGTCCGTGCCGCAGGTGCCCAGGAGCGTCGCGGCTAGCCAAGGGGTTGCCTGCGCGACAGCGGCCGCTGTTTCGATTCCTGTCGACTGTTCCCCAGCCCTTTGCGGGTTCGCCCCGCGGAAGCAGCATCCGACAGATGCCCTGGTCCCGCTCGGCTTGCTTCATCACCTCTCCTTTCGTCCACCCCCCCAATCCGGGACATTCCACCCCCCAGACTGACAACGTGTTGTCAGTTTCCACATTTCCTCCACTTGCAACCCAGCCAGATTCCTGCCATGCTCTCCCTTGGCCCACCCACACCTCGGGCCACCCGGAGACCTCCCCATGGCCGACCAACTCCCCCCCGACTCCGTTCCCCCCGACTCCTTCCCCCCCGA
>JAJTDF010000107.1 GCA_021294835.1 Planctomycetaceae bacterium
GGGCCGCCGCCCCCCCGCATCGCAACTTTACAGTATATTCAATCCGAACCCTCCACCCGCCGCGGCCCTCTCCCCCAAACAAAAACTTATCCACCGCCGCCCACCAGCCCTGTGGAAACTGACACCCCGTTGTCAGTCCGCCCCGCCCCCGCCCAAACAAGAACATTGACCAAACGATTCCGAACGGTACATTGTCGGGTACCCAGACCCACCACCCTCCCCAAGGAGCACCCGCCATGGCCGCCGTCGCCCCCGCCGCCCTCCTCCCCGACTTCACCGACTTCCCCGACCTCACTGACCTCCAGCACGCTGCCTCCCAGGCCGCCGCCACCCTCCTCCGCTCCCTCACCGCCCTCGCCCAGCGCCTCGATGAGCCCGCCATCGCCCTCCGCGCCTGCGCCACCCTCACCTCCGCCCTCCGCGCTCTGCCCCGCCTCTTCGCCCCACCACACCCCCCATCCCCCGCCCACACCCAACCACCATCCGCACCCACCCGCCGACCTCGCGCCCAGCCCGCACCCGCGCCAACCGCGCCCAGCCTGGTCACGCCCAAGCCCACCCCCACGCCCAAGCCCACCCCCGCGCCCAACCCGCCGCCGCCCACCCCCGCCATCCCCCTCGCTTCCGAGGTCGTCCTCCCCATGGAACTCCACGACTTCACCCCCGAGGGCTGCTCCGACCTGGTGCCCCTGGAACTCCTCGCCACCGCCGTCCCCGCCTATCTCCTCCCGCCATCCCTGCTCCAGCAGCCACCCTGCGATCTCGACCATCACAGCCACCCCGCACCCCCCACACCCCCCGCAACCTTCGCACACCCTTGATCTGTTCCCCACACAACCTGAACACCCCCGACACCGGAGCGCCGCACCCTCTGCCCTGAGATCCGCGGGCCAACTTCAGCCCGCTCAACCACTCAGGAGAGAGCATCATGTTGCGTTCCTCGCACGCCGTCCTCGCCGTCCTCGCGCTCGCTGCGCCGGCGCTCGCCCAAGCCCCCGCCACCGGCCTCTACGGTGTCGCCAACTTCGGCAACCCCTTCCAGACCCAGTCCCTCTACCGCGTCGACGCCGCCACCGGCGCCACCACCCTCGTCGGCTCCACCGGCCTCGCCCAGATCAGCGGCATCGCCTTCGACGGTGCCAACCTCTGGGCCTACACCGCCGCCGCCGACCTCTACCACCTCAACCCCGCCACCGGCGCCTCCACCCTCATCGCCTCCCTGGCCGACCAGGCCCCCGAGGGCGACATCGCCGTCTTCGGCCCCGCCGCCTTCATCGCCCGCGGCAGCCAGATCGCCGCCGTCAACCTCGCCACCGCCGCCCTCACCCCCGCGTTTGATCTCGCCGCCGCCGGCGTGTCCGACATCTCCGGCCTGCTCTTCAGCCCCGCCGGCTCACTCGCCCTCGCCCTCAACGGCTCCGCGCCCGACACGCTGCTGGCCCTCAGCCCCGCCGGCTCCGTCGTCGCCGCCTTCCCCACCGGCACCAACAGCGCCTCCGTCGGTGCTCTGGCCTCCGACGGCGCCAACCTCTGGATCAGCGACGGTTCCGCCCTCACCCGCTTCGATGCCCTCGCCGGCGTCGCCACCCCGGTCGGCGCCTTCGGCGTCTCCGGCATGTCCGGCCTCACCTGGATCCCCACCCCCGGCGCCGCCGCCCTGCTCGCCCTCGGCGGGCTGGTCGCCGCCCGCCGCCGCCGCGCCTGATCCGCGCCTGATCCGCCTCCTCACCCCGTCGTCCACCCGCCGCCCCGATCTCGGAGCAACCTCATGAACCGTCCCATCGCCCTCGCCCTCCTGGCCCTTTCCGCGTCCCTCACCCTCCCCCTCGCCTCCGCCGCCGGCCAAACCAAGCCCGCCGGCGCCGAGCGTCAGCCCTCGCGCACCACCCTCAAGCCCGCCCCCAAGCAGCCCGCCAACCCCGGCGTGGTCGCCCCCGCCAAGCCCTCCCGCCGCACCACCCCCACCACCCAGCCCCTCCCCGGCGTGCAGATCCCCGACCTCCGCCTCACCGTCCTGCACAACAACGACGGTGAAAGCAACGTCCTGCCCATCGCCACCGGCCCCGCCGCCGGCGCCGCCGGCCTCGCCCGCTTCGTCACCCTGGTCAACCAGGAGAAGTCCCTCGCCGTCACCCCCTCCCCCGAGGCCAATGCCGTCGGCGTGGTCATGATCTCCTCCGGCGACAACATCCTCCCCGGCGCCAACTTCAACGCCAACGACACCCTGCCCCCCGGCGCCCCACTCTTTGACAGCCTCGCCCTCCAGCTCATCGGCTACGACGGCATCACCCTCGGCAACCACGACTTCGACCTCGGCCCCGCCGCCCTCGGCCGCCTCATCGCCGGCGTCAACGTCCCGCCCTCCGGCCCCTTCCTCTCCTCCAACCTCAACTTCTCCGCCGAGCCCGCACTCGCCCCCTTCACCGCCGGCACCACCCCCCGCCTGGCCCGCTCGGTCGTCCGCAACGTCGCCGGCCGCCTCGTCGGCATCGTCGGCGCCACCACCACCGACCTCCCCTTCATCTCCTCACCCGGCCCCAACATCGCCATCAACCTCAACGTCGCCCAGGCCCTCCAGGCCGAGATCGACGCCCTCGACGCCGCCGGCGTCAAGATCATCATCGTCTCCACCCACCTCCAGGGCTTCTCCACCGAGATCGCCGCCATCGCTCAGCTCCGCAAGGTCGACGCCGTCATCTCCGGCGGCGGCAGCGAACTCTTCGCCACCGTCGGCACGCCCCTGCTCCCCGGCGACGTCCCCAACGCCGGCGGCCCCACCCTCGGCGGCACCGGCTACCCCCGCTTCATCCGCGACGCCGACAACAACCTCATCCCCGCCGTCACCACCAGCGGGCTCTACCGCTACCTCGGCCGCCTCGTCCTCAACTTCGACGCCCAGGGCAACCTCCTCTCCGTCGCCCAGCCCATCTCCCGGCCCCTCCCCGTCCTCGCCTCCATCACCCCCGACGCCGCCGCACTCGCCCAGGTCGAGCAGCCCGTCGCCAACTACATCGCCGGCCTCGCCCAGAACATCGCCGCCCTCACCTCCGTCACCCTCGACGGCCGCAACATCTCCGCCAGCGCCGGCATCCGCGCCCAGGAGACCAACGTCGGCAACCTCTTCGCCGACTCCCTCCTCTGGCAGGCCACCGTCCTGGCCGCCCAGCTCGGCACACCCGTCCCCGATGTCGCCTTCCAGAACGGCGGCGGCATCCGCAACGACGTGCTGATCACCCCCGGCCCCGGCGGCACCGCCACCGTCTCCGAGAACGACCTCTTCCGCATGGCCGCGTTCAACAACGTCCTGGCCGTCGTCCCCAACGTCGCCCCCGAACGCCTCAAGCTCATCCTCGAAAACGCCGTCTCCCGCTACCCCGGAGGCGGAGCCTCTACCGCCGGCAACGGCCGCTGGGCCCAGATCGCCGGCATGCAGGTCGTCTTCGACCCGCGCAACACCTCCATCGCCTTCGACCAGACCACCGGCGCCGTCACCCGCGCCGGCAACCGCATCCGCCAGATCATCCTCAACGACGGCCGCGTCATCGTCGACAACGGCGTCGTCGTCCCCGGCGCGCCCTCGGTCAACATCGCCACCATCGACTTCCTCGTCGCCTCCGCCATCGCCCCCGGCAACGGCCTGGGCGGCGACCAGTACCCCTTCGGCACCGACGCCACCTTCCTCCGCCTTGGCGTCACCTACCAGCGTGCCCTGAGCAACTACCTCCGCACCTGGCTCGGCGGGTCCATCACCCCCGCCAACTACCCCGCCGGCGGCGAGCGCCGCATCATCAACCTCGCCCCCTGAGTGCCCCACACCACGCCTACGCCGGTCGTCGCCAACGCTGCGCCCGGCGCTTGCCCGCTTCTACGCTCACCTCCATGCTCAAACGCATCCTCGTCAACATCCCTCTCGCCCTGCTCTGCCTGATGATGCTCGGCGGAGGCATCGCCGACATCCTCCGACCCGACAACGTCGTGGAGATCATGACCCGCCTCGGCTACCCGCCCTACTTCTCGGTCATGCTCGGCATCGCCAAGGTCCTCGGCGTCATCGCCCTGCTCGCCCCCGTCGGCCCCACCCTCCGCACCTTCGCCTACGCCGGCTTCACCTTCAACACCATCGCCGCCATTGTCTCCCACCTGGCCGTTGGCGACCCCCTGCCCCAGTCCATCCCCGCCGCCGCTGGCCTCCTGCTCACACTGTCCAGCTTCGCCATCTGGCGGGCCCGCTCCGCCCACCCCTACGCGGCCATCCGCCTCACCTGATCAGGCCAACACCCCGAAAACCTCCGCCGCCCCCCCCGGCACCCTTCCCGAAGCCTCCACAAATCCCTCAACGACCAGATACCGCACATGAACCGCCCGCGGCACGGTTATCGCCACCCGAACCTTGGCACCTCATCCCTTCTTGAGGTACACTCTCGTCATCTCGGCCGTCGCGCTCGCCCGGCCCTCGTGAAAGGGGTATCCGCCCCGCGAAGACTTGGAGAACTCAGACATGCGTAACCGTGCTCGGTCCCCCTTCTGGGCCGCTCTGGCCGCCGCTGCAGCCCTGCCGGCTGTCGCGCTCGGCCAGACTCCCGCCAACGACGCCTGTTCCGCCGCCATCCCCGTCAGCGTCGGCGGCACCGTCAGCGGCACCACCGTCGCCTCCACCGCCACCGCCGGCCTGAGCACCTGCGGAGCCTCCAGCGCCTCTCCCGACGTCTGGTACAGCGTCACCGCCACCGCTACGGAGAACCTCGTCGTCTCCACCTGCGGCGCCGCCGGCTGGGACACGGTGCTGGCGGTCTTCACCGCCTGCGGCACCGCCCCCATCACCTGCCTGGACGACTCCTGCGGTCTGCAGACCGAGATCACCTTCTCGGCAACCGCCGGCACGACCTACCTCGTCCGCGTCGCCGGCTACAACAACGCCGTTGGCACCTTCGGCCTCAGCGTCGGCAGCGGCGGCACGCCCCCGCCGCCGCCCCCGCCCCCGCCCCCGCCCCCGCCGCCCCCCGGCGTCGTCGGCCCCGACATCACCGTCGGCCGCCTCACCGACGTGCAGCGGTATGGCGCCGCCAGCGGCATCACCGCCTTCGCGATCGGCACCGACTCCTGCAATGTCGGTGACGAGCCGGCGATCTGGATCGCCAGCACCAACCAGCACCCCGTCATCGCCCAGAACCTCTACCGCCTGCGCGATGGCCGCTTCGAGATGATCGGCGGCTCCTGGCTCAAGCACGGCTTCACCTCCCTGAACACCACCTTGTCCTACTGCGGCGCCTGCATCTCCCCGCCCATGGGCGGCAGCCAGCTCGGCGTCAACTGCACCGACCTCTATTCCTCCGGCCTCAACGGCAGCCAGGGCAACCTCGGCCCCCGCTCCCAGGTCAACGCCACCACCGGCGCCTTCCCCTACCCCTTCTCTGCTCCCGCCGCCGCCGCCACCATCGGCCGCCGCCTCCAGGTGCAGACCACCGATCTCAACCCCACCGGCTCACGCTTCTTCCTTGAGGGCCACTACGTCGCCGCCGACGATGCCGCCCGCAACAACGGCCGCAACAACGTCTCCTGGCGCGAAGCCACCCTCGCTTCCTCCACCTCCAACCTCGTGCCGATCGGCGACACCAACCGTCAGCAGCCCGCCATGTTCGCCTGGCGAGCCATCGACCCCAGCGTCGTCATCCAGTCCGTCGAGTACGTCCAGCCCGTCACCGGCCTGGCCGACGGCATCACTGTCCGCTACTGGGTCGCCAGCAAGGTCACAAACAACGGCAACGGCACCTACTCCTACGAGTACGCCATCCACAACATCAACTGCGACCGCTCCGCCGTCTCCTTCAACATCCCCCTGCCCGCCTCCGCCTCGCTGGTCTCCGCCGGCTTCTCCGCTCCCCGCTCCCACTCCGGCGAGCCCTACTCCAACGACCCCTGGACCTGGACCAAAACTGACAACTCCGTCCGCTTCAACACCCTCGCCCACAGCGTCAACCAGAACGCCAACGCCATCCGCTGGGGCACCATGTACAACGTCCGCTTCACCACCACCGTGCCCCCCACCACCGGCGGGGCCGACCTCGGCCTCTTCAAGCCCGGCGTCACCTCCGACACGCTCCGCGTGACCGGCATCCTCGTCCCCTCCTTCCCCACCTGCCTGGCCGACATCGTCTCCATCGGCGGCGCCGCCCCCGGCGACGGCCTGCTCACCGGTGACGACTTCAACGCCTTCATCTCGGCCTTCGCTGCCGGCGAACCCCTCGCCGACATCGTCGCCGTCGGCGGCGTCCTCCCGCCCGATGGCATCGTCACCGGCGACGACTTCAACGCCTTCATCGCCGCCTTCGCCGCCGGCTGCCCGTAAGCCCCCGGCCCTCTTCGCTCGCTCCAACCCCCCAGCCCCCGGCCCCGCGCCGGGGGCTGGCTCGTTTTTGACCCCGGCCCCCCGCCAGTCCACAATCGCCGCCATGCTCATGCACCTTCCGCACGCCGCCATCACACTCCTGTGCCTCGCTGCTTCCGCCCCCACACCCGACGACGGCCTCCAGCAGGGCCTCGTCGCCCCCGTCACACCTCGAACCGCCGCACGACGCGCCATCGGCTCGCTCGACCCCGTCCTCCGCGACGCGCTCGCGCTCCCGGCGAGCGTCACCCCGCCCGCCCCGTGGACCGCCATCACCGCCAACGCCGAAGGCTCGTTCCCCACCACGCCCGGCCAGTACCTCCTGCTCTCGCCCGTCGTCGCCAAACCCGGCCCCCACCTGCTGGCCATCCGCGGGCACGGCATGGTCTACGTCAACGGCGAGCCCCGCACCGGCGATCCGTACAACAACGCCTCGGTCATCCTGCCGGTCAACCTCGCTGCTGAGGGCAACCGCCTGCTGATCCAGTCCGCCCGAGGCCCCGTCCACCTCACCCTCACCCCCGCCGAGCGGCCCGCCGAGATCTCCGTCGCCGACCTCACCCTCCCCGACGCCCTGCTGACCGTCGGCCCCCGCACCGTCTGGGCCGGCGCGCCGATCCTCAACATCACCGACCAGCCCATCGGCCTGCACCAGGCCGACCTCATCGAAGCCACCGCCCTGCCCGACGGCCCCACCATCACCACGCCCCTTGGCCGCATCGAGCCCTTCTCGGTCGCCAAGCAGCCGGTCCGCATCAGCCTGCCCGACCTGCCCGCCGACCTCAAGCAGGCCAAGGTCCGCGTCCGCCTCCTGCTGGCCGGCTCCGCCGTGCACGAGCAGACCATCAACCTCCGCACCCGCACGCCGGCGCAGGCCCACAAGCGCACCTTCATCAGCGCCATCGACGGCAGCGTGCAGTACGAAGCTCTGCTCCCCGCGTCAGACCCCGCCGTCGCCGCCCCCGGCGTCGTCCTCGCCCTGCACGGCGCCAGCGTCGAGGGCATCGGCCACGTCGAGGCCTACTCCGCCAAGCCCGACCTGCACATCCTCGGCCCCACCAACCGCCGCCCCTTCGGCTTTGACTGGGAAGAGTGGGGTCGTCTGGATGCCCTGGAGATCCTCGGCCTCGCATTGGCCGACCCGGCCCTGAAGATCGACCCCACGCGTGTCTACCTCACCGGCCACTCCATGGGCGGGCACGGCACCTGGCACCTGGGCGTGCTTGAGCCGGGCCGCTGGGCCGCGGTCGCGCCCTCCGCCGGCTGGATCTCCTTCGCCACCTACTCCGCCCGCATCACCCAGCCGCAGCCGCCCCTGGCCGAGGTCGCCGGCGTCTCGGGCATCATCCGCCGGGCCGGGGCCACCAGCGAGACGCTCTCGATGGTCCGCAACCTTCGCGACCTCGGCGTGTTCATCGTCCATGGCGACGCGGACGACAACGTCCCCGCCTCCGAAGCCCGCGCCATGGCCGAGCAGCTCGGGGCCTTCCACTCCGACTGGAAGATGCACCTGCAGCCCGGCGCCGGCCACTGGTGGGACGACAGCCCCGCCCCCGGAGCCGCCTGCGTGGACTTCCCCGGCATCTTCGAGCTCTTCGCCCGTCGCAGCATCGATCCGCACCCGGCCAGCGTCCGCTTTACCACCGTCAACCCCGCCGTCGCCTCCACGCACGCCTGGGCCACCATCGCCCAGCAGCAACTCGCCGGCGTGGAGTCCACCATCGACCTCACGCACGATCGCGAGGCCGCCGGCGTCTCCGGCTCAACCAGCAACGTCGCCCGCCTGCGGCTGAACCTCGCCCACGCGCAGCCGCCGGTCCGCACCGTGCAGCTCGACGGCCAGCGGATCGATGTCGCCGGCCTGTCCTGGCCGCTGGCCTTCGACCGCGACAAAGCCGCCTGGCGGCTGAACCCGGGCCGCTCGGCCCACGACGGCGACGAGAAGGGCCCGCACCGGGGCGGCGGCTTCCGTCACGCATGGAACCGCAACGTCGCCCTCGTCTATGGCACCGCGGGCACGCCCGAGGAGAACCGCTGGGCCGCCGCCAAGGCCCGCTACGACGCGGAGACCTGGTGGTACCGGGGCAACGGCCGGGCCGAGGTCTTCCCGGACACCGCCGTGCCCGAGGCCGTGCTCTCCGGCGAGCGCAACGTGATCCTCTACGGGCACACCGGCTCCAACCGGCTGTGGCCCACGCTGCTGGGCGGCAGCCCGGTGCAGGTCAGCCCCGGCAAGGTCACCATCGGCCAGCGCGTGGTCAACGGCGAGCAGTGGGCCGTGCTGCTGGTGCGTCCGGGCCGGACCGACGCCCAGCTCGTCGGCGCCGTCTCCGCCTCCGGCCCGCTCGGCTGCACCATCGCCGACCGCCTGCCGGTGTTCCTCTCCGGCGTCGGCCTGCCCGATGCGCTGGTCGTCGGCGAGAACGGCGCCCGCGGCGCCGTCATCTTCGGCAACCGCTGGACGCTCGACGGCGGGCAGATCGGCGTGGAGTTCCGGGAGGACGAAACCAGCGACGCCAAGCCCGGCTCATGAGCCGGCAGGCACCGGCATCAGCCCGGCTTGGCCGCTGCCGCAGGCGGCTTGGCCACCGCCGGGTCGGCCACCACAGGTCCGGTGACCGCCGCCGGCGTCGCCGGCTTGATCTCCACGCTCTTCTCGGCCTGCGGCGGCTCATCGAGCATGTGCATCCGCCTGTACTCCGCCAGCGACGCCTCGGAGGCGAAGTAGACCAGCTTGCCGTTGTGCTCCAGCTTCGCCTTGGCATCCTCACGCATGAAGCGGGCCTTACTCATCGGGTCCTCGACCATGGCCCGCTCGATGTACTGCCGCGTCTC
>JAJTDF010000030.1 GCA_021294835.1 Planctomycetaceae bacterium
GACACCCTGCGTATCAAGCCCGCCGGCGGCTCCGGCGCCGCCGTCGCCGCCGCCCTGGGCAAGGGCATCAATATCCGCGACTTCGGCGACGGCTGGGTCGGCGTCTCGCTCGATGAGACCACCGACCGCGCCCTGGTGGCCGACCTGCTGGCCGCCTTCGGCGGAACCGGCCAGGAGGACATCGACGCGCTGGCCAAGGCCGCCGGCACCGAACTTCCCGCCGCCTTCGCCCGCACCAGCGGCTACATGACCCACCCGGTCTTCGACAGCCACCACAGCGAAACCGAGATGCTCCGCTACATCTTCAAGCTCCAGGGCCGCGACCTTTCGCTCGCCCAGAGCATGATCTCGCTGGGCTCGTGCACCATGAAGCTCAACGCGACCAGCGAGATGATCCCGGTCACCTGGCCGCAGTTCGGCGCCCTGCACCCCTTCGCCCCGCAGGACCAGACCCGGGGCTACGCCTCGATGTTCGCCGATCTGGAGAAGTGGCTGGCCGACATCACCGGCTTTGACGCCGTCAGCCTGCAGCCCAACGCCGGCAGCCAGGGCGAGTACGCCGGCCTGATGGTCATCCGCGCTTACCACCACGCCCGGGGCGAGGCCCACCGCAACGTCTGCCTCATCCCCGACTCCGCCCACGGCACCAACCCCGCCTCCGCCGTCATCGCCGGCTTCCGCGTGGTCCCCATCCGCAACCTGCCCAACGGCGACATCGATCTGGACGACCTCAAGGCCAAGGCCGCCGAGCACGCCGCCAGCCTCGGCGCCCTCATGGTCACCTACCCCAGCACCTACGGCGTCTTCGAGGCCCACATCCGCGAGATCTGCGACATCGTGCACCAGCACGGCGGGCAGGTCTACATGGACGGCGCCAACATGAACGCCCAGGTCGGCCTGACCAGCCCCGGCGCCATCGGCGCTGACGTCTGCCACCTCAACCTCCACAAGACCTTCTGCATCCCGCACGGCGGCGGCGGCCCCGGCATGGGCCCCATCGGCGTCCGCAAGCACCTGGCCCCCTTCCTCCCCGGCCACCCCGTCAGCGCCCCCGCCGGCTCGGCCGACTCGGCCATCGGCCCCATCTCCGCCGCCCCCTACGGCTCACCCAGCATCCTGACCATCTCCTGGGTCTACATCGCCCTGATGGGCAGCGAGGGCCTCCGCCGCGCCACCCAGGTGGCCATCCTCTCCGCCAACTACATGGCCAAGCGCCTCAGCGGCCACTACGACGTGCTGTTCAAGGGCCAGAACGGCCTGTGCGCCCACGAGTTCATCATCGACTGCCGCCCGTTTGACAAGTCCGCCGGCATCAAGCCCGACGACATCGCCAAGCGGCTGATCGACTACGGCTTCCACGCCCCCACCATGAGCTGGCCCGTCCCCGGCACGCTGATGATCGAGCCCACCGAGAGCGAGCCCAAGGGCGAGCTCGACCGCTTCTGCGACGCCATGATCGGCATCCGCAACGAAATCGCCGAGATCGAGGCCGGCAAGGCCGACCGCACCGACAACGTCCTCAAGAACGCCCCCCACACCATGGCCCACCTGTGCGCCGACACCTGGGCCCACGCCTACCCGCGCGAGAAGGCCGCCTTCCCCGCCCCCTGGCTGCGCGACAGCAAGTTCTGGCCGTTCGTCGGTCGCGTGGACAACCCCTACGGCGACCGCAACCTGGTGTGCACCTGCCCGCCCATGAGCGCATACGCCCAGGCTTGATCAGGCGGCAGACCGCCGGCCCGACGCACCCGCAAGTTCATCATGCTCGCAACCCCGCGGCCGGCCCGTTCATCGGGTCGGCCGCTTTGCTTGATCGCCTTGAGCGGATCCCGATCCAGCGACTCAGCCCGCCAGCGACAGCGTCGAGGAGACCGGCTGCTTGCCCACCCGCTCACCCTCGAGCTTCTTCATCAGCATCAGCCAGGTCTCGCGCTCGTACTCCAGCAGTTTGATCACCTCGTTGGCCTTGGCCACGTCCTTGCTGTGCGAGGCCTCCAGAAGGTGCGAAATCATGAACAGGTACAGGCTCGACAGCCGCTGGTACAGCGACGGGTCCGGATCAGGCTTCATGGTGCTGATCAGTTCCACGAGGATCGACCGCGTCCGCTGGAAGCCGTTGAACACCCCTTCGTAGTCCTTGCGTTCCATCGCGTCGCGGCCCTGCCGGCAGAACTTCAGAGCGCCGTCCAGCAGCATCAGACGAAGCTCCTCCGGCTTTGCGGAGAGCACCTTGTTGGCCAGATATGCGTTGGTGGCGGCTGGATCTGAAGGCATGGATGGGGGAACTATCGGCCCCCGAGGGCGTGCGGTTCAGCGTGCTGCCCCCTCAAAACCTGCGTCCACTGTCACTTATCCGCGATAAACCGCCATGCGCTTGACCGCCGACGGCCCGACCGCGGGCCGATCAGAATCCCACACTGCCCGTGAAGGCGCGGATGTTGCCCAACTGGCCCTGCTGCCCCTGCAGCCGGCCGATGGTTTCCTCCATCCGCAGGAACTGCCTCTCCAGCCGGGACCGACGGCTCTCGATCCTGGCGTCGATTGATGTGATGCGGGCATTCTGCGCCGTCACCTGCTGGTCGAGCGCTCGGCTCTGCCGGGTCAGCACGCCGTCGCTGCTGCGGACATACGCGTCGGCCAGCGACGCCACCCGCTCGGCGATGCCCTGCACAGTGAAACCGGCGGGCGTGCGGTTGGTGACGAACACGCCCGGAATGGCGTTGCCCTGCGCGTCTCGCACCGGAGTCTGCGTCACAGGCTGTGCCCGTGTGGATGCGGCGAAGAGGTCGGCCACCGCCTGCGGGTCGGTCTGCAGCGCCTGACGCAGACGCTCGCCATCCAGCCTCAGGTTTCCGCCCGTAGTCCCGAGCACGCCGACCTGAGCCAGATTCTGAAAGCGGCCCGTCACGCCCGTGGGGGTGCCGTTGATGATCTGCGTCAGCGCCTGACGCAGGCTGAGCATGTTGCTGTCGCCGGTCAGCGGGCTCCGGCGGTTGGTCTCGGTGTCATATTTGGTCTGCGTGTTGATGCGGTCCAGCAGCGTGTTGTACGCGCTGATGAACTCATCGATCGCGTCCTCCACGGCGCCGGCGTCCTGCGTCACGGTGATTGTCACCGGGTTGGGGCTGGCCGCCTTGAGGTTCAACGCCAGATTGGGCGCCACACCGGGAATGGTGTTGCTGGAGGTGCTGAACAGCAACGCTCGCGTCGGGTCCGTCGAACCGTAAAACACCTTGGAGTCCACGCCCTCAGACACCGTGGAGACGCCCAGATCAAAGCCGCCGCCGGTGCCCAGGATGAACGCTCCCGCCGTACCGCTCCCGCGTGCCGTCAGGCTCAGGCGAAAGGGCCGCGCCCCCGAGCCGTCGTTCACCACAGCCGCCGTCGCCGACACCCCGGCCGCGTTGATCTTCTCGGCAACCTGCTGCAGCGTATCGGTGGCCAGGAAGCTCACCGTCCGCTCGCCGCTGCCGTCGATCCGGTTGGACGAACCCGTACCGGACGCGGTGCCGGCGATGCCAAGGTCCCTCGCTGCGGTGCCTCGCACGTCGGTGATCGACAGACGCTGTCCGCCCGCCCCGCCCGTGCGGGCCACTTCCTCGATGAGGATGCCGTCACCTTTGTCGTTGATCCTCGCCCGGATGTCGCTGGCCTGAGCGTTGATCTGTGAAAGCACATCACCCACCGTGCGGTTGTCGGCTGACAGGTTGATCGTCCGCCGCTCGCCGTAGCTGTTGATCAGGTCAAAGGCACCCGGCTGCACGCCCCGCCCGCCATTGAGGCTGCTCAGCGGCGTGGCGCGGCCCACGTAGCTCATCTGCAGATTGGCCGACCGCAGAGTCGCGGGGCCGGTCACCGTCAGACCCAGCACACTCGCCCCCGGACCGGTCACGGTAAAGCCGCTCCCGCCCGAGGATGTGTCAGTGAAGATCAAACCGGTGCCCCGGTCATCAAGCGACGCCCGCACCCGTCCGCCGGTCTCCGAGGAGATCTGGTTGATCACGTCGGTCAGCGACCCGGATGTGTCCAATGCGAACGAGAAGCTCTCGCCGTCACGCGTTGAGATCCCAAGCTGATCGCCCGACAGTCCGCTGCCGCCCAGAAGGTTCCGCGTAAGCACGGACCCCAGCCCGGCCAGAAGCCTGCGGCCCGTCAGCGTGCCGCCGGTGGTGCTGCCCAGCAACCCCAGGTCCGCTGCGGTCGTCGAACTGGAACTGATTTCGCTGACCTGCAGCGTGGCGCCCGGCCCGCTGGGCACCGTCAGGTCCACCAGTTCAAGCCGCGTGCCGTCAGATGAGATCTGCGCCCGAACCGCCTGCGGCCCGCCCGCCGTCGTGCGGGCCTGCGTGTTGATCCGCTCGATCACACCCTGAATGTCGGTCACCGCCGAGGCCACCTGTGTGATTCTGGCGGCCGTACCCGGAGGCGAGCCCTCAGGCACCCGCTCCTCGAACATGTCACCCAGGTCGATGTCGAACGTCTGACCCGAACGCGAGCGGATCCGCAGATCCGGGTTCACCAGACCGCCCGCCCGCGAGAGCGATACCCCCAGCCCGTCATTGATGTTCGCCAGCGCCGTCGCGTTGCCAAGCCGTGCGATCTGCGTCCCGGTGACTCGGCCGCCGGCCGCTGCCGAACCCGCGATCCCCAGGCTCGTCGCCGTCGTAAAGCCCGCTGCGTCCGCCACCGTCACAGAGCCCGTGCCGCCACCCTGATCCTCCACCACCAGACCGCCGCCTGAAACGCTCATCCGCACCCGGGCAGTGCCGTTGTTGTTCACCGCCTCGATCACCTCGTTGATCGTCGCCGCACGCGACAGGTCCACCGTCGCGATCCGACCCGCCGAGTCGGTGACAGTGATCCGACCGCGAGCCACCCCGGTGCCGCCGTTGAGTTGCGAAAGCGGAGTGTCGCGATCCAGCCGGGCCTGTCGGCTTTCAAACGTCATCGAGGTGGCGCCGATGCCCGATGTGTTCTGGTCCCCAAAGCCCCGGCTGAGCACCTGCTGGGTCGATACCAGGCGATCCACGATGAACTGGTACGCGCCCGGGGCCGCCCCCGGCTGCGCCGTCGCCGTCAGAACGTTTGAGTCGCTGCTGGCCGTCGTCGCGGCCCGGAACACACTGGCAGTGTTGAACTTCTGAGCCGCCGTCCGCAGCGACGACAGCCGCGTGTTGACGTCCAGAATCGCAGCTTGCTGCTGCTGCAGCGTCCGGATGCGGGCCTGGGCGGAGGTCTTGGGCCGACCGTCCAGCGCCAGCAGCTGGCCGATGATCTGCTCGCGGTTGATGCCGCTGAAAAGGCCGACAGATGAAGTGACGCCACTCATACGACCGGCTCCATACCCCCCAACCTCACCATGCCGTCCAACCAGACGGCCCGTCCCCGGTGCCCCGTCTGGGTCAATCGCCCTCCGGCGATCACCCATCCAGCAACACCGCAGACGAACCACGGCCCTTCGCTTAGATCGGCCCGATCGGCTCCACTCTCTCCGTCCGAGAAGCAGGGCGTGTACCCTCATCACCTCACCGGAGCCCCGTCGCCCTGCATCCCCGCCATCAGCCGGACCGATCCCTCATCTCCTTACCACTGACAGCCGACCGCACCCCTTCGCCGACTCCTCCATATCACCTTGGCAGACCTCCTTCTCCTCCGATAACCGATCCCGCCCTCCCCCGCATGTCGACGCCCGCCGCCGCCATTCCGTCCGCCACCCCACCGCTCGTCGATCGGCCCCCGGCCTCCCTCACACCGGGTACCGATCCGACCACCGCCGGCAGCCCACAGGGCTTGAGCGCGCCGGCCTGGCTGCGGACGCTCGTCCTGATGGTGTGCGCCGTCGCCGGCCTGACCGGCCTGGCTTTGCTGGCCGGCGCCGCCCTGCAGTCCCCGCGGGCGTGGTTCGCCGCCGTCTTTGCGCTGGTGATCATCGGCGCCGCCGCCTTTGGCGTGCATCTGGCCCGGCAGGCCCGCCTGCCCGGCCGCGCTGTCTCGCTGCTGTGCGTCGCCGGATGCGTCGGCTGCGGCGGCCTGTTCGCCCACCTCAGCGTCAGCGGACAACTCCTCGGCCGCAGTGTGCTGCCCCTCACCGCCGCGCTGCTGCTGGCCTCCGCCCTGCTCACGGGCCTGGCCGGCCTTGAGGTCCTGCTCCGCAAGCCCGCCCAGACGCTGCCCCGCCTGGTCAAAGGCGTGCTGCTGCTGGTGCCGCTAGGGGTCATCTTCGCCTTCCGCAACCACCCGGCCCTGGCCCAGTCCTGGTCGGCCTTGCCGCCGATGGCCAAGGTGCTGGTAGCGATCTTCGGCTTCCTGGTGCTCGCGGGCATCTTCTGTGCCGCCGCCCACCTGCTCATTCGCGCCTTCGCCGTCGGCGTGGAGGCCGCCGAAGAGGCCGAGGACCGCCCGGTCTGACCGGCTCGCCAGGGGTCGCCCATCGCCACACCGCACCAATGACAACGCCCCGGATCACTCCGGGGCGCTGGGTCATGCCATCTCAATGGCGTCTCTGCCTTTGGCCCGCCGGGCGAATTGGTCCTTACGGGGCCGTCGTGCGCGACACGATGTCCAGCCCGCCTTGGACAGCGTGCATCTGGAAGGTCAGATCGCCGAAATATCCGGTCCACCAGTTGGCCGGGGGCAGCTTGCTCACCCAGGTCGGCGGCGCGGGCCGCCGGGGCTCGCGGTTCTCCTCCTGAGCCATCATCTCCTCAAACGGGTCCGCCGTCGGGTTGCGCAGCTCATAGTCGAGCATCTGGAAGTACTGCCTTGCGTCCAGCCAGCTGGCCGCGATCGCATCGGGCTTCATCGCCGTCGCCGCCTTGCTGAACGCGGCATTGGTCGCCAGCCCGCCCTCGGCCCGCGTGGACTGCCGCAGCGCGTTCTCCACTGCCGCCGGCGGGCCGACAAACAGGAAGTCCTTGCCGATGCCCAGCACCGGCACATCAATGCCCATGCCCCCCGGCGTCTCGTAGATCTGGCTCCCCTCAAAGTCGCGAGGCTTGAGCATCCCGCCGCCCGCGAGGTTGATCAGGTTCTGAATCGGAATCGCATCCCGCATCCGCACCGCAAAGAGCACCTGGTGCGACCTGGGACCCATCGGCTGCACCAGGCTCTCGCTGATGATCACCTCCGGACCAATGACCGAGAACACCGGCCCGGCGAACGCCTCGGCCTGCTGCAGCGCCGCCTCGGCCTCCGGCCGCTGATCCGCCGGCAGTTCCGTCAACGCCTCCCGCACGGCGGGCAACAGCTTGTCAAACGCCAGATTGACCTGTCCGGCCGACATCGCGTCCGCAGCGGCAAATGCCGGGGCCCGCAACGCGCCGCTCATCGGGCTCAGCACCTTGAGGATGCCGCCCAGACCCGGCGTGAGGAAGTGCGCCGTGGTGGTCGAGCCGCCGTCTTCATCGAACGAGAGCGTCACCGAGATCGCCTGCGTGCCCTTGAAGCCGGTCGCCGCAAGCAGAAAATCGACCATCCCCACGCCAAAGCCGGGAGCCAGCATCCCCTCCTCGTCTTCGCCGGCCTGGGCGTTCTGCGCCGCCTTCCGCTGCTCGGCCAACTCCTTGCTCAGCGGCTCCATCAGCACGGTCACATGACCCTGCGCCGTCCGCGGGTGCCGCGCTTGCGCTGCCTTGTACGCCGGCGAGTCCGCCGCCGATTCGCCCTTGCCGGCCAGCCGGTCGATCGCCGCCTCCATGCCCGGCTTGCTGTTGGCGATCACGAATCCCGTGCCGGCGCGGTGCACGTGCCAGGTGCCGTACAGGGCCACCTGCCGCGCGATGTCCGCATCACCGAACGACTCGCCCGCATCCATGAACCCCAGGTTTTCCTTGATCTGCTCCTCGGGCGTGCCATTCTCACGCATCATCTTCTCAAGCCGCTCGCGGCGCGTCTTGCGTTCAGCAGCCGCCGCCTCCTTCAGCCGCTTCTCCAGATCCGTCAGCCGCACCACCCGCACCTTGGTCCCGGCGATGTCCTCCTCCTCCACCGTCACCTGCTTGCGACGTTCAAGCTCCTCCAGTGCCTTGGTCAGCGCCGTGTTCATCGCCTCGGCGTTCTCGCCGTACTCGCTGAACACCAGCAGCCCTGGGGCCGAGGGGGCCGGCTTGTCGTCACCCCCCTGGGCCGCCGCCGGCTTGGGCATCGTCACCGCCACGCCCACGTTGCCGGTCGGAGCCGGGATCTCATCGGTCTTCACCCCCGCATCCTCCAGAAAGCTCCGCAGCGTGTTCAGCGCAGCCCGAAGGCTCTGCGTGTCCACCGGAGCCCCGCCCAGCGCTCCCAGCATGCCGTCGGCCATCGGTGCCGGCGCCACCGGCTCATCCAGCATCGCGTTCCACAACGCCCGCACTTCGGCCGACGCCGCCGCCTTGCCCAGGCCCGACTTCCCGAACGACTCGCTGATCTTCGCCCAGTTGTCCACCGAGGCCACCACCAGCGCCTCGCGCGGGGCCAACTCAGCGATCGACGGCGCCGCCTGGCCCGGCATGCACACCGCCGTGGTGCCCACGACAGCGGCCAGGACAAATCGGCGGGCACGGGCGGCAAACACTGAACCCATAAAGCGACTCCGGCTTGAAAACCGCGGCCCGTTCAGCGGGGCGGGCAACGCGCCGCCCGATCCTGCCGTGCCGCCACCCCCCACCCACACCCTCACCACCCCGCCCGTCCGCACCCTCCCCGCCTCCCCACCCCTTCCCCCCCCCACTCATCAGGAACATCTCCCGGCGCGTTCCACGCCGGCCAAGTCCGCCCGCAGCCGCCGGCCACCGGTCGGCCTCAGCGGCTGCCGGCGTCCTCAAGCTGCGACGGGGCGGTGAACGCCTGCCGCGCCGGCGGCGGGTTGTAGACGTGCCCGGAGTTCGGGTTGTTCTTGTCGTACGCAAAAGCGTCGCGATTGCGGACAAAGTCCCGCACGTACCGCGCCGGAATCGCAAACCCCAGGCCCTCGCCGAAGGTCAGCTTCATGTTGGTCACGCCGATCACCTCGCCCCGGTCGTTGAACAGCGGACCGCCGGAGTTGCCAGGGTTGATCTGCGCCGTGGTCTGGATGTAGCTCAGGCCCTCAAAGTTCCGCTGCGTAGTCGCGATCACGCCCGAGGACAGCGTCCGCTCCAGGCCCAGCGGGGCGCCGATGGCGAACACCGCCTGACCGGCCGCCAGATCCTCCTCCGCCTGCATGAACACCACCGGGAAGGGCTTCCCGTCGATCAACTTCATCTTGATCAGCGCCAGGTCGGTGTGCGCGTTGACCGCGACGATCTCCACGTCCTCCACCTCCACCCGGCGGAAACCGCCCGCGCCGCCCTGCTCCTCCAGGAACAGCGTGCACCGCAGTTTGGTCTCGCCCTGAATCACGTGGGCATTGGTGATCGCGTAGCCGTCGGGGTGAATCACAAACCCCGAACCCAGCCCGCCCGGCGTGGAGACCTTGATCACCCCGGCCCCGAACTGCCGCGAGAGTTCCTTCGGCGACCGCTGCGGGAGCGGCGAAGCCGACACCCGGAACAGATCCCCGCTCTGCACCGCCGCCGCCGTCGTGCCGTGCGTGTGCCGCACCACCGAAGCCACCCGCGTGCGGGGCACTTCCAGCAGCGTGTAGCCCAGGTCCAGCCACAGCGTCTCAGAGTTCTCTTTGATGATCGGCGCCGTCAGCACCGTGCCATCGGTCAGCGTCACCACATCGCCCGGCTCGGCCTTGGCCGGCTCACCGGCCGCTGCCGCGGGCTTGGCCGCATCGGGCTTGGCCGGCTCGGGCTTGGCCGCCGCCGGCGTCGCCGGGCTGGCCGGCACCGCAGCCGTCCCCGCCGCTTGCGCCAGCGCCGCCGCCGTCAGGCCGCCGAATCCCCCAACCACCGCCGCCATCCCCACCACCATCATGGCCACCGTGCTGCGCATGCGTGTCTCCGGCGGGCCCGCGCGGCCCGCAATCGCCCGCCTCCGCACCGCCCGGCCCATGCCCCCACTGGGCATGCCAGCCAAGCGGCCGTCCGCGAGCCAACCCACCTGCCCGGGGTCCTCCCCAACGGGGGATTCACCGAGCGGCGGAGTATAGTGGTCTCCGTGCGACCGGCCCCACCCACGCGGGTGTCCGCCATGGGGGGGTGTCCGTCATGGGGGTGCCCGCCAAGGGGGGTGCCCGCCGAGTCGCAACACTTTGGAGTCGCCATGCACGCATCGATCTCGCATCTGACCGCGCTGGCCGGCCTCGGCCTCGGCCTCGCCGCCCTGCCCCTGCTCGCCACCTCGGCCGCAGCCGCCCAGGACAAAGCCGCTCCCACCCCTCCGCCCCTCTCCCACTTCTTCGGCTTCGAGCCCGCCCGCACCCAGGTCATCGACCGCGACGCCGGCCCCATGGCCACCGGCGACTTCAACAACGACGGCCGCCCCGACGTCGCCGTTGTCAACAACGCCAAGAGCCGCATCGAACTCCTCCTCCTCCGCGACAAGCCCATGAGCCCCGAGGAGATGGAGCGCAACCTCAAGGTCAACGCCCTCCGCCCCAGCCCCTGGTACGACCGTCAGGAGATCTCCCTCCCGCAGCGCGTCACCGCCATCCGCGCTGTCGATGTCGACCGCGACGGCAAGCTTGATTTCATCTACGCCGGCGTCAACCCCGCCGAGATCGTCTTCCTCCGCCAGGCCGACGGCAACACCTTCCGCGTCGCCAACCGCCAGCGCGTCCGCGGCCTGGCAGCCCGCCAGCCCGGCCTGCACGTCGCTGACGTCATGGGCGACGCCGCCCCCGAGGTCGTCACCGTCGCTGAGGACCGCATCCTGGTCATGTCCCTCTCCCCCACCGGCGTCTTGGGCGAGCCCCGCCGCCTGGGCAGCGGCCAGGCCATCGCCGGCATGGTGATCGACGACTTCAACGGCGACGGCATGCTGGACATCACGGCGGTGGTCAACGACGAGCAGACCCCCCTTCGCATGTTCCTCCAGCGTCAGGACCCCCGCACCACCGACAAGCGGGGCATGCTCTCGGCCGAACTGCGGTTCGACTCCCCCGCCCTTCGCGACGTCGAGCCCATCCGCTTCGCCGATCGCACCGCCGCCAGCCTCGGCGTGATCGAGCGCGTCTCCCGCCGCGTGGTCTTCTCCGATCTGGTCACCGAGCAGATCGCCCCCCCCTCCGCCGCCGCCCCCGGTGGCGAGGCCGACGCCCTCGCCGAGGCCGTGAGCTTCCCCGACGGCGCCAGCAAGGAACGCTCCGTCGTCACCACCGATCTGGACGGCGACGGCCTGACCGACCTGCTCGCCACCGACGCCAAGAGCAACACCGTCGTCCTCTACCGCCAGGGCACCAGCGTCGGCCTGACCGACGGCGAGCCCTTCAGCGCCTTCAAGCAGCCCAAGGCCATCGCCGTCGCCCCGCCCAAGGGCTACGACAACGCCGAGACCGCCACCGTCTTCATGCTCTCCACCGAGGAGAAGGCCGTCGGCGTCGCCCGCTGGAACGCCCAGACCTCCAAGCTCGAGTTCCCCCAGCCCCTGGCCATCCGCACCGCCGGCACCAGCCCGGTCGCCATCGGCTACGTCCAACTCGACGGCGTCGGCACCCTCGCCGTGGTCGTCAACCAGCGTCGCGACCACACCCTTGAACTCCACCAGCCCACCGCCACCAAGGCCGACGCCGCCGCCGACGCCCCCAAGGGCGACGTCACCGTCGTCCCCCTCGCCGGCGTCAACCGCCCGCCCCAGTCCATGCTCGCCGCCGACGCCGATCAGGACGGCCTTTCCGACCTGCTCCTGTTCACCCCCGGCGAGCCCATGATCATGATCCGCGGCGCCGCCGCCGCGGATGGCAAGGGCGGTCCCGGTCGGCCCAGCCTCGTGCTCACCAGCGAGCAGATGCCCCAGTTCGGCCTTGTGCAGGCCGCGGGCGTCGCCAACACCGCCCTGCTGGATGTTGACGGTGACGGCAAGGCCGAACTGCTCCTGGCCGACAAGAACTTCGTCCGCGCCTGCCGTTACGACGCCAAGACCGGCTGGCGCGTCGTCAAGCAGGTCACCATCACCGACCCCGGCACCGAGCTCACCGGTCTGGCCGTCCTCACCGAGGGCGGCAAGCCCGTCATCGTCGCCAGCGACAAGGGCAACGCACGCCTGCTGTTCATTGAGGGCGACACCGTCACCCGCAAGCTCCGCCTCACCGGCGTCTCCCCCACCGGCATCTTCACCGGCGCCTTCGCCGGCGACAACCAGCCCGGCGTCCTCTGCCTGACTGACGATGCCTTCGCGCTCGTCCGCCTGGCCGGTTCCCGCTTCAAGCTCGAGAGCTTCGCCGCCTTCCGCTCTGATGCCAAGGACCGCGCCGAGCACGAACTCGAGGCCGGCGACGTCAACGGCGACGGCTTCACCGACGCGGTCATCTTCGACTCCGCCGAGCAGATGTGCTCGGTCCTCACCTTCAGCCGCACCCGCAAGGTCCAGCTCGCCACCGAGTTCGAGGTCTTCCAGTCCCGCCTCTTCTCCGGCGGCGACGCCCGCGAGTTCGAACCCCGCGACGCCTCCGTCGTCGATGTCACCGGCGACGGCAAGGCCGACATCCTCATGCTCATCCACGACCGCATCATGGTCTACCCCCAGATGACCACCCCGCCCCCGCCCCCGGGTGCCAAGGCCGTCGGCTCCGCGGCACAATAACCCCCGCCGGGCCTCCTTCGGGCCGCGTGCCGCACCCATCCGCCCCCGCGCTTGGGTGGGTCAGCCGGGTGAATCCCGGCCAAACCGCATCCAGCACCGCACCCGCTTTCGCCTAACCTCGTACCACCACACGGCCACAACGCGTGGCCGTTTTTCGTTCCCGCCACGAGCGACACGCCACCCACGCCCAGCGCAGTGGGTCATCCGCAGGAGTCCGTCATGAAGCTCACCGAACGCACCCTCACCTTCACTGGCCTCGCCCTGGCCCTGTACCTCGGCGGCTCCGCCTACTTCGCCACCGCCCCCAACGCCGCCGTCGCCGGCGCCGGCCGCTCCGGCGGCGTCCACGCCGAGCCCAAGGCCTCCACCGTCGCCGTGGTCGACACCTACCGCATCGCCGTGAAACTCATGGACACTGCCCGCTTCAAGGACCGCATCGAGAGCAAGCGCAAGGAGTGGGCCGACAAGCTCGCCCCGCTCGAGAAGAACCTCGATGAACTGGCCAACAAGCTCCGCGCCATGGGCCCGGAGGCCAAGGGCCCGGAAGCCGAGACCACCGCCCGCGAGTTTGAGACCAAGCGTCAGGAGTACGGCGCCCTCCGCCAGCAGGCCGAGCGCGAAATGGACGGCTTTGTCGCCGGTGTCAATTTCGAGGCCTTCAAGCAGGTCGTCGACTCTGCCGCCGCCATCGCTGACAAGAAGGGCTACTCGCTGGTGCTCTCCAGCCGGGGTACCGGCCCTGAGGAGATGAAGGCCCCCGACAGCTCCGGCGCCTTCGTCCAGAGCCTCCTCGCACGCCCGGTGATCAAGTCCACCACCGCCGACGACATCACCGCCGACGTGATCGCCGACCTCAAGCTCGAGTAAGCCGGCCCCGCCAGGCCAGCCACCCAGCAGCAACAACCAAACGGGCCGCGGATCCAGTCGATCCGCGGCCCGCTTCTCATTCCGCTTCCCGCCCCACCACCCCCTCACACCCTTCGTGCGCTCACCCCGCCGCCGGCCTCGGGAACGCCGGATCCACAAAAAGCCCATCGGCGTGCAGCAGCGCCCCGTCGCTGTGGATCGTCCCGCCCGGGCGGCCCTCCAGCGGGCGCAGGTCGCACACCATGTCCCAGTGCAGCCCGCTCTCGTTGGTGTTGCCGCTCTTGGGGTAGCCGGCGCCCACCGCCGCGTGGAAGGTGCCGCCGATCTTCTCGTCAAACAGCGTGTTGCACGAGAAGTTGCGGATCCCGTAGTTGGTGCCGATGGCGATCTCCCCCAGCGTCCGCGCCCCGGCGTCCTGGTCGAGCATCTGGTGCAGGAACGCCTCGCCGCTGCGAGCCGTTGCCTCCACCACCCGCCCGGCCTTGAACTTCAGCCGCACGCCCTCCACCCGATGCCCCATGTACACCGCAGGGAACGTGTAGTTCACGTGCCCATCCACACCGCCCGGCCCGGCGAACACTTCACCGTCCGGAAAGTTGCTGTGCCCGCAGCAGTTGATCCACGTCGCCCTGGACACGTCCACCTTCAAGTCCGTCCCGTCATGCCCGTTGTGGGGCGGCACCCGAAAGTGCAATTCCTTCCGCCCCTGCAAGTAGTCCACCACCCGCTGCTGCGTCCGCTCCACCGCCTGCCAGGCCGCCACCGGGTCCGGCAGGTGCAGCAGCCCGGCGCGATACACAAACTCCTCATACAGCCGCAGAGACATCCCCGCATCCTGCGCCGAGGCCTGCGTGGGGTATTGCGAACCCACCCACCGCAGCGTCTTCTCCGCCTCACGCTGCATGAACCGCTTGAGGTACGGCTTGCGGGCCTGCTGCAGCAGCGCCGCCTTGGAGGCCGGATAGCCCGCCAGGAACTGGCTGTTCTGCTCCGCCCACAGGGCGATGCTCACGTCGATCGTCTCAACCAGGTGCTGCTGGATCGGCGACACGAAGGCGATCTGCTCGTCGCTGCCGTGGGCCACCAGCAGTTCCTGCAGGTCCTCGCTGCGGGGGCTGTAGAACGGGTTGGCCCCCGCCCGCAGGCACGCCGCGTAGATCTCCTTCACCAGGGGCATGGCCGCCGGCTCGGCGATCACCGCCACCAGATCGCCGGTCTTCACCGCCGTGCTGTACCGCACCAGCACGTCCGCCAGTTTCGTCAAGTAGTTCATGTTCCGCTCGCTCCTCTCTTGGGCGTCTTGGCCCGCGTGCTGCCCTTCGCCGGACGGCCCTTCTCGCCCCCGCCGGACTTGCCGCCTGTGCCCTCTGCCCCACCTTTCGCCCCGCCCTTCGCCCCTCCGCCCTTCGCCGACACCCGCAACTCGCACCGCTGCCCATACGCAGCACAAATCGGGTGCTCCCCGCACGTCACCCCCCGCGCCTTGCACGCCCGCCGCCCGTGGAAGATCAGCATGTGCGACAGGTCGCACCACCGCTCCCGCTGCTCGGCGAACACCGCCATCAGCGCCCGCTCGGTCTGCTGCACGTTCGCATCCGCCGGCGCCAGCCCCAGCCGCCCCGCCAGCCGGTGCACGTGCGTGTCCACCACAAACCCCACGTTGAATTTGTACGCGTTGCCCAGCACCACGTTGGCCGTCTTGCGGGCCACCCCCCGCAGCGTCAGCAGTTCATCCATCGTGCGGGGCACCTGCCCGCCGAACCGCTCGCACACATCCCGCATCGCCTCATGGATGGACCGCGCCTTGTTGCGAAACAGCCCGATGGTGCGGATGTACGGCTCAATCTCCCCCGGCGTCGCCCGCGCATAGTCCGCCGGCGTGGGGAAGGCCCTGAACAACGCCGGCGTCGCCTTGTTCACGCTCACGTCCGTCGCCTGGGCCGACAGAATCGTCGCCACCAGCAACTCATGGGCACTGGTGTAATCCAGTTCACAGTGCGCATCCGGGTACGCCCTGCCCAGCGCATCGGCCACCTCCGCCGCCCGCGCCCGCTGCGCCGTCGTCGTCCGGGGCAGCTTCATGCCCGCCAGATCATCCAGTTCAGCCATGCCCGCCGCCCCTCGGCGGCCAGGCCGCCGCCACAAAGCACACCAAAAGCCCCACCGCCAGGCTGGTCATCACTGCTGACGCCTGCGGGTGGTCCGCATCAAACGCCGCCTTCGCCGCCGCCGCCTTGGCCGCCTCCGCCGCCGCAGCAGCAGCCCGATACTGCCCCAGCGCCTGCGCCATCCGCGGCGCCAGCACCATCAACTGATAGCAGAACACCGCCAGCACCGCCGACAGGCTGATCACCCGCACCGCCATGTGCCCTTTGGACCATCCCCACGGCTTGCCCACCCCGCTGGCATACGCCCCGATCAGCGTCACCGCCGCCACCATCGCCGCCCCCAGCCCCAGCATGTCGGTGATCGCAAACACCCGCGCCGCCGGGAACCCCCCCAGCAGCGACCACACCTGCTCCTTGGGCACCGTGTACCCCTCCACCGCCAGCCCCAGGGGCTTCAGGCTGGTGAAGATCACCGCCGCGGCGATGCCCGCCATCACCACCCCGCCCAGCCACAGCGCCAGGGCCAACAGATGCAGCGTGTGAGAAACGGCAAGCCAGCGGGGCATCAGGCAACTCTAGAAGCCCCAACCGCCCTGCCCCATCCGCCCCGCACCCGTAAACTCCACCCGCCCCATGCTCCCCAACCAGCCGCTCAGCCTCGCCCTGGCCGGCCTGCTCTGGCCCCCGCCCGATGCACCCGCCTCCACCGGCGCCGCCTCCGCCCCAGCCGAGGTTGACGCCGAACGCCTCCGCCCCGCCCTCACCTGGGCCGCCCGCGCCGGCTTCCGCTGTGTGCAACTGAGCGCCGCCGCCCCCGGCCTGCGTGCACGCGACTTGGACCGCTCCGCGCGGCGTGATTTGGCCGCCACCCTCCGCCGCCAGGGCCTCGCCCTCAGCGGGCTGGACCTCTGGATCCCCCCCGAACACTTCCGCCTCGCCGACCGCCAGGACCGCGCCGTCTCCGCCACCCTGGGCGCCATCGAACTGACCACCGAACTCGTCCGGCTCGACGGCGGACCCGCCGCCCGCCCCGTGCTCGCCGTCGGCCTCCCGGCCGACATCCCCGATGCCGTCCTGAGCACCCTCACCAACCACGCCGCCCACCACGGCTGCACACTGGCCGACCACGCCTGGCCCCGCACCGCCTCCTCCGCCGCCGCGGGCCTGGGCAAAGGTGTGGACCCCGCCGCCGTGCTCATGGCCGGGGGCGACGTCCTCCAGGCCGCCGCCTCCGGCCCGCTCGCCTCGGCACGCCTCAGCGATGTCACCTTCGCCGGCCGCTGTGGCCCCGGCTCACCCGGCGGAAGGCTCGATCTGCTGGCCTATCACGCCGCCCTGCACGCCGCCAACTGGCTCTCCTGGGTCACGCTGGATCTGCGCCTGGTCCCCGACCAGCCCCGCGCCGCCGCCCGAGCCGCCGAGGCGTGGCACGGCGTCACCACCCAGTTCGGCTGATTGACGCCTCACCCCGCCCGGCAGCCCGTGCCTCACTCCGCCAGCCGCGCCAACTCACTCTCGGGGATGTCCGCGTTGGAGTAGACCTTCTTCACGTCGTCGTTCTCCTCCAGCCCGTCCACCAGGTCAATCAACTCCTCGGCCTGCTCCCCCGCCACCGTCACCATCACGGTGGGGAACATCTCAATCGCCGACTCCCCCAGTTTCAGCCCCGCCTTCAGCAGCCCGTCACGCACCCTGGCAAAGTCCGTCGGCACGCACAGCACATCAAAGTGCCCCGGCTCATCGCCCTTGCGCACATCATCCGCCCCCGCCCCCACTGCAATCTCAAACACCTTGTCCTCATCCCCGCCGCCGATCACCGTCAGCCGCCCCTTCTGCTCAAACTGGTGCGACACGCACCCCGTCGCCCCCAGCTTGCCGCTGTGCTTGGTGAACAGCAGCCGCACGTCCCCCGCCGTCCGCGTGCGGTTGTCGGTCAGCGCGTCGATCACCACCGCCACCCCGCCCGGCCCATACCCCTCATACCGCACAAACTCGTAGTCCTCACCCGCGCCCCCGCCGGCGCCCTTCTTGATCGCCCGCTCGATGTTGTCGTTGGGCATGTTGTAGTAGCGGGCCTCGTCGATCGCCTGCCGCAGCGACACGTTGAACTCCGGGTCCGGGCCGCCCGTCCGCGCCGCCACAATGATCGCACGCGAGCACATGCTCCACGCCTTGCTGCGACGCTTGTCCACCACCGCCTTGCGGTGCTTCACCTTGCTCCACTTGTTGTGACCGGCCATCTTCGCGATCTCCCATCAGCGCCGCGGCCCGTGTGCCGCGCCCGCCGTGCTCGTACCCGTACTCGTGCCCGCAATCATGCCTTGCCGCCCCGCCTGCTTCGTGCTGCGTTCCCCTTGCTGGCGTTGCTCCCGTTGCTGCCTCGGCCATTGGCCCCCTTGCTTCCCTTGCCTTTGGCGGCCCTGCCGCCGCCGCCCTTGTCACCATCAAGTTTGCCGTTCCCGCCGCCGGCCTGCGCCCGCCCCCCGCCCACCGGCTCCATACCCGCCGGCACCCGCCCCCCCGTGTCCGCCCACGCCTGCAGCCACGCCGCGGCCGATTCCACCTCGCCCTCGGGCGTGTTCTCCAGCAGCCAGGCCGAAGCCGCCGCCGCGTCGATCCCCGGGTGCAGCACGCCGCAGTCGGTCAGCCTCGCCGCCGTCCGCTCGTCCACCGGCACCGCCAAATGCCCAAAGCCCACCAGCAGCGTCCGCTCCACCACAAACGAAGGCGGTTCGCCCAGCGCCCGCAACTGCTTGCGCACCGTCGCCGGCGCTTTGCCCGCAAGGTGCCCCAGCCGCAAAGTGTTCTCCTGCGTGAACAGCGCCCGCAGGCTCCCGCGCAGACGCGAGGCCCGCTCCTCCACCCGCGGATACCCGGCCCCCAGCATCGCCAGCACCTCATCCGCCGAGCACACCCGCAGATCGTTCACGTCCACCACGGCGCAGCTCAGCCGCTCCATCGCCCCCTGCGCCGTTGCCAGCGGGGCGTCCCACAACAGAAATGCGAACACCATCTCCCGAACGGGCTCATCGCCATCGAACCGGCACGGTCTGGGCCCGTCATTGGGCGACCGCGCCGGCCGCATCGGACCATGCGCCTCGCGCATGGCTTTGCGGAAAGCCGCCCACCGCCGGGCTGCACCCACGCCTGCGGCGCTCACGCGCCCGGCCCCTGACCGTCCCCCCGGCCATCGCCTTGGCCGCCCCCGACACTCGGCCCGCCCGCATCCGCCCCGGCATCTCCGCCCCCCGCGCCCTGCTCCTGCCTCACTTTGGCCAGAGCCTCCATCACCTGCGCCTGCTTCTTCAGGCTGTCATCCAGCAGAAACGTCAACTGCGGCAGCACCTTGGTCGCCAGGTCCTGCCCGATCCGCCGCCGGATGTGCGGGGCCGCATGGCACAGCGCCGTCACCGCCAGGTGCCCGCGTTTGTCCGGCAGCACCGAGACCCACACCGTCGCGTTCCGCGCATCCGGTGAAACGTCCACCTCCGTCACCGTCACCATGCAGCCGTCCAGCCGCGGGTCCCCCAGGCCCTTGGCCAGCACCTTCTGCATGCCCTCTCGCAACAGCGAGGCGATCTGGGCCGGTCGGTGTCCTTTGCTCTGTCCGCTCATGCTGTGTCCCCCGTGTGGTCACCCCGCTCGCCGACCGCACCCTCCGCACCCAGCTCCTCCACCCCCGACTGCCCCACCGCCAACTCCTCCTCCCCCAGCGCCTCCGCCCCCCGCGCCTCCATCTCCCGCCGCTCCTGCTCGCTCCACAGCGGCTCGCCGGTCTCATCCGCAAACGCCAGCGGCAACTGCTCACCGGAGAGCACCTCCGCATGGCAGTTCCGCAGCTCCGCGTCGTGCAGGCCCTCCAGCTTGGCCCGCACCACGTCCAGAATCTCCTTCACCCGAGCCGCCGACCCGGCCACCACCGCCGCCGCCATACCCGCCGAGTGCATGCTGTCCAGATGCGCCACCTCGGCCACCGAGATCTGGTGCTCGCGGTGCAGGCGGTCCTTCACCGAGCGCACCACCCGCCTCTTGTCCTTGATGGACTCGCTCCCGCGTATCAGCAGCACGAACTGGAGAACGCCGATGTGCACGCGTGTAACAGCCTCGCCATTGGCCGGGGCTCCGCCGCCCCGGAGCAGGAGCCTTACAGCGTCCGCTTGACCTCAAACCGCCGGTAGCACTCCAGAACGTCGCCCTCCTTGATGTCGTCGTACCCGACGATCTTCATGCCGCACTCCATCCCGGCCTTGACGTCCTTGGCGTCGTCCTTGAACCGCTTGAGCTGCTCCAGCACGCGGTCCTGCTCGATGACGATGCCGTTCCGCGTGACGCGAATGAGCGCGTCCCGCTGAACCATGCCGTCGGTGATGTAGCAGCCGGCGATCGTCCCCACGCGGGTGACCTTGAAGACCTGCCGGACCTCGGCATGCCCAAGGACCTCCTGGCGGATCTCCGGCTCCAGCTTGCCCTCGGCGGCCTTCTTCACGTCCGCCGTGATGTCGTAGATCACGTCGTACGTGCGGATCTCCACGCCCTTGGCGTCGGCCATCGCCGTCGCCTTGCCCGAGGGCACGACGTTGAAGCCCACCACCACCGCCTTGCTCGCGTCGGCCAGCTGAACGTCCGCCTCGGTGATCCCGCCCACCGCAGCGTGCAGCACGCGGATCTTCACCTCGGGCGTCGACAGCCGCTCGACCTCGTTCTTGATCACGTCCACCGAGCCCTGCAGGTCCGCCTTCAGGACGATCAGGATCTCCTTGACGTTGGCGTCCTTCATGTTCATCAGGACGGTGTCCAGCGTCACCTTCGGCACGTGCAGCGCCGCCTCACGCTCCCGCTGACGCCGCTGCTCGGCGGCCTCTTCGGCCTTCCGCAGCGAGTCGGTCACGAAGAACGAGTCGCCCGCGTCCGGCACCAGGTCCAGACCCGAGATCTGCACCGGCATCGACGGGCCCGCGTTCTTCAGCCGCTTGCCCTGATCGTCAGTGATGTCGCGGACACGCCCGAAGGCACGCCCCACCACGATGAAGTCGCCCACCTTCAGCTCGCCGTCCTGCACCAGGATCGTCGCGATGCAGCCGCGGCCCTCTTCCCGCGTCGCCTCGATCACGCGACCCCGCGCCGGACCGGCGAAGTCCGCCTTCAGGTCCAGCACCTGCGCCTGCAGGTCCAGCGTCTCCAGCAGTTCCTGGATGCCCGTCCCCTTGATCGCGCTGGTCCGCACCAGTTCCGTCTCGCCGCCCCATTCCACCGGGCTGAGGTTGTTCTCCGCCAGCCGGCCGAACACCTTCTGGATCTGCGAGTCGGTCGCCAGCGGCGAGTCCACCTTGTTCATCGCGATCACGATCGGAACCTTCGCCGCGCGGGCGTGGTTGATCGACTCGACCGTCTGCGGCATCACGCCGTCCGGGGCCGAGACCACCAGCACCACCACATCCGTCAGGTTGGCGCCGCGGGCACGCATCTCGGTGAACGCCTGGTGGCCCGGGGTGTCCAGGAACACGATGTGCTTGGTCACATCGCCCACCTTCACCGGAACACGGAACGCCGAAGTCTTCTGCGTGATGCCGCCGGCCTCGCCCGCCGCCACGTTGGCGCTGCGGATCCGATCCAGCAGGCTCGTCTTGCCATGGTCGACGTGACCCATGATCGTCACCACCGGCGAACGCGGCCGCTCGTCGATCATCTTGCGGTCGTCGAACTCCGCCGACACCACCTCTTCGGCGGTCTGCTCGCGGATCACGTCCAGCTCGATGTCAAAGTCCATCATGATGTCAGCCGCCCGCGCCTCGTCGATGCCCGAGTTGATCGTCGCCAGCACCTTCTGCACGAACAGCTTCTTGATGATCTCCGCCGCCTTCACGCCGGTCGCTTCCGCCAGTTCCTTGATCGTGAACGGCGCCCGGATCTTCACCTTGCCGCCGGTCTCCGCCGCCGTCTGGGCGCGTTCACCGGCCGCGTGCTCGCGGGCCTTGGCCTCGCGACGCCGCTGCTTGAGGTAGCCGCCGGCCCGCGCCAGCCGCGCCTCGCGTTCAACCAGGTCCTGCTCGCGGAACACCGAGCCCGCCGGCAGTTCCTCACCACCCTTGACACGCCGACGCGCCGCGCTGGCCGCGTCCGCACCGCCGCCGGCCGGTCCCGGCGTCCGCCGGTCGTTCCGACGCCGCGGGCTCCGCGAGTCCGCATCCCCGCCGCTGGTGCCGATCACGCCGCGACCGCCAAAGCCCCTGCTGCCCCCGCCCGCCGCCGGGCGACGCGGGCCCGACGTATCCGCAGGTTCGGGCGCCTCCACCCGAATCACCTTCGGCCCCGTCAGCGCCGCCGCCTTCTTCACCTGCAACTGCGGACCGGCCGGAGCCACCACCGTCGGCCGCCGAGGAACGTTCATCGGAGCCGCCGGGCCGCGCACCACCGGCGGACGCGGAGCCGCCGGATTCACCGGCCCGGGCCCGCCCGCCGGACGCGCAGGACCGCTGGGCGGCTCCTCGCCACGGGGGCGTCCGGTCGCACCCCCGGCAGCCGGGGCCGCGGGAACAACCGACGATGCCGCAATGGGCGCCGCACCACCCGGGGTGGCCGGAGCCGACGCAGCCGGAGCCAATGGAGCCGGGCCGGCCGCTGCGGGCGCAGCCGGTGCGTCGCTTGCCGCCGGGGCCGATGGTGCCGCCGGAATCGCATCGATCTTGATCGGGCTCAGAGACGGAGCCTTGGCCGGCGTCAGGGGCCGGGCCGGGGCCGCCGGCGTTGGCTTGATCGGCGTCGCCTTGATGTGCTCAACGCCCGGATCCGCCGGCGGTGCCGCCGGGGCCGCTTCAGCCGCCCCCGCCGAAGCAACTGCTGCCGCAACCGGCGCGGGTTGGGCCGGGGTGGCATGGGACGTTGCGGCTTGCGCCGGGGCGGCATGGGACGATGCGGCTTGCGCCGCGGCCGCCGTCTCCACCACCACAGGCTGGCTGGGGGCGATGCCGCCCGGCTCCGCCACCGCCGTTTGGCCAACCTCGCCGTTCTTGGAACTGCGGGCCTTCTTCACCGGCTTGGTGCGAACCTTCTCCAGGTCCACGTGCTCGCCGGTTTCCACCGCGGTCGCTACCGCCGCGCTGCTGAACCACTCGCGGATCGACGCCTCCAGACCGGCCGACACCGTCGAGGTGTGGCTCTTGGGCGCCTTGTCCGGCGGCACGCCCTCGGCAAGGCACTTCTCGATAATCACCTTGCTGGTGACATTGAGCTCTTTCGAAAGTTCGCTGATGCGCTTGGCCAAACGTGTCTCCGCTGCTGTCCGTCCGCCCCGCCCCGCCGCCCGTGCGGGCTCCGCCGCCCGGGCACATTCTCAACCAATCGGCCGGACCGCGGTCTCCCGCCGGCCGACCGGTCTGCCATCCCCGCCCCTCCACGCCCCGGCCCATCACCCCCCCGCTCATCACCCCGCTCAGCCCTGGCCGCCGCCCAGGATGTCCGCCGCCCGGGCCTCGTCGGTCACGGCCACCGGCACCTCCGGGGCACCCTCGGCCATCGGCGACGCGCCGCTCTCCAGCAGCTTCCTGGCCGCCTCTTCCTCCGCACGCTTGCGGATCTCGGCCTCTTCCTTGTCCTTCTGCTGCTGCGCTGCCACTTCCTTGGCCTTCACGCCGGCGATCTCCACCGCCGCCGCCGCCTGCTCCTCGCTGAAGCCGATCTCCGACACCAGCGTCGCGCCACCCACCTCCTCGATGTCAAACACGCTCACCAGCCCCAGCGCCGCCAGCTTGTCCATCTGCTCCTCAGTCACACCAGGGATCTGGCTGAGCGTCTCAACCATCACATCCAGACCCTTCTTGAACTCATCAGGCGTGAGGATGTCCACGTCCCACCCGGTCAGCCGCGCCGCCAGCCGCACGTTCTGTCCGCGCTTGCCGATCGCCAGGCTCAGCTGATCATCCCGCACCACCACCGTCGCCCGGCCCAGCTCAAGGCACAGGCTGATCTCGGCAACCTCCGCCGGCTTGAGCGCGTTGCCGATCAGGATCTGGCTGCTCTCGTTCCACCGCACGATGTCGATCTTCTCGCCGTTGAGCTCGTCGACGATGTTCTTGATGCGGCTGCCGCGAACACCCACGCAGGCGCCCACCGGGTCCACCTTGCTGTCCACGCTCGCCACCGCGATCTTCGTCCGGTACCCCGGCTCACGGGCCATCGCCTTGATCTCGATGATCTTCTCCGAGACCTCCGGCACCTCCACCTCGAACAGACGCTTGATAAAGTCCGGCGACGACCGCGACAGCACGATCTTCACCGCCGAGCCCGCATCCCGGACTTCCTTCACCAGGCACCGCACCCGGTCGCCCGGCTGAAACATCTCTCCGGGAATCTGCTCGGCCTTGGGCATGAACGCCTCGGCCCGGTCGATCGTCACCACCAGCGCCCCGCCCTCGTACCGCTGCACCGCGCCCGTCACAATGTCCCCCACACGCCGCGAGAACTCCTGCACCAGGCTCGTCCGCTCGTCGTCGCGGAACCCCTGAATCATCACCTGCTTGAACGTCTGACCCGCGATGCGGCCCAGATCCCCCGGCGACAGCACCAGCGGCTCGCCGTGCCGCGTCAGGTTGAACGTCCCGGTCAGCTGATCGATCTCACACTTGAACTCCTCCACATCCAGCGAGGAGTAGAACTTCCGCAACGCCGTCACCATCGCCCGCTCCAGAACCTTCAGGAGCTGCGCCTTCTCAATCTTGCGCTCCTTGGCGATCCCATCCAGCAGCCGCATCATTTCCGTCGTGTTCATCGTGTCCGTCCTTGCCAGGTTGTCGTGCCGAGTTGTCAAATTGTCCGAACTGTCCGATCCGTCCGACTATCCCCCCACCCGCTGTCCCGCTTCCCGCCTGTGCCGCAATGACACACCCGGCCACGGGGCCGGCCTTCTCCAAAGCCGCCCGTGGTCGCGTGACACTCACGCAATGTTGAAGGGTCTACACCCGCCCCGCTGCGATGCGGAGGGGGAACCCAACCCGGCACCCGGTCCCACCCGCCGCGGCACAAAGCCGCAGTCCGGTGGTCCCGCGCCCGCTACCCGGATGCCCGACCAATCGTCGGGCCTCACTCTGGGTGCAGTCAGCAAACATGGCAAGAAGCCAACGTCATACCGGGGAGTCCTTCAATCAAAAACACCAACAGGTCGTCTTCGGATGTCATGCGGAGTTTAGACGGGGCCGGACCCCGCGGCAATGAACAGCTCCGCCCGCCCCCCAACGTTGTCCGATCGGCCACGCCACTGAGCCTGTTGCCGCCGACCGCCCGATCGTACAAAAACCGAATACGCCCGCCCGCCAGAGCCGTCCTTCCCGCATCCCCCTTCAAAGGACTAAACTCCAGCGTTGGTGCCGCTTGCATCGCATCTTGCCGGGGAGGACAGCCAGCTTTTGGTGGTCGCGCTCCCCAACCGCGTCGCCGAAGAGCACATCTCCGCGATCCGTAGCGAGGTCAGCCGAAGAATCCCCCAAATCAGTGGGTGCGGTGTGATCCTCGATTTCACCGCTGTGGACCTGATCAACTCCATGGGCATCACGTGCCTGCTCAATGTTGACGACGAATGCCGCCGGAGAAAGGCGGGCCTGATGCTCGCCGGGGTCTCGCCGCTCATCCGCGCCTTCTTCGCCCAGCTCAAGCTCGACAAGCGATTTCGCATGGCCGACTCGGTCGATGACGCCGTCGACGCCCTGCAGCTCTCTCGCGGCCACTGACCCCCCCCATCGTCTTCTGCCGTTGCGTCATCAGACCCGGTCGTGCGGCTCGACCGCCCGCACAATCCGCACTGCACGCGCGTCCTTGTGCCGGCCCATCTCCGCCAGGAACTTCTTTTCCTGCTCCACGCACAGCACCACCGGCGCCGTCACCGGCTTCTCGGTCACCAGCAGGTCCCCCACCGCCATGCTGTGCAGTTCCGCCAGCGTCATCGTCGTCTCCGCCAGCAGCGCCGTCACCAGCACCGGCGCCCGGCTGAGCGACTGCGTCACATGATCCAGCGACTGGTTGCTCTTGGCCGCCTTGGACTGACTGAACCAGGACTGCGCCGCCAGCTCCTCAACCACCGGCTCGATCACGTTGTACGGGATGCACAGGTTCATGGTCCCCGCCCGGTTTCCCATCTTCAGTTCAAAGCCGATCACCACCACCACCTCGTTCGGCGGGACGATCTGCACCAACTGCGGGTTGCTCTCGGTGGTCGAGATCGTGAAGCTGATCTGCTTCACCGACGCCCACGCTTCGGTCATCGCCGCAAGTCCCCGACTGGTGATCTTGTTGATCAGCCGCGTCTCGATCACCGTCATCGGACGCTGGGGAATGAACAGATCCTGGTTGGTGCCGCCCAGCAGCCGGTCGATGATCGGATAGATGATCAGCGGGCTGATCTCCAGACAGATCTGCCCCTCCAGCGGCTGCGTGTCGATCAGGTTGAAACTCGTCGGATTGGGCAGCCCGGCGATGAACTCGCCATAGGTCATCTGCTCGCAACTGGCGACCTTCACCTCCACGATCGTCCGCAGGAAGCCCGACAGCGACGCGCCGAAGTTCCGCGCAAAGCCCTCGTGCAGCGTCTGGAGAGCCCGCATCTGGTCCTTGCTCACACGCTCCGGACGCTTGAAGTCGTACGTCCGGATCTCCGTCGGGTTCGCATCACGCCGACCGCGCGCGAACACCTGCGTCGGCTTGGGTTCTTCCTTCACCTCCCCCTGATCCACCGCCGCCAGCAGCGCGTCGATCTCGTTCTGGTCTAGCACGTCGGGCATGGGCGAAACACGGTCTCCAAAGCCGCGCCGCCCCCCTCGACCATCGCCGAGGAACCTACTGGGATCCCTCTCACGTGGCACGCGCAGTTGCGGCAGCGGAGTATCGGCCCCGACGGCAGGCCTCCATCACGCCCGACCGCCCCCATCCGACCCCGCCCGCCCACCTTGGTGGATTGACCCCAACGCCACGCCCCCTCCCGGCCGCCGAACGACCGGACGGGCTTCGTTCGTAGAGTTGCGCATGCAATCCCTCCAACCCCTCCCCCGCCGCCGCGGCGTCTCGGGCCTCACAGACCTCCTCGCCCTTCGCCCCGCCGCCGTGCCGGTCGCCCTTCTGGGCCTGCTGGCCGCCCTGTTCACCCTCTTGGTGCCGGCCACCCCCGCCCCCGCCGCCCAGCCCCCAACGGGCGGGGTCACCGTCCGCGCCCTCCCCCAGTTCACCGAGGCCCGCGCCGGCGACCGCTTCGCCATCGCCGTCCAGTTCACCTTCGCTGACAACCTGCACATCTGGCCCAACCAGCCCGTCATTCCCAAGGAACTCGAAGGGCTCGAGGCCATCCCCACCCTGATCGAACTCGGCAAGCCCGCCCTCCCCGCCACCGTCCGCGTCGGCCTGAACGCCGGCCAATGGCCCAAGCCCGAATCCCTCGAGGTCAACTTCACCGGCTCGCCCGTCGCCCTGCTCAGTTACAAAAAGCCCACCACCGTCTTTGTCCCCGTCGCCATTGACGCCGCCCACCCCCCCGGCCCCCTATCCATCCCGCTCACCGTCTCCTATCAGGCCTGCAACGACACCTCCTGCTTCCCGCCCGAGTCCCGCGATCTCACCGTCACCTTGCAGGTCGTCCCCGCTGCCGCCCCGGCCAAGCCCGGCGACACCGCCCTCTTCGCCCCCTTGGATCCCTCCATCCTCGGCCGGCTCGACGCAGCCTCAGCCACCGACACCCCGGCGCCCGCCGGCAGCACGCCCGCCGCCGGCGGCGCCCGCATCGACTTTTTCGGCTACGTCTTCAACGTCGATTCCGGCTGGCTCATCCTCCTCATCGCCTTCATCGCCGGCGCCCTGATGAACCTCACGCCGTGCGTCCTCCCGGTCATCCCGCTCAAAGTCGCCTCCCTCCAGCAGCACGCCAAGGACCCCGGCAAACTCGTCTTCTTCGGCCTGATCTACTGCCTCGGCATCGTCTCGGTCTTCGCCGTCATCGCCGTCCTGGCCTTCTCCCTCAAACTCCAGTTCGGCCAGTGGTTCAGCTACTGGTACGTCACCGTTCCCCTCGCCCTCATCGTCGGCGGCATGGGTCTGGGCATGCTCGGCGCGTTTGACATCAACCTCCCCCAGGGCGTGTACAACTTCACCCCGTCTTACGACAACGCCTCCGGCAACTTCTTCCTCGGTGTCCTCACCGCCGTCCTCTCCACCCCTTGCACCGGCCCCATGTTCGGCGCCGCCTTCGCCTTCGCCACCACCCTCTCACCCTTCGTCGGCTCCGGCCTCATCCTCTCCATGGGCCTGGGCATGGCCGCCCCCTACCTCCTGCTCATCCTCTTCCCCGGCATGCTCAAGAACCTCCCCCGGGGCGGCCCCGGCGGCGAACTGCTCAAGCAGGTGCTCGGCCTGTTCATGCTCGCCGTCGCCTTCTTCATCCTCCGCAGCGTCTTTGACCACACCTGGGTGGTCTGGATGCTCGCCGCCTCCGCCGCCTGCGCCTGCATCTGGTGGCTCGTCGGCGCCATGACCATGCTCCAGTCCCAGCGCGCCAAGGGCCTCAACGCCCTCGCCGCCGCCCTCTCCCTGGGCGTGACCTTCCTGATCACCCAAACCCTCTTACCCGCCTCCGCCGGCGCAGCCTCCGCCACCCGCTGGCAGACCGTCGAGAACCCCCCGGACGACCAACTCCGCGCCCAGATCCGCGACGCCGTCAAGCAGGGAAGAACCGTCGTCGTCGACTTCACCGCCGCTTGGTGCGGCAACTGCATCGCCATCGAGAACACCATCCTCAAGAGCACCGCCGGGCTCGAGATGTTCTCACGCCTGAACCCCCTCCAGATCAAGGTCGATCTCACCACCGCCACCCCGGCCCAGGGCTGGGGCGTCGTCCGCGAGATCTCCGGCGGCGGAGGCATCCCCCTGATCGCCGTCTACGGCCCCGGCATCGACAAGCCCATCTACTTCCAGAGTTTCTTCCTCGTCTCCGACCTCGAGGCCGCCATCACCACCGCCGCCGGCAAGGCCCAGGCGAGCGCTTGGCAAACGCTCAAAGCCCCTCAGGATGACGATCTTCGAGCCATCATTCAAGACGGCGTCAAGGCTGGCCGAGCCGTCGTAGTGAACTTCGGTGCCCATTGGGATACGAACAACCTCATCATGGACCATCTCATACTCGACACCCCTGCCGGGAAGGAGATGTTTGCCCGACTAAACCCCCTCCAGATCAATGTCGACCTCACCACCGCCACCCCGGACCAAGGCTGGGGCGTCGTCCGCGAGATCTCCGGCGGCGGAGGCATCCCCCTGATCGCCGTCTACGGGCCCGGCATCGACAAGCCCATTTACTTCCAGAGTTTGTTCCCCGTCTCCGACCTCGAGGCCGCCATCACCACCGCCGCCGGCAAGGGCAAGGCCCAAGCCAACAACACGCCCCGCTGAGCCTCATGCCGATCTCATAAGGCTTCCGGGCAAGCCCATGCCCACACCCACAACTTCACCCCTGCCTTCGCCGCCTTCCGCGCCTTCCCCCCCTTTCCCTCCTTCCCGCCTCCCTGCCTTCCTTCGCTTCCTTCGCTCCTTCGTTGACAATTCCGGCGTTCCACATCACCGCACAGGGCGACCTCCCACCCCGCATGATCCATCGTCGCCGCGACCTCGCCATCGCGCGAATGCTGAGCATGATCGGCATCACTCAATCCGCGGGTCCACCCACCGATACAGCACATCCACCGCCAGGTTGAACGCGATCAGCAGCGTCGCGAACACCATCACCACGCCGATGATCAGAAACAGGTCCTTGTTCAGCACCCCGTTGACAAAGTGCTGCCCCATCCCCGGCACCGTGAACACCCGCTCCACCACGAACGAACCCGTCATCGCCAGCGCCGTCGCCGGCCCCAGATAACTCAGCACCGGCAGGAACGCGTTCTTCATCGCGTGCCGCAGCAGCACCCCGCTCCCGCTCACCCCCTTCGCCCGCGCCGTGCGGATGAAGTCCTGCCCCAGCACATCAATCAGCCCCATCCGCAGCAGCCGCGCGATGTACGCCGCGAACGGCAGGCTCAAGGTCACCGCCGGCAGGAAGATGTCCTGCACCTGCCCCCACTTGGCGATGCTCCCGATCCCCAGCATCACCGGCCCGATCAGCAGCAGCGCCGTCCCGATCACAAAGCTCGGCAAACTCACCCCCACCAGCGCCACCACCAGCGTCCCCACGTCCGCCACACTCCCCGGACGCACCGCCCCCACCACCCCCGCCACCGTCCCCACCAGCAGCGCGATCAAGATCGCCGAAGCCCCCAGCACCACCGACACCGGCAGCGACGCCGCCAGAATCTCATTCACCCGCCAGTCCTCATACTGCAGGGACGGCCCCAGATCAAACACATGCCGGATCGGCGCCGGCCGCCCCGCCGCCTCCGCTTCCTTCGCCCGCTCCGCCGCCTCCCCCGTCAGCGTCTCGCGCACCCATTTCACCCCCGTCGCGTTGTCCAGGTACGACGTGTAGAACCCCCAGAAGCTGTCCAGCTTGTACTGCGCCTCCATCGCCCGCTGCACCTCCGGCGGCGGCCTGCGCCCCTCCGGGTTATCCAGCGGGCTCCCGGGGATCTGCCACGCCAGGAACAGCGTCAGCGTGTAGATCACCAGCAGAATCAGCGGCGCCTGCAGCACCCGCCGCACAATCAGCGTGCTCAGCGTCATTGAACCGCCCCCTTCCCACCCGTGCCCTCGGCCCCGCTCGCAGCCCCCACCGCCCTGGGCGGCATCTCCTTGGCCCGGTCCGCCCCCTTGCCGTCACCCAGCACATCCAGCAGCGACACGTTCTGCTTCTGCCTCGGGTGCGGCGACACGCCCGAGATCCGATGCGGGTCGAACATCATCACCAGCGAGTAATGGAAGATCGGAATCAGCGGCAGGTCCTCCGCCACCAGCACCCGCTCCGCTTCAGCCAGAATCTCCATCCGCTTGGCTGGGTCGCTCTCCGCGTCGGCCCGGTCCAGCAGCCCATCAAACCGCTCGCTGCTGTACCGCCGGTCGTTGTTCCCGTCACCCGTCCGGTTGATCTCCAGGAACGTCGTCGGGTCGCCATAGTCCCCGAACCACCCCGCCCGCGCCACCATGAAGTTGTGGTTCTGCAGGTCGTTGCGGAAGACCTTGATCTCTTTCATGTCCAGCCGCACGCTCACCCCCAGATACTGCTCCCAATCCCGCTTGATCGCCTGCGCGATCACATCATGCCCGCCGTCGCGGTTGAACAGCACCTCAATCACCGGCAACCCCTGCCCGCCGGCAAAGCCCGCCTCCGCCAGCAACTTCGCCGCGCCCTCAGGGTCAAACCCCACACCCTTGGGCGACGTGTACCCCGGCATGCTCCCCGGCGGAATCAACTCCGTCGCCGGCCGCTCGCCCGACCGCCGCACGTTCTCGGCGATGTTCCGCCGGTCCACCGCCATCGCAAACGCCCGCCGCACCCGCGGGTCGGCAAACGGGTTCACCCGCCCGTCGTTGAGCCTCGGCGAGCAGTTGATGTTGTAGAAGTACGTCCCGAACGCCGGAAAACTGTGGATGTTCTGCCTCGGGTCCCGCGGCATCCGCCGGTCAATCGCCACCGGGTCCAGCCCCTGGGCCACCAGGCTGTCATACAGCGCCTTGTGCTCGGCCTGATATTCCCGCTTGGCCCGCAGCAGATCGCTGCGATAGTCCGGCACCACATCGCTCAGCCAGTCCACCGTCCCGGTCTGAAACGACAGCACCGCCGCGTTCGGATCCCCCACCGACGGCAGCAGGATCGAGTCCACGTGGATGTCCGCCTGGTTCCAGTAGTGCGTGTTTCGTTCCAGCCGCATGTCGCGTTTGAACCGCCACTGCGTCACCTTGAACTTCCCGTTGCTCACCAGGTTCGGCGGCTTGGTCCAGCCGCTCTCAAACTCCAGCTTCCCCGTCACCGGGTCCACCGACTGCCAGCGGTCCACCTCCGGGCCATACACCGGGAAGAACGCCTCAAACGCCAGAATGTCCAGCCAATACGGCAGCCGCCGCACCGTCCGCATCACCAGCGTCCGCTCGTCGGTCGCCTTCAGCGCCACCAGTTCGTCAAACTTCGCCAGCGTCGCCTTCCACAACGCCTCCGCCTCCGCCGGGCGGGGCCGCCCCTGCCCCTGTGCCGTGAAGGCCTTGATCGCCTCGGTCCGCCAGTCGTAGAACGCCTTGCCCCCGTCAATCAGCGTGAACAGCTTGGCGTAATCCCCCACCAGGTCCGGCAGCATCGCCCGCCGCCAGGAGTACACAAAGTCCTGCGCCGTCAGCGGGGCCCCGTTGCTCCACTTGGCGTTGCTCCGCAAATGGAACGTCCACGTCCGCCCGTCCTCGCTCACTTCCCACCGCTCGGCCACCCCCGGCACCTTGGCAAACTCGCGGCTGAACACATCCGTCCGCACCAGCCCCTCATAGATGGCGATCGCCACCCGGAAGTCCTGCATCCAGCTCATCCGCTGCACGTCCAGCGTGTTCACATCCCCGCGGTTCAAGAACACCACGTCGGCCTTGGGCCCCGGTCCGTCAGAGACCACGGCCCCGGCCAGCACCGCAAGCAACGCCGCGATCGGCAGCAGGAACTTCCACATCGGCGGTCAGTTTAGCGCCCACCCCGCCCCGCCCCACCGCCCAGCCGCTGCGCGCAGCACATCAACCCGGCGGCAGCCCGTCTTCCGCCGCTCCAACCCCCGCCCGCTGTCACCGGTCATCTCAGTTGAAGCGGTCCGCCGGGAAGTTGAACGGCGGCTTGGTCAGCGCCCCGCCCTGCCCGATGATCTTCCCCGGATCCGTCGGCACCGCCGGCAGGTTGGCGTCCAGCAGCGTCGCCGACAGCGTCACCACCGTCACCGACGCGCCCACCAACTGGTCGTGCAGCGCGTGCTTCTTGCCTTCCTTGTCCAGCCGCATCAGCAGCCGCAGCGTGTCCCCCGCCATCGCCGCCCCGTCCCGCATCGCCTGGGCCGAGAGCACCTGCCCGCCCGCCGCACCCGCCGTCAGCGCATCGCGCGTCGTCTTCATCGCCCGCAACGCCGCCGGAACCGCCACCTGGCCATCCGGCTTGGTCAGCCTGACCGACAGACCCGTCGCCAGGGCCGACATGCTCGCGCTGGACACCTGCTCCAGCCCCGGACCCGCCTTCGCCGGAATCGCCACCCCGGCCGCCAGCGCCACCACACCGCCATCCACCAGGCTGGCCTCCCCGGCCGTCCCCACGAACTCCCCAATCGCCTTGACCACCCCGGTCAGGTCCGCCGGATTGAGCGCGCTCTGGCCCTTGCCGGTCAGTTCCAGCATCCGGCCCGCCGCCGTCACGGCCGCGAACTTCACCGGCGGACGCGGGTCCTTCATCGCATCAAGCACGAACGGGGCCGTCGTCGTCGACGCCGTCTCACCGGCGATCCGCATCGCGTTGGCCACCACCTGGTCGTTCTTCTGCCCGGCCCCGGTCAACCCCGGCAGAACCTTCTCACGCAGCACCCGCCCATACACCAGCCGGAAGTTCACCGTCGTGTTGGCGCCCAGCGGAGCCATTACCGCCGTCCGCGCCGTGCGAATCCCCGCCGCACCGTTCTGGCCCGAAAGCCCCGGAACCTGCGCCGTCAGGAACTGCTCAATCGCTGCCTCTTCCGCACCGCTCAGCGAGCTCTTGCCGCTCAGACCTGCCGGCAGCCCGCCCGCGGGAGTCTGCGCCGCCGCCGCCCCGCCAATCGGCAGCAGCATCCCCGCGGACAGAACCAAGGCGGCCAGGAACGGTCGATGAAGGTGCCGAGTGCTCATGCGTTTGGCTGCGTGTGCGAGGTCCAAGTCCCGGCCGGGCCGGCTTTCGTGCGATCCCAAGCCCCCCCATTCCCACCGATCACCCCCATCCAGTGGGGGCAAACCTAGCGAACCCCCGCCCCCCCGTCAATCCGCCCCCGGCCGATCACCCCCCGCCTCAGCCGCCGCCCGGGCCACCCATCCCGCCCATGCCGCCCGGCCCGCCCATGCCCTGCATGACCTTGGCCTGAATCGCCGCCATCACCGCCGAAGCCTCGGTGATCTTCCCCGACTCCACGTCCGCCGCCACCGCCTCAATCGCCCCCGACATCGCCTTGAGCATCGGCATCATCATCGGCGCCGCGGTCGCCATCTGCTGCCTCATCTCGGCCGTCCCCATGAACAGCCACTTGCCGCCCTCCTTCACCGCGTCCATGTCGGCACCCTGCATCTCCGCCAGACGCAACTCCGCAGCCTGGTCGCCCTTCATTGTGATCGTGAACTTGTCCGCCCAGTCCCCGGACAACTCCGACACATCCACCAACTGCTGCAGCGGCCCCGCCGCCCCGTTCGCCACCTGCGCCAGCGACTTGCCGAACTTCGCCTTGCATGCCCCGTTCAGCCGAAACACCGCCTTCATCAGCGACACCGACACCTCACTGATCCGACGCTCAGAATCGTCGGCGAATTTTGACATCGCGTTCACTGCCGCGTTGTCGCCGTTCACGCTCGCCTCCAGATACGCCCGCGCCGCCGCACGAACCTCCGCCACCACCGCGCTCTCAGCCGCGGCAGCAGTCGTGCCCCCGCCGCCCGCGCTCGCTGCCCCGCCCGCCGCCGGCGCCGCGCTCGGCTTGGTCCCCGAGTAATCCCCCTCGCGGATCGCCTTCAGCGACGCCGCCACCTTCTCCAGTTGCGTCTGCAGGTCGCCCCCGCCGCCGCCGGCCGCATACGCCTGCTCGGCCGCCTCCAGGGCCGCCTTGGCCTCGTCCAAGGCCGCAGTTCTCGCCGCTCCCGCGTCCGCCGCCGCCTTCTTCAGGTCCGCCGCCGTCGGCAGCGCAGGCGTCGCCGCCGCCAGCAGGTTCAGCACTTCCTCCTGCGCCGCCAGGCCCCGGGCCCGACGCACCAGCACATCCGCCAGCCCGTGCTCCAAGCTCGCCAGCGACACCTTGTTGGCCAGCGGCCCCGCCGCCTTGGCCGCCGCGATCGCCTCGCTGAACTGCCGCTTGGCCGCGTCCACCTTCTGCGTCACCGCGCCCGCCCGCAGCGTGTTCAAAGCCTCCAGGCCCTGGGCGATATCCGCCGCCGCCTTGCCGGCCGCTTCACGCGACGCCGCCGAGGTCGCCTTGCTGGCCACCTCCCGCTCGCGGATCGACTTCACCGCCGCCTCCACCCCTTCAATGCCCTTGCGCGTCCCCTCAATCCGCTGCTGCGTCAGCGAGATCTCCGGCTGCAGCGCCGCAGCCTCCGCCCGCAGGAACGACGCCTGCCGGTCCAGTTCATCCGCCTCCCGCACCGTCGCCGTCGACCGCTTGAGCGACTCCAGTTGCTCCTGAGCCGACAGTTTGCTCGCCGCCGCCCGCACGCCCGCCGCCTCCTCACGCTTGGTCTTGGCCTGGCCCAGCAGCCGCTCGGCCTCCTTCTCGCGCTTGTTCACTTCCTCATTCAGCCGGTTGGCCTCGGCCGTCAGCGCCGCCAGTTCGCCCTGCAGCGTCTGCCGACGGGCCTCCAGCGAAGCCGTGTCCTTGGCCGCATCGCCCGCTCCGCTGGCACCCGCCGCCGCGTTCCGCGTGTACACGTCCAGGGCCGAACGCACGCCGGCGATCACCCGCAACGCCTGCTGCTCCGCCTCCACCGCCTCCAGCGCCGCCATCTCCGCCAACGTTCCCTTCGCCCGCGCGATGATCGACGACGCCGGGCCCGCCATCGGGCCGCCCTTCTCAGCCGCCAGCGGCTGCACCGTGCTGATGATCTCGTTGAGCGCCTTGGTGCGGCCCGACACCGTCGGGTCCACCTGCTGCCCCGCCGCCGTCAGCCGGTCCACCAGCGCCGCCGCATCCCGGATCACCTGCGCCTGCTTGGCCTTGGGGTCCTCGCAGCCCACCATGGCCAGCGAAACCCCCAACATGGCGGCCAGCACCAGCGGACGGGCGGGGCGGAAAGCGGCAAGAGCGTCGGACATGCGCTGCATCCTCACGGTCAGAACACCGGAACCGGCACGGGACAAAGCGCCCGAGCCTCTGCGATCGCCCCCTCCCCCCCGCTCCACACCCCCCAGCCCGCCCCCCCACACGCCCCCCGCA
>JAJTDF010000108.1 GCA_021294835.1 Planctomycetaceae bacterium
ACCCCACCCAACCCGCCGCCTGGTCCCCCACCTCCTGGCAGGCCCGCTTGGCCACCCCGGGCGACATCGGGGGCGGCGCCGCCTACACCGATCCCGCCGAGGTCCGTGCCGCCATGGCCCGGCTGGCCACCCTCCCCCCCCTGGTCACCAGTTGGGAGATCGAGCGGCTCAAGGCCCAGATCGCCGAGGCCCAGCAGGGCCGCCGCTTCCTCCTTCAAGGCGGCGACTGCGCCGAGACCCTCGCCGACTGCACGTCAGACGCCGTCACCGCCAAACTCAAGATCCTCCTGCAGATGTCCCTGGTGCTGGTCTACGCCGGCAAGCGCCCGGTCATCCGCGTTGCCCGCCTCGCCGGGCAATACGCCAAGCCCCGCTCCAGCCCCACCGAGACCCGGGGCGACCTCGCCCTCCCCTCCTACTTCGGCGACCTGATCAACTCCCCCGCCTTCACGCCCGAGGCACGCCGGCCCGACCCCGGCCGCATGGTCACCGCCTACCAGCACGCCGCCCTCACCCTCAACTTCGTCCGCTCCCTGCTCGATGCCGGCTTCGCCGACGTCCACCACCCCGAGTACTGGGATCTCGGCTTCTTCCGCCACGCCAGCCTCCGCCCCGAACTGCGCAGCGAGTACCAGGCCCTCACCAGCCGAGTCTCTGATGGCCTCCGCTTCATGCAGGCCATGGACTCGCGCATCCCCGCCGAGCCCGCCACCGGCAGCCAGTCCGTCGAGCTCTACACCAGCCACGAGGGCCTGAACCTCTGGTACGAAACCGCCCAGACCCGCACCGTCCCGCGTCGTGACGGCCACTACAACCTCGCCGTCCACCTCCCGTGGATCGGCGAACGCACCCGCGCCCTGGACGGTCCCCACGTCGAGTACTTCCGGGGCATCCGCAACCCCGTCGGCATCAAGCTCGGCCCCTCCTCACGCGCTGAGGACGTCCTCCGCCTCATCGACGCCCTCAACCCCGCCGACGAGCCCGGCAAGATGGTCCTCATCCCCCGCATGGGCGCCAAGAACGTCGCCAAGGTCCTCCCCGGCCTGGTCGAGATCGTCCAGCGCGCCGGCCGCCGCGTCCTCTGGGTCTGCGACCCCATGCACGGCAACGGCCTGACCACCTCCGGCGGCGTCAAGACCCGCAACTTCGACGACATCCTCTTCGAGCTCGAGCAGTCCTGGGAGATCCACCGCTCGCTCAACTCCCACCTCGGCGGCGTCCACATCGAACTCACCGGCGAAGACGTCACCGAGTGCATCGGCGGAGCCGCCGGCCTGGCCGAGGCCGACCTGCAGCGCAACTACGCCAGCCTCTGCGACCCCCGCCTGAACTACGAGCAGGCCCTGGAACTCGCCTTCCGCCTCGCCCACCGCATGGCCACCTGAGCCCGTGCCCCTTCCGGCTCAGATTTGATCATCTGACGATTTGACCATTTGACCATTTCGCCCCGGCCTCACCTCCACCAAGGACCCCGCCCCTGCCCGGCACCCTCCCACTCCGCCGCTTCGACCTGGTCCTCTGCGACATCGACGGCTGCCTCGTCTCCGAAGGCCAGCACGCCTTTGACCTCCCCGCGCTGGCCAAAGTCGCCGAGCACAACGCCCTGGCCATGCAGCGGGGCGACCGCCCCCTGGTCACCGTCTGCACCGGCCGCCCCCAGCCCTTCGCCGAGAGCATCTGCCGCCTCATCGGCAACATGTTCGTCCCCTGCGTCTGCGAGATGGGCGCCTGGCTCTACCACCCCGGCACCAACGTCTACACCCTCGACCCCCGCATCACCCCCGGCAACCTCGAAGCCGTCGCCAGCCTCTCCTCCTACTGCCGCCAGACCTTCGGCCCCCTGGGCGTCACCCAGCAGCCCGGCAAAACCGCCTCCGTCACCCTCTTCCACCCCAACACCGGCTTCCTCCGCGAGACCGTCTTCCCCGCCGTCCGCGACCATGTCGCCGCCGCCCGCATGCCCTTCCGCGTCAGCATGACCTGGCTCTACATCAACTGCGATCTCGAGCACATCTCCAAGGGCACCGGCCTGGATCGCATGCTCGGCGAACTGAAGATCCCCAAATCCCGCCTCGCCGGCATCGGCGACACCACCAGCGACCAGTGCATCGCCGAACGCGTCGCCTTCTTCGCCTGCCCCGCCAACGCCCAGCCCGCCATCAAAGAGCACGCCCACCTCATCGCCAAGGCCCCCGAGGCCCAGGGCGTCGTCGACATCCTCAGCCAACTCGTCGGCGACGGCGTCTGACCGCCCGCGGCCTACCGTCTGCCACACTGAAGGGCCCGGCCGCGTCCCAACCAACCCGCGCCAACAGCCGCCCCGCCTCCCGCCGGCCCACCCCGCGCCCAACCGGCCCGCCACCCCCCAACCTCCCGGCATACCGACGCCCCCCGCGTGGACCCGCTCGATGCCCGACTGGCTCTCTAGATGGATGTCCGCCGCTGCAGGCCCGTCGGGCCACCAGTCCGACGCCGCCATCATCTGGCCCACCTTTGACCGTCCCGCCTGGCTCCTGCTCATCCCCCCGCTCTGCCTGGCCGCCTGGTGGATCGCCCGCTCCAGCCTCGCCGGCTGGACGGCCTCGCGCCAACTCCTGCATCTGGCCATCCGCTGCCTGGTCCTCGCCCTGCTCTGCGTCGCCCTCGCCGAACCCCGCGCCCGCTGGAAGGGCGACGACGTCGCCGTCATCGCCGTTCTTGACGTCAGCGACTCCGTGCCCGCCGACCAGCAGCGCCTCGGCGTCCAGTTCCTCCGCGCCTCGCTCGACAAACGCCCCCCGCAAGGCCGCCTCGGCGTCGTCACCGCCGCCCGCGACCCCTTCGTCCAGACCCTCCCCACCGCCGGGCTCCCCCGCCTGGACATCGGCGACTTTGGCCCGACCGACGCCAGCGATCTCCGCCGCGCCGTCGACCTCGCTCGCGCCGTCGTCCCCGCCGACGCCGCCGGCCGGGTGCTGCTGATCTCCGACGGCAACCCCACCTCCGCACCGCTCACCGACATCGCCGGTTCGCTCGCCGCCGCCGGCGTGCCCATCGATGTCGCCGCCGTCGGGTACGACCGCTCCGCGCTCGTCCGCATCGACGACATCGCCGTCCCCGCATGGGTCCGCGACGGCGACACCATCGCCTGCCGCATCGTCATGCACGCCGGACGACCCGCCTCCGGCAGGCTCACCCTCCTGCTCAACGGCGAGCCCGTAGACCTCGATCCCGACTCCCCAAGCCTCGCCGCCCGCGTGGACCTGCCCCCCGGACCCACCGTTCTCTCCCAGTCCATCCGCCTCCCCAGCGGCCCCGTCCACCGCATCGCCGCCGTCTTCGAACCCGACGATCCCGCCGCGTCCATCCCCCAACTCCTCCGTGCCGAGGGCGTCACCTTCACCAGCGATCAGGGCCGGGTCCTCATCCTCGCCGAAGACCCACCGCAGGCCGCACCCCTCCTGGCCGCCCTCACCGCCGACAACATCAAGGCCGATCTCCGCCCCGCTGCCGACGCCCCCCGCACCCTGGCCGAGTGGTCCGGCTTCGACGCCGTCGTGCTCTTCAACCAGCCCGCCTCCAACTTCTCCCAGGCCCAGCAGCACAGCATGGTCCGCTTCGTGCACGACGCCGGCGGCGGCCTCCTGGTCATCGGCGGACCCGACAGTTACGGCGCCGGCGGATGGATCGGCTCACCCCTCGCCGCCGCCATGCCCGTCCTGCTCGATCCGCCCCAGAAGCGGCAGATGCCCATGGGCGCGCTGGCCATCATCATCGACCGCTCCGGCTCCATGGGCGCACCCGTCGGAACCTCCGGCCTCACCCAGCAGCAGATCGCCAACGAAGCCGCCATCCTCGGCGTCCGCGCCCTGGCCAGCCTCGATCAGGTCGCCGTCATCGCCTTCGATGACCAGGCACAGACCGTCGTCCCCCTCACCCGCGTCCGCGATCCGCAGGACATCGCCCGACGCATCCGCGCCATCGGCCCCGGAGGCGGCACCAACCTCTTCCCCGCCCTTGACGCCGCCGCCGCCGAACTCGCCAAGTCCCCCGCAGGCGTCAAGCACGTCATCGTCCTCACCGACGGCCAGACCGTCGGCGACCCCCAGCAGGGCCTCGCCCGCGCCGCCGAACTCCACCGCCGCGGCATCACCCTCTCCGCTGTCGCCATCGGCGACCAGTCCAACGACCCCCTCCTCGCCGGCCTCGCCCGCACCGCCGCCGGACGCCTCTACAACGTCAACAGCGCCGCCGCCAACGCACTGCTCCCGCAGATCTTCATCAAGGAAGCCCAGACCGTCCGCAGAACCCTCATCTGGGAGGGGCCGCCCTTCTCCCCCACCCTCGCCGCCCACGCTGATTCCCTCCGCGGACTCCCATCTCCACTCCCCGCCATCACCGGATACGTCGTCACCGCCGACCGGGGCGGACTGGCCGTCGTCACCCTCCGCGGCCCCGAGGGCGACCCCATCCTCGCCCACTGGCAGCACGGCCTCGGCCGCGTCATGGCCTTCACCAGCGACGCCGCCGCCAGATGGAACGCCGCCTGGACCTCCTCCGCCGCATTTGGTTCCTTCTGGCAGCAGCAGCTCAAGTGGGTCATGCGGCCGTCCAGTGACGCCGCCTCACGCGTCACCATCGACACCCGCGATGACCGCGCAACCGTCTCGCTGGAACTGTTCGGACCCGACGGCGACCGCCTCGACCTCGCCACCGTCCGCGCCCGCCTCGTACCGCCCCCAGGAGCCCAACCCGGCCCCGACCCGTCCCGCCAGGTCACCTTCCGCCAGACCGGCCCGGGCCGCTTCCAGGCCGAGCTCGATGCCCTCGCCGTCGGCTCCCATCTCTTGGCCATCCGCTACGACGCCGCCGCCGACGACGCCGTCGGCCAGCGCCCCATGTCCGGCTCCGTCCGCGCCGCCATCATCCGTCGCGCCGCCGACGAGTTCCGCGAGCCCGTCCCCAACACCAACCTCCTGACCGAACTGGCCACCCGAACCAACGGCCGCATCTACCGCCTGGACCCCGCCGGCGCCGACCTCTGGGCCCGCGAGCACGCCCGCATGCCCGAGATCTCCCGCACCGCATGGCTCCTGGTCGCCATCGCCGCCATCGCCCTGTTTCTCTTCGACGTTGCCGCCCGTCGCGTCACCCTGGATCTCCAACGCCTCCGCGCCCTCTTCGCGTCCACGCCGCAGACCGCATCCGCCTCCATGGCCACCCTCGCCGCCGCCAAGTCCCGCGCCGCCGCCACCATCGCCGAACACACCCACCCAAGCTCCCACTCCGCCGCCACCACGCCCGCCGAGACCACCCGCGCATCAACCCTTCCCACCGCCCCGGCCTCGCCCACGCCCACGCCACCGCCCGCGCCCGCCGAGCCCGAGCCCCGCGGGCAAGACCTCATGTCTCGCCTCCAGGCCGCCAAAAAACGCTCCCTCCCGCCCGGCGGCCCCACGCCCTGACCACCCGCCCCGCCCTCAGCCCCCGCTCACTTCCCCGCGCTCACTTCCCCCCGCCGCCCGCGCCGCCACCTCATCCAGCCACGCCAGCATCCCCTCCGCGTCGCGGTAGCCCACAAACCGCCCCACCTCCCGCTCGCCCACCTTCGCGATCACCGTCGGCAACGCCGTCACCCCCAACTCCGACGCCCGCTGCTGCTGCGCATCCACGTCCACCGCCACCGTCACCGCCATCGCCCGCAGTCGCGTCACCACCCGCTCGTCCGCCAGCGTCGTCCGGTCCATCATCTTGCACGGCCCGCACCACCCCGCCGTCGCCTTGATCACCAGCACCTTCCCCTCCGCTTCCGCCGCCGCTGCGGACTGGGCGAACGGCCGCGTGTCAAACACCTCCGGCGTCGCCACCGGCCGGTTCACATACGCCAGCACCGCCACCCCGCCCAGCAGCAGGCACGCCACCACGATCCGGTTCAGCCACTTGTCGCTCAGCATCGCCATCGCGGAATCATTGCCCGCCGCCGCCGCCCACCGCGCCCGCTCCGCTTGTCGTCAGCCACTGGAACACGTTCCACGCCGCCACCATCCCCAGCAGCCCGCCCACCACCGCCGCCCGCAGCACCCGCCCGCCCCAACCTTCCCCCTCACCGCCAACCGCGCCGCTGCCCCCCGCCATCGCCACCGCCTCCCCGCCCAGCCCCACCATCTTCAGCCTCGCCTGCACCTCATCACTCAGCACCCCCGGCCCCGCACCCTCGCTCCCCGTCCGCGCCCCATCCTGCACCACCGCGATCACCAGGTTCGCATCAAACGACCGCAGCCCCAACCGCCGACCCCGCTCCAGCAACGCCTCCCGCCGCTCCGGCCGCAGCAACGCCTGCCGCCCGCCCTCCAGCATCCCCGCCGTGCTCACCGCCAGCAGCCACCGCGCATCCATCGCGCTCATCTGCGCCGCCCGCCGGTTCTCCGCCCGCACCGCCTCAGCACCGCCCGTCGCCGCACCGCCGCTGTCCTCCCCCGCACGCACCGCATGCCCCAGCCGCGCCACCACCCCGCTCCCGCCCACCGCCCCGCCCCCCACCATCGCCATCCCGCTCCGCCCGCCCACCAACTGCCCCCCGCCTGACGTCCTCCCCGCACCCGCAGCCCCGCCCGCCTGCATCCGCGCCCGCCGCAACGCCGCCGCCAACTCCAGCGGGTCCATCGCCTGCACCCGCCCGCCCGTCCCAGAACCCGCACTTTTCCCCGACGCCCCCGCCCCGCCGCCCTGTCGCCCAGACGCCACACCGCCCGCCTCGCTGTTGACCAGCCGCAACACCGGCCCCGCGCCGCCGCCCGCTTGACCCTCGTTTTCTCCGCCTGTGCCGCTGTCCATCGCCGCTGCTCCCGCATCCCACCTCCCATACATCCTCCAGCGGCACATCCCGTGCCAAACCAACGGCCCCCGCCTGACGAACAGAATTCCGACGCATTTCGTTTCCCACAGACAAGCCGCTTTCCGATATGCTCTGACCAATCCCTCAGAACCCCGGCCAACGGAGCCCGTTCTGTCCACCTCCGCCGCCAACCCCCCCGCCTCGCCCGCCCCCGCCAACGCCCACCCCCACGCCCATCCTGCGCCCGGCAGCCTCCCCCCGCTCCCCCTCCCCGCTGCCCTCCCGCTTGATCTCGTCCTGACCACCCTCGAGAAGGCCGCCCGCCGGGGTCGCCTCGCCGGCTTCGAACGCCCCGGCCCAAAGTCCCCGCCCGGCGTCGCCTTCCATGCCGATGCCTTCGGCACCCCCTTCGACCGCACCTTGGACGCCACCTTCACCGCCTCGCCCGACGGCGCCGGCGGCACCCTCCACTTCGCCCTCCGCTCCCGCCGCCAGCCCTTCGCCATCCTCCTGATCGTCCTCGGCCTGACCGTCTGGCCCGGCATCCTCCTCACCCGCTCCGGCCTGGAATCCCTCCTCCCCTCCGCCGACTGGCTGATCGACAACCTCGCCCTCTGGTACCTCCCGCTCACCATCCTCTCCATCCCCCTGACCTACTTCCCCGCCCTGGCCCGCACCCGCTCCACCTCCCATCAGGCCGCCCTGGGCGTCATTGGCAAGATCGCCACCGAACTCGGCCAGCCCGTCCCCGCCGGAGCCACCCCGCCCGATCCCGGAGCCTCCAACCCCCCCACTCCGGCATCCACCTCGCCCGCAGCGGCGAACTCCTCCGGCCAGCAGGCTTGACCCGCCGCCTCGGCGGGCCACACTTGCCCACCGGGCGCACCGCTTCTCGGTCGTCCGTTGGCCAGGTTCGCGTCCGGGGCCTCGGCTTTTTCGCCACCTCTTTGGAGCCACCGTTATGCTGCGTCACCTCGCCCGCCTGACCGCCCTCGGTCTGGCGACCCTCGGCTCACTCGCCGCCGCCTCCGCCAACCAGCCCGCCTCCGGCGAGTCCATCCTCGTCGGCCACTACGGCTCCCTCACCGGCTCAGAGGCCACCTTCGGCAAGAGCACCAGCCAGGGCATCCGTCTGGCCCTCAAGGAGTTCAACGCCGCCGGCGGGCTCAAGGGCCGCCCCGTCGCCCTCCGCGAGTACGACACCAAGGGCGAAAGCCGCGAGGCCGGCACCGCCGTCACCCGCCTGGTCACCAACGACAAGGTCGTCGCCGTCCTCGGCGAGGTCGCCAGCAGCCTCACCCTCGCCGGCGGCCGCGTCGCCCAGCAGTACGGCGTCCCCAACATCACCCCCTCCAGCACCAACCCGCAGGTCACCGCCATCGGCAACATGATCTCCCGGGTCTGCTTCATCGACCCCTTCCAGGGCTTCGTCGGCGCCAAGTTCGCCTACGAGAACAAGAACGCCCGCAAGGTCGCCATTCTCTTTGATCAGTCCGCCGCCTACTCCAAGGGCCTCAAGGACGACTTCAAGCGCGCCTTCACCAAACTGGGCGGAACCATCACCAGCGACCTGGCCTACACCAAGGGCGACCCCGACTTCACCGCCCAGCTCACCGCCATCCGCTCCGCCGCCCCCGACATCATCTACGTCCCCGGCTACTACACCGACGTCGCCAACATCGCCATCCAGGCCCGCCGCCTGGGCATCACCGCCCCCCTGCTCGGCGGCGACGGCTGGGACTCCGCCGAACTGGCCAAGGTCGCCGGCGACGCCATCGTCGGCTCGTTCTACTCCAACCACTACTCCCCCGACCAGCCCGACGCCCGCGTCCGCGAGTTCATCGCCAAGTACCAGAAGGAATACAACGGCGAGACCCCCGACGGCCTGGCCGCCCTCGGCTACGACGCCGCCAACATGCTCTTTGACGCCATGAAGCGCGCCAAGAGCCTCTCCGGCAAGGACCTCGCCGAGGCCATCAACTCCACCAAGGACTTCCCCGGCGTCACCGGCAACATCACCATCGACGAGCAGCGCAACGCCCGCAAGGCCGCCGTCATGGTCGAGA
>JAJTDF010000169.1 GCA_021294835.1 Planctomycetaceae bacterium
GTCCAGCAGCAGGGCCTCGTCCGCCGTGGTCGGGGCCGCCGTGTGCCGGGTCGCCAGAATCAGCCGTTCGACGGTCCGGCCCGCCGCCTCCCCAAGCCCCAGCGCCCGTGTCGCTTCCACGCCAACCGCGGCACTCCGGGCCTCGTTGTCCTTGGTGCCCGGAACGTACACGCAGTCGTGGAACCAGAGCGCCAACTCGATCAGCAGCGGCTCGCTGGCGGCGCTGCGATGGGCCTCCAGCAACTCCAGGCACTGGGCGACGTGCGTGAGGTTGTGGTATGCCCGCACCGGTGAGCCGTGCAGCGCCTCGATGATCGTGAACCAGGCGTCCGCGTCGGCCGGGGCTCGCAGCGCTTGGCACGTCGCCCGCCATCGCTCAAGCATGGTTCCGCTCCAGATCGGCGAACACGCAGGCCGGCACCAACCCCCCGACCACCCGCTGCCAGCCCTCCGGTCCGATCATCCCCCGCACCAAGCTTGAACTGACCTCCGCGATCTCCCGGGGCGGCATCAGGAACACGGTGGTGATCTCGGGGCTCAGATCGGCGTTGATGTGCCGCATCGACTGCTCGTAGGCAAAGTCCGCCTCGCTGCGGATCCCACGGATAATGAACGAGGCCCCGGCCTGCTTGGCGTAATAGGCCAGGAACAGATTGCCGAACTGAGCGACCTGAACATTCGGCAGGTCGCCAGTCATCGCCCGCAGCCAGCCCAGCCGCTGTTCCACGCTGTACGCGACCGCGACGATCAGGCGATCGAACAGCGAGGCCGCCTGGCGGATCATCCACAGATGCCCGTTGGTCGGCGGGTCGAATGAGCCGGCGTAGACCGCAAGTCCTGCCATGCTGAAACCTCCAGTCCTCGCCGAACTCACACCCGCGGCGAGTTGCTCTCCATCGTCCGCAGCGCCTCGCCGTACTGCTCCCGCAGCGGCTCGATCACCTCGGTCACAAACCGCTCGGTCTGCTCCACGCTCCGGCCCACGTACTTCATCGGGTCCAGCACGCCCTCCCAGTCCAGTTCGGCCGTCAGCGGCCCGCCCCGCGCCGTGCTCCAGAAGTGCTTGTCGGCCTTCAGGCGTTCCAGCAGGTCGTTCTCCTGCCCCTCCTGCTTGACGCGCAGCCCCGCCGCTTGCGCATGGGCGCGAATGTGCTCGTGATACGCCTGGCGGTCCCCGCCCAGTTTCACGCACGCCATCAGGATGTTCTCGGTGGCCATGAACGGCAACTCGGCCATCAGGTTCTTGCGCACCATCGCCTCATGCACGATCAGCCCCGAGGCCACGTTGTGCATCAGGTCCAGCGCTCCATCCAGCGCCAGGAACGCCTCCGGCAGCGACAGCCGCCGGTTGCTCGAGTCGTCCAGCGTCCGCTCCAGCCACTGTGTCGCCGCCGTGTCGTACGCGTTGCCCACCAGGTTCATCACAAACCGCGTCAGCCCGCAGATCCGCTCGCACCGCATCGGGTTGCGTTTGTACGGCATCGCTGACGAGCCGATCTGCTTGTCCTCAAACGGCTCGTCAATCTCCTTGCGGTTGCACAGCAGCCGGATGTCGGTGGCGATCTTGTGCAGCACGCTGGCGGTGGAGGCGAGGTCGGCGAGGATGAAGGTGTCGGTGACACGGGGGTACGTCTGGCCAGTGAGGTGGAATGTGCTGGACTTGACGATGTCCTCTGCGACGCGTTCTGCCTCGCCTTCAACGCCCCGGGATGCAAGAGCTGCCAACTGCGCTTTGCTCCGTTCAAGTTCGTCATTGATGCTCGTGGGGTCGTAGTGCTCTCCGCCCACGTCGTATTCCTCGATGTAATCTGACACGCGACGCATCCGCGCTGCCAGCATCTGGGCGAGAGTCTGTGGAAGGAACCGCTGCAAGATCTCCGGTCGGTCGGTCAGATGCGCAATGGCGGTGGCCTCGAACCGATCAACTCGCGCTCCGTCGCCCAGAAGTGACAGGAATGACGCCTGCGTTCCTGTCGCTCCGCGCATCCCGCGGATTGGGCAGCCGTTCTCCAGCAGGACATGGTCGCAGATGCGGTTCTTGCACAGCAACAAATCTGCCGACCATCCCGCGATTCTTCGACCCACAGTCGTCGGTTGTGCCGGCTGGTAGTGGGTGAATCCAAGCGTTGGCACAGATCGGGTGCTTGTCGCGCGGTCGCCAAGCGAAACTATGCACCGGCTCAGTTTGGCGTCGATGAGAGTCAGTGCGTGCTCGATCGTCATCAGATCCGCATTACACACCACATCCTGGCTGGTCATCCCCAGATGGATGATCCCCTTGGCCTTCGGGCAACTGTCACCCAACGCGTGCACGTGCGCCATCACATCGTGCCGCAGTTGCCGCTCATACTTCTCCGCCGCCTTCATCTCCGCATCGGTGATGCCCCCCGGCCGGTTCACCACCGCCCGCAGTTCCTCCACCTGCTCTTTGCTCACCGGCGCCCCATCTCGTGCTGCGCCTCGGCCACCGCCAGCCAGATCCGCCTCCACGTGTTGAACTTGTGCCGGGGGGACCACAGCGTCAGCATCTGCTTGCTGGCGTTGCGGGTGGCCAGGGGGCTGGTGTACGTGTCATACGCGGACGGCTCGCTCATGGTCCATGATTGGTCGCCCCGCGCGCTGTTTCTTGCCGCCGGGCCGAGTCACTGCGGCTCGCGCCCGTGCAGCACCGGCATCTGCCGCAGATACGCCTCCGCCGGCGGGCAGTCCGGCTGCCCGAAGCCCTCGTACGGCCCGTCGTAGCACACCCGCCCGTCGTGCAGCATGATCGTCCTGGGCCGCAGCCGCCGCAGCAGATCGCGGTCGTGCGTCACGATGATGCTCGTCCTGGGCGTGCCCGCCCGCGCCGCCATCGCCGTCCGCTGGTCCCCCTCCAGGTCACGCAGTTCAAACCCCGTCCCCGCCGGCCGGTTGTGCGTGCTCCAGATCAGGTCATGGATCGCCGAGCCCACCATCGGGTCCAGCCCGGTGGTCGGCTCGTCGTAGAACATCACCAGCGGGTCGCAGGCTACCGCCCGTGCAATCGCCACCCGCTTGGCCATCCCGCCCGAGAGCGCATCCCGGGGCTTGCCCAGCACATCGTCCACATCCAGCGCCACGCTGTGCAGCGCCGCCCGGCTCCGCCGCTCGATCTCATACGCCGACAGCCCAGTGTGCTCCCGCAGCCACAGCGCCAGGTTCTCCCGCACCGTCCCTGAGAACAGCGCGTTTCGCTGAAACACAATCGCCCAGTGCAGCCGGATGCGGTCCAGCGCCTCCTGCCCCGCCGTGCCCAGGTCCACCATCTCCGCCCCGCTCCCGTCCGCCGCCGCAACGTTGTGGTCCGCCGCCAGCACCCGCCCGCTGCTTGGGGGCAGCAGCCCCGTGAGCAGACTCAGCAGCACCGTCTTGCCCGAGCCCGAAGCCCCGACCACCGCCACCAGTTCCCCGGCCCGCACCGTCAGGGTGATCCGCCGCAGCACCTCCCGCCCGTTGAAGGACTTGCACAGGTCCACGGTCTGCAGTTCGATGGCGGTCATGACGCACCCCTGACCCGCGGAACCACCTCCCAGATGATTGTTCGCCGCTCGCCCGGTCCCGGATCGCGCGAACCGAAGCCCCCCTCAAGCGTCCATACCCTCGGCCCACTATGGCCGCCGAGGTTGTCCCCAGCGACCATTCCGACCCGTCCGGCCCCCCGCCCGACCCCGCTTCGGACGACGGCCATGCCTCGGACGCGCCATGCCTCGGACGCCTCCCCCGACGACCGCCCCCTGCTCGACCGCATCGCCCAGGGCGACCAGACCGCCTGGGGCCCGCTGCTGGAACGCCATCAGGACCGCCTGTTTGCCATGTGCCTGCGGCTGGTCGGCAGCCGGGGGGCCGGCCGCGAGGTGGCCGCGGATCTGCTCCACGACAGCCTGGTGAAGATCATCCAGGGCATCGACAGTTTCGACGGTTCGGCCAAGTTCTCCA
>JAJTDF010000031.1 GCA_021294835.1 Planctomycetaceae bacterium
TGTGCTGTCCCTTGACCATCCGATGAACCTCCTGTCAGCAGGCCGCAGCCTGTCGATCGTTGGTGTCCACCGGAGGTGGGGAAGTCCAGTTACGAGATGAGTGCGTTGCCAATTGGATCAATTTGTCCAGAGTGCGGGAGTGCATATTTGCCAACTGTCAATAATGCAAGCAGACCGAAATGGCATGCTAAAGCGCAGTCGGTTAGCGTGATTTGTCCGGCAGTTGTAGCGTATTCGGTTATTCAGATGATATGCTGTATTGTGTTTGCTGGATGGACGGCGATGTCGTGCTTGGCGGTGTTGTGTATTGGCTTAGTTGGGTGGTTGACCTATAAGAAAGCACGCGTGTTGGGTGCTGCTTAGTCCCGTCTCCTATCTGGGGAGGGCACGCGATAGTGCGTGGGCGAGGCAAGTCTGCCTCGCCCGAAGACCAGCGTTCCCTGCCCACCCGGGCCAGACGCCCGTTGAAGCGTGAAGCGGACAGAACCGAAGTCCGGACCAGCGTCGAGGCTGTTGAGCCAGCGTCGAGCGTGGTGAATCGCAACTTCGCAGCCCCCCCCGCCGGCTCCCGCGGACGCGACCCCACACGCCTGCCGGCCGCCCTCCCCGCCGCCCGCCCCGCGACAGCCCGTCCCCCTCCAGCAGGCTCCCCCGGAGGGGCTGCTGGGGAACCCTGGTTCCCCGGCACCAGCACCCCACTCCAACCCACCGCCCTCGTCCGCGCTCGCGCTCCCCCCGCCCTCTGTTCCAATTCAAGCCGTCGCCAAGCCACCCAATCACCTCACAAAATCCAATCCTCCCCCTTGCACCCTCACCCATCCCGTGGTAAGGTATACGTACGGATGCACCCGACCCCCCACCCATGCCGCGCGCGGACTCCGCTCCACCGCACTCCCAACCCCCACGCCCTCGCCAGCCCCGACTTATCCTCACACCCCCTCCCACATTCCACGACAGACGGCGAACACCAGCGCAACCACCTACACACCGCCCCACACCACCGTCCGACCCCCTGACTTATCCACACACACCCCCTTGCAATTTCCTTCGCAGAGCCCTCCCGCCACCCATCCGCCCCCCCTCCCGCCTGCATTCATCCAAACACGCGGCACACTCCGGCAGCCAAAGACCGGCCCCCCGCCCCGCCCCCCTTCCTGCTTCTTTGCAACCGCCAACCCCCTCTGCCCCCACAATGGGCATGCCCCAGCACCGCCCCCTGCTCGTCACCCTGACCGCCCTCCTCACCTTCACCGCCCCCTCCCTGTCCGCCCAAGCCGGGCAGCCGCCAACGCCAGCACCCACGCCCCCCAGCGCCCCCGCACCCCTCGCCCTCCCCATCACCACCCTCCCCCCCGCCCTCCAGTCCCTCGCCTCCATCCCCTCCATCCTCGCCCCCGGCACCCCCGGCACCCTCGCCGTCTGGGGCCCCGATGCCTGGCCCCTCGCTGCTGATGCCAGCGCCTCCAGCATCGTCATCGCCGCCGGCCACCTCGGCGAAGGCCGCCTGGTCGCCCTCTCCCACACCGGTTACCTGGATTCCGCCGCCTGGAACGACGAGCACACCGGCCAACTTCTCCGCACCCTGCTCACCTGGGCCAACCCGAACCAGCCCGACAAGCCCCTCCGCATCGGCCTCATCGGTGCCGACACGCCCCCCGCCGCCTCCCTCCCCGCCGCCGCCACCGCCACCAACATCCCGCGCGACCGCCTCACCAAGCCCGACCTCCGCTCCGACTTCGACCTGGTCCTCCTCTCCGGCAACAACCTCTCCCCGGCTGCCGTTGACAACCTCACCGCCTTCGTCCGCGCCGGCGGAGGCCTCTTCGCCGCCCAAACCGCCTGGGCCTGGCGCCAGGGCCAGGCCGCCGACCCGCGCGACAACCCCACCACCCGCCTCTTCGCCCCCGCCGGCATCGCCTTCACCTCCGGCTACGCCTCAGACGCACGCGACGGCCGCTTCCCGCTCGCCTCCATCGCCGACAAACTCCCCACCCTCCACGCCCGCGCCGCCCTCGCCCTCCTCCAGTCCGCCGACACCACCCCCGCACTCCGCGACCAGGCCGCCCACGTCGCCCCCGCCCTCACCGCCGCCTCCCACCTCCTCCCCGATACCGACGTCCACCTCCGCCCCACCCTCCTCACACTCCTCACCGAACGTGCCGACCGCCTCCGCCCCACGCCCCAGGCTCCGCTCAAGCAGTCCCAAGGCCTCGACCGTGCGCTGGTCGCCTTCCGCACCGCCGCCTTCCCCGACCAGCGTGATCCCTCCGCCGACGCCTTCCCCGGCGCCGTTCCGTCCGACGCCCCGCGTGTCACCGAGTCCGTCACCATCAACCTCGCCCGCCCCGACTGGCACTCCACCGGCCTCTACGCCCCGCCCGGCGAACCCATCACCCTCACCTTCACCGGCAAGCCCCCCGCCGGCCTCCGCCTGCACATTGGCTGCCACACTGACGAACTCTGGCACCTCCCGCAGTGGCAACGCACCCCGCGCATCGCCCGCTCCTGGCCCCTGGCCGCCGCCACCTCCGGCGCGTCCTTCATCGCCCCATCCGGAGGCCTCATCTACCTCGACGTCTCCGCCACCATCCCCGACTCCACCTTCGCCCTCACCATCGCCGGCGCCGTCCGCGCCCCGCTGTTCGTCCTCGGCCAGACCGACCCCGCCCAGTGGGCCGCCGAGATCCGCAACCACCCCGCCCCCTGGGCCGAACTGGCCACCGACCAGATCATCGTTTCCGTTCCCTCCTCCGCCATCCGCGACATCGCCGACCCCACCGCCGTGCTGCAACTCTGGAACCGCGTCGCCTCCGCCGCCGACGAACTCCACCGTGCCCCCAACCACCCCAAGCGCCCCGAACGCTTCGTCGCCGACGTCCAGATCTCCGCCGGCTACATGCACGCCGGCTACCCCATCATGACCCATCTCGACGCCGTCGATGACATGACCCAGATCGCCAAACTCACCGCCGGCAACTGGGGCCTGTTTCACGAACTCGGCCACAACCACCAGAGCGGATACTGGACCTTCGACGGCACCGTCGAGGTCACCGTCAACCTCTTCACGCTCTACATCATGGAGAAGGTCATCGGCAAGCCCTCCATCACCGGGCACGAGGCACTCGTCAACCGCAACCAGAAACTCGCCAAGCACCTCGATACCGGCGCCAAGTTCGACCGCTGGAAGGCCGACCCCTTCCTCGCCCTGACCATGTACACCCAACTCCTCGAAGCCTTCGGCTGGGAGCCCATCCGCGAAGTCCTCTGGTCATATCACAACCAGCCCCGCGAAGCCCTCCCCAAGAACGACGACGAGAAACGCGACCAGTGGATGACCCGCGTCTCCCGCCGCGTCGGCCGCAACCTCGGCCCCTTCTTCCAGGCCTGGGGCGTGCCCACCTCCCCCGCCGCCCGCGAGTCACTGGCCGATCTGCCCGTCTGGTTCCCCGCCGACTGGCCCCGCCCGCTGCCTCAAGCCGCCGCAGACCGCTGACCGCTCCATCCCCACGCCCGTTACCCTCGCCCCATGCCCCTCTCCGCCCTCGAGTCCCGCCTCACCGCCGCCATCGCCCGCCGCGCTTCCGCGCTGCTCGAGGACCTCCGTCTCCACGTCGCCCTGCCCACCGGTTGGAACAACGCCCCCGCACTGAACGAATCCCGCCAACGCTTCGCCGACCGCTGCGCTGCCCTGGGCGCCGTCCAAACCCTCATCCCCCCCGGCTCCCGCCCCGCCTGGCTGCACGACGGTTCCGCGAGCGCCCCGCAGCACGCCGCCCCGCCCACCGCCATCAACCGCCGCATCCGCGCCGCTTCTTCCGCCAGCTCGTCCTCCCCCGGCAAAGCCATCCTCATCGCCGGCCACTTGGACACCGTCCACGACCCCGCCGGCCCGTTCAACGCCCTTTCCATCGCCCCCGATGGCAAGACCGCCGTCGGCCCCGGCTGTGTGGACATGAAAGGCGGCCTGGTCATCGCCATGCACGCCCTGGAAGCCCTCGACGAAGTCGGCATCGCCGCCGACTGGTCCTTCCTGCTCAACAGCGACGAAGAAACCGGCTCGTATTACTCCGACCGCGCCCTGCGTGACGAGGCCGCCTCCGGCCGCTACGCCTGCTGTCTCGCCCTTGAGCCCGCCATGGCCAAGGGCGAACTGGCTATTGAGCGGGGCGGCTCCGGCCAGTTCATGTACCAGGCCGCCGGCCGCGCCGCCCACGTCGGCCGCGATCCGCAATCCGGCATCTCCGCCGTTGACGCCCTCGCCCGCGTCATCCTCGCCGCCCACGCCGCCAACGACTACCCCGCCGGCCGCGTCATCAACATCGGCCCCTTGCAGTGCACCAGCCCCGCCAACGTCGTCGCCGACCACGCCGCCGCCTGGGGCAACGTCCGCTTCAAAGACCCCGCCGGCCAGCAAGCCGTCACCGAAGCCCTCACCCGCGCCGCCCAATCCGCCGCCCCCGCCATCCGCGACGGCCTCCCCCGCATCACCCTCTCCACCTCCTTCAACCGCCCCGCCAAGCCCCAGACCCCCGCCACCCTGACCCTCGCCCACGCCGCCCGCTCCGTCGCCGAGGACCTTGGTCAGGCCCTCCCCTTCGCCTCCAGCGGCGGTGTCTGCGACGGCAACATCACCCAGGATGCCGGCCTGCCGACCATCGACACACTCGGCGTCCGAGGCGGCGGCCTGCACACCCCGCAGGAGTGGATCGACCTCTCCAGCCTCGTCGAACGCTGCCAACTCCTCGCGTTGCTCATCGCCCGCCTCGCAGGCTGATCTCCCTCGCTCCGCTCCGACTTGAAGCCTCCCATCTGCGTCCCCCATCGCCACGGCATGCTCCTCACTTGCGTCCCTCCCCACGCTCACCCCGCCTCCGCCGGCACTCGACTCTGCATCGCTGCCTGTCCTTCGCTGCCTCCTTGCCTTGTATGTTTCTGGGAGCAGTTCCGCTCGCCGGCCCATCGCCCCGCTGTGGGCCTGCGAGCGGGGCTGCAGCGACTTGCCGCCGGCATGGACCGGGACGCGGCGTGGGCCGAGTTGTGGCAGGGGCTGCATCACCAAGGCGATGTCTGCGAGGCGTCGTACGCCGCGGTGCCGCATCTTGTGCGCATCCAGCCGGATCGCGGCGATTGAGATTGCGCGGCGTCGCCCGAGGAACCCGCCAATGCCGCAGTGGCTTGTTGGCTGGTACGAGTCCGCGTGGGCATCCCTCGGGGCGCTCGCCCTTCGCGACTACGACAAGACGACCGATCCGGTGGCCGCTCGGTTGATTCTGGCTGTGCTTGCGTTGTGGAAAGGACTGATGGACGTCGGCACGATCGCCGGGGAGTTCACCGAAGAGGAGACCAGAAAGATGCTGGCTCTCTACCTATGACGCGGGGGTTGCAGTTTTGGAGGCAGGACCTCAACAGAAATGGCCCCGGCGGGTGCTGGGGCCATCTTGAATGCCAAGGCGGGGGAGGGGGGCAACGCCAAACTGACCGTGGAGAGCAGTTGGGATCGCACCCGGGACCATCAGCAACGCTTGCACACACGAAGCGGCATGGACCGCGATGCAGTGGCGGATTGTTGACGTTCGTAGAATGCAATCATGGACGAGTCAGCGGTCAACCCGCTCGAACCGCTGCGGCTGACCGCGGCTCGGCACGTGCTTGGGCTGGCTCACAGTTGGGAGATCCCGCCTGTTGCGGACCGAGCTTTGTCTGACGGGCTGTATTCCGACACCCTCGCGGAACTCGCTGCGGTTGCCGAGCCCACCATGACGGCTGTGGCACCGCTTCTCGCGAGAACGTTGGCTGAGTTGGGTCTGCCCACTCCTTCACCAACCGAAGCAGCTTGGTATCTCGCTGCGCACTGCATTCGCCGGATCGCGTCCGAAGAAGAACCGCCTCTTGTGCCACTCTCGCTGCTGCAGGAAGTGCATTCCGCGGCCAGGGCGGTGATGCCTGACAAGTCGTACGTTGGCGATGGACTTGATCTTGGTGGCCTGCTGGGGATCTTCTGGTCGTACTTCGAGCCGAATGAGAACTACTACGAGCCGGAGAAGCGGCTGATCACTGACGAGGCGGAACGACGGGCTGTGCTCGATCGGCTTGCCCGCGAGGAGTGTCGTCGCTGGCTTGAGCGCCGGCGGTTGAACGGCCAGACGGTTGCTTGACGGCACCCTTCGCGCCGGGCCGAAAGGACATGTCCTTTCGGCTTTGCCGGTCATGAGGGGGTGTGCGAGTGTGGAGGACGATCCCGCTCGTCAGACCACTTGGGCTCGCCGGAACCGGGTTTGGATAGACGCGATGGCCCGTCGTTCATCATCCCTTTGGCCGTCTTCCTCGCGTCCTCGATGAGTGCGTGGGGATCAACCCCTTTGGCCTCAACCGAGCGGCCCAAGGAATCGCGGGCCCTCACGCGATAGCCGCCAGCGGACACTTCGTCCAACTGGAACACCCACGTGGGCAGTTCTGGAAACTCCATGGGCATTATCGGTGCCTCACTGCGCCTCCACGAACGCTGGGGCGATGCTATTCACTTGAGGCGACGCGTCGAAGCGTGACCCACGCTCCGGGTACGAAAATGGCCCCGGCGGGTGCCGAGGCCATCTCAGATAGGCAAAGTCGGGCTGGCGGGATTTGAACCCACGACCTTTTGACCCCCAGTCAAACGCGCTACCAAGCTGCGCTACAGCCCGAGATGAGTCGCCATTGTAGCACCCAAACGGCGGCCGTGCAAGGGGTCCGCACGGGCGGTGGGCGGGGCCCCGGGGGAATCCGGGAGCCCGGCGGCGACGGTGGCCGGCGGTCAGTTGCCGGTGTCATCATGGGGGCGATCGGCGATGACATCGCCGCCGACGGGGCGGCGGGCGGGGACGACGTCCCAGGCGATGCCGACGGCCTTCATGGCCCGGATGGTCAGGTAGGTGACGTCGAACTCCCACCAGGCCCGGCCGTGGGCGGCGGCCCGCTGCTCGGCGTGGTGGTTGTTGTGCCAGCCCTCGCCGAACGAGAGCATGGCGACCCACCAGTTGTTGCGGGAGTCGTCGCCGGTGTTGTGGGACTGGTAACCCCAGGTGTGGGCGGCGGAGTTGACCAGCCACGTGCAGTGGTAGCCGAGGGTGATGCGGAGGGCGACGCCCCAGACGACCCAGCTGGCGGCGGTGAACCAGCCGCCAACGGCGTAGCCACCGGCGGCGAGGATGGCAGCGAGGATGACGACCGTCCAGGCGTGGTGGCGGTCCAGCCAGGCGTGGACGGGGTCGCGCATGAGGTCCTTGGCGGCGCCGCGGGGGTCGAAGCCGGGCGGGTCCTTGCGGAGCATCCAGGTGGCGTGGGCCCAGGAGAAGCCGTGGTGCGGGGTGTGGGGGTCGTCTTCGCCGTCAGAGTGCTTGTGGTGCAGGCGGTGGGTGCCGACCCAGTGGGCCGGGCTGCCCTGCCAGGAGGTGCAGGCGAGGGCGGAGATGGCGTACTCGACCCACTTGAAGGTCTTAAATGAGCGGTGAGTGAGCAGGCGGTGGTAGCACAGGCAGATGCCCAGGCCCAGGGTGAGCCACCAGAGCATAACCAGAACGACCACGCCGGACCAGGTGAAGGTGAAGGGGGCGGCCAGGGCGAGCAGGTGCATCCCGCCGATGGCGATGGCGATGGGCCAGGAGATGGGCTGGAGCTGCGCGAGGCGGCCGTGGCCCATGTCATGATCGTGAGTGTGGGCGGTGGAGGCGTGCGTGGCCGGAGCCTGCCGCGCGGACCTTTGAGCGGGTTGCTGGGACTGGGTGGGCGGGACGAGGGCGGTGACTGCGGGGAGGACGGGGGCCGCTGCGGGGAGGGACATCAACTGTGCCTTTCAAGGCGGGGACCGGACGGAACAGGCCGACGATGCGGGTCAGGTGTGCACCGGGCAGAAAATGGCTGCGGAAGAAGTGGAGGGCAGCCGAGCGGGTGCGAAGGGTGAGACGATCGACGACAAAGGAGCGGGATGAGCGGGCACTCCAGAAACCCGCGGAGCATCGCGAGCGGGGTTCGCTCGTGGTGCTGTTTCGATACCCCCGTTGGGTGCTCCCGGCCACGGGTCGCGACAGAGCGCGAACCAAGTCGGGTTCAGGGTGAGTGCGCTGACACTCACGTCAGAGAGAGACTAGGCAGGGCGGAGGCCACCGGGGAGATCCCCAGTCCCGCCAGAAAGAGGGGGTTGGGCTTCGACGCTGGGCGGCACTGCCGCGGCGGCAGCCTTGCGGGCCTCGGCGGCGAGGAGGTCGGCGACGGTGGGCTTGCCGATGGCCTCGCCCCGCATGACGCGGAGGACGTCGGCGGCGTCGAGGGTTTCGTACTTGAGCAGGGCCTCGGCGACGTTGGTGACCTTGTCCCAGTTGTCGACGAGCATGCGTTCGGCTTCGGCGTAGGCCTCGTCGACGACGGCGCGGACTTCCTGGTCGATCAGGGCGGCGGTGCCTTCGGAGTAGGCCTTCTCGCCCATGTACATCTCGCGGGTGTCGACCGCGGCGTAGCGGACGAAGCCGAGCTTGGTGCTCATGCCCCACTCTTCGATCATGGTGCGGGCGATGCGGGTGACCTGCATGATGTCCATCGACGCGCCGGAGCTCATGTCGCCCATGGCGCGGTTCTCGGCGATGCGGCCGCCGCAGAGGACTCGCATGGTGGCCTTGAGCCAGCGGAGGGAGTAGCCCATGCGGTCGCGCTCGGGGAGGCTGAAGGTGGCTCCGCCGGCCTGACCGCGGGGGATGATGGTGACCTTGTGGAGGGGGTCGGCGTCCTTGAGGAGAACCTGAAGGACGGCGTGGCCGGCCTCGTGATAAGCGGTGAGGCGGTTCTCTTCGACCTCGCGGACGCGGGACTTCTTGGCGCGGCCGAACTTGACCTTGTCGCGGGCTTCTTCGAGGTCCTCGTGCTCGATGAACTCTTTGTTCTGGAGCGTGGCGCTGATGGCGGCCTCGTTGATGATGGCGGCGAGATCAGCACCGGAGAAGCTGGGGGTGGCCTTGGCGAGGCGTTCGAGGTTCACGTCGGGGCCGAGCTTGACCTTCTTGCCGTGGACCTTGAGGATCTCCAGGCGGCCCTTGACGTCGGGGAGGTTGACGATGATCTGACGGTCGAACCGGCCGGGGCGGGTGAGCGCGGGGTCCAGGACGTCGCTGCGGTTGGTGGCGGCGACGACGATGACGCCGTCGCCGGAGTTGAAGCCGTCCATCTCGACGAGGATGGCGTTGAGGGTCTGCTCGCGCTCGTCGTGTCCGCCGGTGGTGAAGCCGCCGCCCCGGCGACGGCCGACGGCGTCGATCTCGTCAAGGAAGATGATGCAGGGGGCGGATTCCTTGGCCTGCTTGAAGAGGTCGCGGACGCGGGAGGCGCCCACGCCGACGAACATCTCGACGAAGTCAGAACCGGAGATGGAGAAGAAGGGGACGTCGGCCTCGCCGGCGATGGCCTTGGCGAGGAGGGTCTTGCCGCAGCCGGGCTCGCCGACGAGCAGGACGCCCCGGGGGATTCGGCCACCGAGGCGCATGAACTTTTTGGGGGCCTTGAGGAACTCGATGATCTCGCCGACCTCGTCCTTGGCTTCGTTGATGCCGGCGACGTCGTCAAACGTGATGCCGGTCTTCTCTTTCACGAGCACCTTGTGGCGGCTCTTGCCGAAGCTGCCGAGCATGCCGCCGCCACCGCCGGCGGCGGAGCGGAGCCCGCGCATCAGCAGCCACATGACGATGAGGATGATGATGAGCAGGGGGAGGAAGGACATGAGGATCGGCGTCCACATGGACGACGGTCGCTCGCGGTACTGGCCGTCGGTGAGGGCGTCGACCTCTTTGACGTAGAAGTCGCGCGAGGTGGGGCCGAAGCGGAAGTAGACCGGCCCCTTCTCGCCCCGGGCGCCCTCGGCGACCTGGTTGGCGAAGACCTCGGCGTCGCGGATCTCGACGGAGGCGGGGTCGATCTGGCCGTTCTGGTAGAGGGTGCGGAACTCGCGCCAACTGCTGAGCTGCTGGCCGGAGGAGCCGGCGCTGTTGAGCAGCATGAAGCCGAGGAAGACGACCAGAAAGATGCTGACGACGGCGAGGAGGCCCCGGGGGGCCTGCATGCCGGGGGCGGGCTTGTTGCCGGGCGGGCCGCTGCCGGGCGGGCCGGAGCCATCGCCGGGTCGGCCGGAGGGGCGGTCGGGCGGGCCGCTGTCGTCGGGGCGGCGGCCCGGTTCCTGGTTGGTGCCCCGATCAGAATTGTCGCCCTTGCGTGATCCGGCCATAGTGGTCCTGTTCCAACCCCCCGCCTGAAATGCCTGCGGCCGGCCCTGTGTGACGGCCGCCCACCATCCCCTCCCACCACCACCCCACCCCTCTCCCCCCTCACCCCGCATTTCCCATCGCCGACTGGCCTTTGGGTGCTTGCCCGATTGGGACACGGATTCTCAGCATCGGTCCGCAGGCGGTCCGAGCATGCCAAACTCCTTCAGGATGTTCGCCTCACGAGCACGAGCAGTTCGGTGAAATGTTAGGCGAATGTCCGTAAAGCGTGCGTGAACGGGTGCCCGCCACCCGGGGCGTGGCTGGATGCGGCGACAACGGTTCCGCAGCGCGGTTCGCAAGGGAGGGCCGGGGCGGATTCGTGGAGGCGTGCTGGCCGGCTGGGGCGATCAGCGTTGGGTGGGGGCGGCGGCGGGCGGTGTGGCAGGGGTGCCGCCGGTGGCGGGGGCGGTGGAGCCGTCGCCCGTGGGCGGCTGCTCCTGGCCGGCGGGGCGGCGGGGCTCGCGGGGGAGCAGATCAGGGGCACAGGCGAGGCGGTAGGCGACGATGGCGGAGTTGGTGGCGGACTGCCGGAGGTAATCCTCGAGGGCGAGGTTCAGGCGGTCGTTCTGGGTGTGCCAGCCGAAGCCGTAGTCGGCGCGGCCGACTTCGTCCCAGTAGAAGCCGGGGATGCCGGCGCGGTTGAAGGCGGCGTGGTCGGACGAGCCACCCATCGGCATGCGGTCGACGATGCGAACGTTGACGTTGAGCGGCTTGCCGGAGACGGCGTCGAAGAACTGGTTGTTGGTGGGGGCGGAGGCGGCGGCGAGATAGGGCGCCATGGAGGCGATGCAGGGCATGCCGCCCTGGGAGTTGGTGCCGCCGTCGTCGTTGAACATGGCGGAGACCTTCTCGAGGGTTCCGTCCTTCTTGCGGAGTTCGACATACGCGACGGCGCCGAGGAGGCCCTGCTCTTCGCCGGTCCAGTGGACGAAGCGGATGGTGCGGCGGGGCTTGGCGCCGACGGCGCGGAGGATGCGGGCGGTTTCGAGGGTGACGGCGGTGCCGGTGCCGTTGTCGATGGTGCCCTGGGAGCCGGGGCCGTCCCAGGAATCCAGGTGGCCGGAGATGATCACGACCTCGTCGGGGAGTTCCGAGCCCTTGATCTCGGCGATGGTGTTGTACACCGGAATGGGGCCGGGGGTGATGTCGTGCTTGAGGTCGAACTCGACGAGGACGTCCTCGCCGTCGGCCAGGCGGGAGTTGATGAAGTCGTAGTCGGACATGCGGACGGAGACGTGGACATCGGGCGGGATGTCGGCAGCGGCGCGTTCACGCCAGCCGGGGGCTCCGCCGGTCCAGACGCGCTCGTCGCGCGTGCACGAGAGGAAGCCGGCGACGCCGTCGAAGATCAGGCGGTCGCGGATGGCGATGTCCTCAGGCTTCTTCTTGCCTTCGGCGACGTCCTTGCGGGCGGCGATGCGGGCCTCGAACATGGAGGCGGCGCGGCTGCGCATGCCGCGCTGGCCGGCGGGTGGCGGAGCGGGGAGGAGGATCCAGGCGCCCTTGAGTTGGGGCTTGAGTTTGGCGTAGGCGGCCTCGTCTTCAGGGAGCTTGAAGACCTTGCCCCGGACGGGGCCGGAGGTGCCGGCGGTCCAGGAGAGGGTGGAGAACTGCATCTCGCGGACGGCCTCGGCCTCGCCGACGGCGTTGTCATCACGCCCGCGGGGGGCGCGGAGGAGGACCTTGCCGGTGGAGGGGCCGCGGTCAAAGCGGGTGGCGATGGTCCCCCACTGCTCGTCGTAGACGGCGTCCAGGCCCCAGGCCTGGTACTGGGACTTAATCCAGGCAGCGGACTGCTCAAGCCGGGTGGAGCCGGTGAGGCGGGGGCCGTACTGGTTGCTCAGGGTGGCGATGTGCTGCATCACCTGGTTGCGGTTCTTGCCCTCGTCCAGGATGCGGGCGACGGTGGCCGGGTCGCCCATGGGGATGGAAGGTGCGGGGACCTCCTTGCCGTTGATGACAGCGGTCCACTGGGGGACCTCGGTCATGGTGAGGGGGACGCCAGGGACGGTGATGGCCTGCTGGCCAGAGGGGGCGGGCTCAGCCGCGGCCTGCTGGGCGGCGGGCTTGGCGGCGCAGCCGACCAGCGCGGCGGCGGCGAAGGCGGCTCCGGCGGCCAGGACGAGGGAGAGCGGGGCAAGCGGCGCGGGGGATCGCCAAGCGGGCATGAGGAACTCCTGGCTGTCGGTGGGGCGGGTCATGTGGGCGGACGGAACTGGCTGAGCGGACGAGCGGAAGACGCTCTCTGGGCGCGCACGAACGGCACGCGGCGGAGTGTACCGCGAGGGGGCGAGAGCGATGCGGCGGGGGCGTCCCCCACAACGCGGGGAAATTGCAGGGCGCGGGCGGGGGGTGTGGGCCGAGGGGCGGGGGGTGGGCGGCTCAGCAGACGATGTCGGCGAGCATGAAGGTGACGGCGTGGCCGGCGATGTGCACGCGGTCGCCGGTGGGGCTGAAGACGCAGGTGAGCTCGCCGCCCCGGGCGGAGACCTGGTGCGAGGTGATGCGCATGCGGTTGAGCCGCTTGGCCCAGTAGGGCACCAGCGTGCAGTGTGCGGAGCCGGTGACGGGGTCTTCGTTGACGCCGGTCTTGGGGAAGAAGCAGCGGGTGACGATGTCATGCCCGGCGCCGGGGGCGGTGGCGATGACGCCGACGCCGTCAAGCTCGGCCAGGCGGGCGAAGTCGGGCGTGAGTTCGTGCACGTCGCGCTTGTTCTCGAAGACCAGCATGAGGTCGCGGGCGAGGTGGGCCTCAACCGGGGCGCGGCCGAGGGCGGCGGCCATGGCGGGGGTGACCTTGACGGGCTTGGCGGGGCGGGCGGGGAAATCCAGGGTGATCTCGCCGGTGGGGGCAAGGGTGACCGGGAGGGGGCCGCTGGCGGAAGCGAATGTGATCTTGCTGCCCTTCATGCCGATGTGCCGCCAGAGCACGTGGGCGGCGGCCAGGGTGGCGTGGCCGCAGAGGTCGATCTCGCTGGTGGGGGTGAACCAGCGGATCTTGGCTTTGCCCTGAGCGGTGGGCAGGACGAAGGCGGTCTCGGCGAGGTTGTTCTCAGCGGCGATGGCCTGCATGACCGCTGGGGCGGGCATGGCGCGTTCGCAGATGACCACGGCGGCGGGGTTGCCGTGGAAGAGGCGACGCGTGAAGGCGTCGACCTGGAACATGGGGAGGATCTGGCCGGAGAGGGCCAAGGGCTTGGCGGGCTTGGCCGTGGGCTTGGCCTTGGACTTGGCGGGAGGCCGCTTGGACTTGGACGCGGACTTGGATGCGGGCTTGGATGCGGGACGCTTGGTGGTGCGCTTGGCCATGGGGTGTTCCTGGGCCCGCCCTTGGCGCGCAGTGTACCTGCGCCGCCAGGAGGACGGGTAAAGCGGGGAGCGGAATCAGCATGCGGCGCGTCAGGCCTTGGCGGGCTGCTGGGCCTGAGCGTTCGGATCGAAGGTGCTCTTGACGTGCACGTCGGCGAGCTGCTTGTCGGGCACGAAGCTGGGGGCGCGGGTCATCAGGTCCTGCCCGATCTGGGTCTTGGGGAAGGCGATGACGTCGCGGATGTTCTCAGTGCCCAGGACGTGCATGATCAGCCGGTCAAAGCCGAAGGCGATACCGGCGTGGGGCGGCGCGCCGTAGGAGAGGGCTTCAAGCAGGAAGGAGAACTTCTCTTTGGCCTGCTCGGGCGAGAGGCCGAGCAACTGGAAGACCTTGGCCTGCACGGCCTTGTCGTGGATGCGGACCGAGCCGCCGGCGATCTCCGAGCCGTTGAGCACGATGTCGTAGCCGGCGGAGACGATGGACTCAATCGCGTCGTCGTCCTCCACGCCGGCGTTGACGAACAGATCGCGCTGGTCGTCACGCGGGGCGGTGAAGGGGTGGTGCATGGCGATCCACTTGCCGGTTTCCTTGTTCTTCTCGAACATCGGGAAGTCGACCACCCAGAGGAAGTTCCACGGGCCGCCCTGCGCGCCGTGCGGGGGGACCATGCCCATGTCGCGGGCGACCTTCTGGCGCAGTTCGCCGATGGCCTTGGTGGCCGGCGCGTAGGCGTCGGCGATGAAGAGCACGGTGTCGCCGGGCTGCAGGCCCAGGGCGGCGACGAAGTCGGCCTTGAGGGGCTCGAGGAACTTGGCGCAGCCGGTGTCGAACTTGGGGCCGGCGGGATCGGCGATGTACTTGACGGTGGCGACGCCGCCCACGCCGAAGGGCTTGGCGAAGTCGGAGTAACCGTCGGTGATCTTGCGGGTGAGCTTCTCGGCCCCGCCGGGCACGCGGATGGCCTTGACCACGCCCCGCTTGCTGTTGAACTTCGGCCGGTCCTTGCCCTTCTCAAGGGCGTTGCGGAAGACGGCGAACTCGGTGCGGGCGGCCAGTTCGGAGATGTCGTGGATGAACAGGTCGTAGCGGGTGTCGGGGCGGTCGATGCCGTACTTCTCCATCGCGTCGCGGTAGCTCATGCGCTGCAGCGGCGGCACGGTGTAGCCGAGCATCTCCTTCCAGAAGTGGCGGACGAAGCCCTCCATCATCTGCATGAGCTGCTCGCGCCGGACGAAGGACATCTCCAGGTCGATCTGGGTGAACTCGGGCTGGCGGTCAGCGCGGGGGTCCTCATCGCGGAAGCAGCGGCAGATCTGCATGTAGCGGTCGGCGTTGGCGACCATGAGGATCTGCTTGAACAGCTGCGGGCTCTGCGGGAGCGCGTAGAAGTTGCCGGGCACGTTGCGGCAGGGAACCAGGAACTCGCGGGCGCCCTCGGGCGTGCTCTTGTAGAGGATGGGGGTCTCGACTTCCAGGAAGCCGTTGTTGTGGAAGTAGTCGCGGGTGACCTTGTACGCGCGGGAGCGGGTGGCCAGCACCCGCTGCATGGCGGGGCGGCGCAGGTCCAGGTAGCGGTACTTGAGGCGCAGTTCTTCGTTGGGCAGGGCGGCGTTGTCGTCAGGCAGGAAGGGCGGGTTCTCGGTTTTGTTGAGGACTTCCAGGCTGGTGACGACGATCTCGATCTTGCCGGTGGGGAGCTTGGGGTTCTCACCGCCCCGGCGGACGCGGACCAGGCCGGTGACGGCGACGACGTCCTCGTTGCGGAGCTTGTCGGCCAGGCCCATCATGCCGGTGTGGGCGTGCTTGTCGCCGGCGACGGCGAGGCCCGCCGCGTTGGCGTCGTCCGGATCGAAGACGAGCTGGGTGAGGCCGAAGCGGTCGCGGAGGTCGATGAAGATGAGGTTGCCGTGGTCGCGGTAGGAGTTGACCCAGCCGTTGAGGCTGACGGTCTGGCCGACGTGGGACTCGCGAAGTTCGCCGCAGTTGTGGGTACGGAGGATCATGGGTGCTTTCAAACGACTCGGGGGACGGGCTCACAGCGTCGGCAACCGGCTGTGCGGCTGCCGCCCTGAACTCGGCGGGGCCGAACAGGGGCCGAGTATAGGAAGGCCCGGCGGGAACCACCCCCCTCCACAGAACCCAAGCGGATCGCAACGGTGGCCAAGGGGACGCGAAGGAACACCCCCGCCAGTGCCGGGGGGCGGCTCTGGTCGCTGGAGTGATACAGATTCATCAGAGCGGATCGATGCGCGATCATGCCGCGGTGCGAAGCGGTCAGGAGACCATGATTGCCTGCGGCTGCTCGCTCCACGGTGTGTGCTCGCCGGTCGGGGGCGCGCCTCCGATCTTGTTGCACATATCTCGAAGCTCAGCTCGCCCGGGTGCCTGGTCTGGCCAATAGCGTTCCTGGTCCAGTGGGATTGCCGGCTACGCGACGTTGACACACTCACAGCCAGCGTGCGGGCATGCTCAACCCGGCGACGGCCGAGAAACCACGCCGCCGCCGTGGGGTTGGCGACCTCCGGCCATGGCCCCGGATGACCGGGGATGTTGCGCTCGCGGGCGATGCAGAGGGGGTAGTGCCGCCCTCGCCAGGCTTGAACTCGGTGTGGACCTTCGGGCGGGTGGCCATAGCCGAGCACGACGGCACGCGGGGCCCAGGGGACGGGCGGACGGGGGACGAGGGGAGGCGGGGGACGAGGGGCGGAGCGTGTCGACACTGACCGCCTTCACGGGCGGCTTGTTTGAACTCATGGAGCGGTGGGTGGGCTTACGCCTGGCTTGCAACAACTCACCCCACCCATCACCGCTGCTTTGCGACCCTGCCTGCGCCGCTCGACCTGTTGTGCGGATGTGCCGGAACGCACCATGCAGCGCCCGCAGCGGCCGAGAGCTGGCGACGCTCGCAGGACGCGGGGGGAGGACGGCACGCTTGCCCGGTGGGGCTTTGCGGCCAAAGCCGACGGCACGGCTGACCTCAGCCCGCCGCGCGTGCTGACGATTCCACCCCGCGGAACCAGACCTCCACAATGTACTGGCATCCGAACCCGCTTGGAGGGCCGCAGCAGGCCGACACGGAACTCTCGGTGCGCGTGCAATCGCGATCGGGCGAGGCAGATCAGGGCGGCGGCCCGATCTGGCGTGTTCGGGGCCGCGACCACTACTACACCTGCCGCATCAACCCGCTGGAGAGCACATTCCGAGTGTAGAAGTTCGTCGGCGACGTGCGCACGCAACGGGATCGGCGAAGGTCGAATCGCCCGCGGCGATCGGCAACGTGCCCGGCGCATGGCACACCATCACGGTGCGACATGTCGGCGATCGCCTCGTGTTCGCTGTTGATGGAGCAGCCGTGCTTGACGTGACTGATGTGACTGATGCGGCGATCATCAACCCCGGGTACTGTTGTCTGGACTAAGACCGACGCGGCGACATGGTTTGAGCGGTTGACCGCCAATCCGGCACGCTGACCGGGCGAAGCCAAATTCAATCATGACCCCTCGGAGACCGCCGTGCCAAGACTCACCGTTCCGCCCCTTCCCGTCGTCCTGCTGGTTCTTCTCGGGCTGTTCATGCTCATTGCGATGTTCGGGACGCTGGTCCCCGGCTTCGTGACCGACCGTGTCCCCAAGCAGTTCGTTCCGGTGTCGACGTGGTTCTTCGAGTTCTTCGGGGCCGACCTCTCCACGCCCGACGACCAGGAACGCTGGGCGGGCCCGATCAAGCTCAAGGCCCACATCTGCCAGGTCATCATCGCGGCGACCGAAGGGATCATTTCGATCACGGCTCTGGCCGCCGCATGCATGCCGCGCCGGCGCGTGCAACTCACACACTTCTCCATCGGTCTGGCGATGGGCCTCTTCGGTGCGTTCATGCTGACCATGTTCGCCATCCACAGCAAGGACCTGCCGGCATGGAACCAGTACCCGGCGATTTTCGCGTGGCTGGGGATCACCTGGCTGATTGTGGTCACGTGGGAAAGGGGGCTGACCAACAACGCGAAGCCCGCCTGAACGCCGGCCTGAACACCCGCCGGGGCTGAGGTGGCGGCGGAGGCGCCTGCTGTCGCGGCACCAATCCTCGTGCCAATCTACCACCATTCGACCTGCCGCCGCCATGGCGGCAAAGCGTGGAGATCGCGAGGCTCCAACCGAAGACCTTGCCGTGCACTGATCTTTCGATCGCGTGGGCGCGAGGCGGCGTGAATCGAATTCATGCGTGCCGGAACATGCTCCGGCTGTACCGACGGTCCCGCCATGCGGCCAACGCATTGCGATCTGGCTGCAGCTCGCAGACATAACTGCGTCGGTGGCTCTTCCGGTCGCCAGTCTCTGTGGCGGCCTGTACCGATCAACCCAGGGGGAAACTGGGCGAGCGAGGCGTACAGCAGGGGCTTGACCGTGACAGCCGGTCTGAAGGGGTGCGCCGTCTGGGACTGCCAGGCGCTGCAGGTACGTTCTTGGGGAGAGTGTTCTGGCCGCCTTGTCGGGCCGAGAACTCCCGGGAGCCGGAGTGGGCTGTGGCTCACCCACCCGTCTGGCCGGCGGGGACGGCGGCGGGAACGACCGCGGTGCGCACCCGCCGACTGCGTTAGCGTTTCAAGCCGGGGGTGTGCCCGCGATGCCCGCAGGACCTGTCGACGCTCTGACCGGCAGCCACCTGCCCGGAGTGCGGCATGATGCGCAACGATGCGAGGGTGAGCAGTACGGACGGAATTGAGCAGCCCCGACGCAGATGATCGCCTGGTTGACCGAAGCGTCCGCCGGGCGGCAAGCACCGGAGGACAGCCGCCGGCTTGGCAGCCCTGCAAGATCACCATCAATCTGCCGCCAACCCACTCCTCACACGCCAAACTCATCGTTCCACATTTCAGCAGGCTGCGGCCGTCGGTTCCCGAATCGGATCTGTGGAACGTGGTTCAGCGCTTGGGCTGAGCGGGCGCAGCGCCAGCCGCGATCGGCTCCACCAGGAACGTCACGTTCACCGAGGACTGAACGGCAATGGTCCCGGGCTCGATCTGGCCGTCCATGCCGGCAGCCTCGGCGGCGACGCGGTTGGAGAGTTGCGACATCGGCCGCCAGCCGTTGTCGTTCTCGGTGGAGGTGGCGTCCTTGATGCCGATGATCCGCAGTCCGAGGGCGGCTGCGAGGACGTCGGCCTTGGAGCGAGCGGCCTGGGCGGCGAGCGTGAGGGCCTCGCTGCGGGCCTTGAGGGCGTCGGCGAGTTCGAACTGCACGCCCTCGATGCGGTTGGCGCCGGCGGCGACAGCGACGTCCATGACCTTGCCAATAGCGGCGGGGTCGGCAATGCGGACGCGGATCATGCTCGTCGCGTCGTAGCCCAGCAGGGTGCGACGCTGGTCGCCGTTGTCGTTGCTGTAGCGGTAGGCGGGGGCGAGATCCACGCGGGAGGTCTGGATCTTCATGCCCTTGATGGCCATCCCTTCAGGCCCGGAGCCCAGCGGGCGAAGGGCGGCGAGGATCTTCTCGGTGGCGGCGGCGGCTTCGGACGCGGCCTCGGCGGCGGTCTTGGCGCGGATGTCAACCCCGAGCACGACGACGGCGAAGTCGGGCTTGGCATCCACGCGGCCGGAACCGGAGATGGTCAGCACGGGCTGGAGGGGTGCCGCGGCAGGCGCCTGCATGGACGCTGCGGAGGCGGCCTCGGTGGTGCTCCCGGCACGGGCGGGCAACGCAGAGGCGGCCAGGCCGGTGAGAGCGGCGACAAGGAAGGTGGCGGAAGCGAAGCGGTGGGCCGAGTGCATGGGAAACTCCGGTAGCGGACAGGATGGACACACGAACAGACACACACAAACACAGCGAACGGCAAACACGCCTGCGGGGGCGGGGGGCGGACGGGGGCGGATGGGGCACGGCGGTTGGGACGGCCTCGTCCAGACGCCTTTGCCCTTCACCATACTCCTTCACCCCCTTCACCCCCCCTTTCCCCACCCACCCCCCACTTTGCCCCGTGGCCCACCGCAGGCTGTTTTCGCAGATGGGGACGCGTGGTTTCAGAACAGGATGCGCCAGCCGATCACAACCGCCAGGTTGGTCTTGGCGCGATTCTCGACGCTGCTCTGCACGGGGATCTGCACCCCCAGTTCCAGGGCATACGAGCGGGCCTCGTAAAGGATGCCCGGGGAAAGCCGCAGTTCGCTCTGGCCGTTCATCTCATACAGGCCGTTAAGTTCAAGCGTGAGGTAGGTGGCGGCGGTGGTGTCGGCGGTGTAGGCGACGGGGTCGATGCGGTAGAGGACGGCGGAGTCGAAGCGGAGGGCGTCGGCGGCGCCGTCGCCGGCGATGTGGGTGCCGGTGCCGGAGGTGTTGAACTTGTAGGAGAGGCCCTGATTGAACCCCCAGCGGCCGAAGATGGCCATGGCGACGCCGCCGACGAAGGGGTCGAAGGTCTCGGAGGAGAAGCGGTTGTCGCCGGAGGGGACCTCAACACCGGCGATGAGGCTGGCACGAATGGTGTCGATGGGCGAGAGGTCGTTGTTGTAGAAGCGGTACTTGAGTGAGACCGGCAGGTCGGCAAAGCCGGAGTCGGTGTCGGTGCGGCCGGAGGTGGTGGTGCGGATGGAGGCGAGGTAGATGGGAGACTCGATGTTCAGCGACAGCGTGCCGGTGAGGCCGACGGAGAGGCTGTTCCAGGCGATGATGTCGGTGCCGTCGCGTTCGCCGGTGTGGGGGTCGGTGCCCTTGCGTTCGTAGCGCAGTTGCTGGCGGAAGGCGACGGCGCCGGCGGAGGGCTGGGTGGCGGCGTCGGTGAACAGGGGTTCCTGGGCGGACGCGGAGAAGGCGGGGCCCAGGAGGGCGAGGGTGATGGCTACGCCGGCCAGGGGGCCGGCGGGAAGAGTGGTGCTGTTCATGTGGTACATGGGGTCAGGCCCTGTTGAAGAGGGTGAGAGCGGAAGCCGGTTGCCGAAGATGGCGGCGGCTTACTGGGTGCGGATCTCGACGAGGGTGAAGCCGGTGTTGGCGACGGCCTTGGCCAGAGCGGACCGCGTGGGGGCGGCGCCGGCGAGGAAGTCCACGGTGACGAAGCCAGTGGACATGTCGATCTGCACGTCGGTGACGCCATTGAGGCGGCGGAGCTGGGTGTCGATGTTGTTGGCGCACAGCGGGCAGGACATGCCCTTGATGATCAGCGTGGCCTGGGTGCCGTTCACCGGCGAGTTGTCGGCGAGCAGCGCGGCAGCGGCCGGGTCAGCGGCGGCGCCGCCGGAGGCGCAGCCCCCGAGGCTGACCACGGCGAGCAGGCCGGCGGCGGAGAGAGCAAGAGCGGGGATGGAACGAAAAGCGTGACGAGTCATGGGATGGAACCTCCGAACCGGACGCGGAACGGGCGTGCCCGCCGGGCCCGGACGTTGTGCATTGGATCAATGGAAAGATGGACGAAAACGCCAGAAGCACGAAGAGCGCAGGCGGCGTGCGACCGGCCGGGCGAGGCCCGACGGGCGCAGGACCGCCTCAAGGGGAGGGGGTGCTCACGCGAAATGCGCGTGGCACAGCCGGCCCCTGCTGGGCTTCAGGTTCGCCAGATGCAGAGCAGGGCGCAGCGGCCGGAAGGGGAGGCCCACATGGAGTTGTGGGCCTCAGCGGGCCGGGCCGTAGGAAAAACAGGCCGACCGCCGAAGAACATCGGCAGGCCGTCGAGCGACGGCGGGAGGGCGGCTAGGAGCAGCGCGAGAGTGCCCGAACGCTGATCGCCGGGCGATGAAGGGAGGGCGGGAACGGCGGGGTCGCCGTGGGGGCGTTCGGCGGTGCCGCAGATGCAGGCCTCGCCGCAGCAGCAGCCGGTCTGCTCGCACGGGGCGGCGATGACGACCGGCATATGGGCAGAGCAGGCGATGGCCCAGCCGGAGGCCACCGGCGAAAGCAGCAGGCACAGGATGGCCAGCAGTCGCATCATCAGGGGACCCACGGTGCTCTACGAACGCGGGCAGGGGCGGGTTCGGACGTGCCGGGGACGCTCAGGTGAGCGGCCCCTTCTCGCCGACGGACTGGGTGCCGCCGCCGGCGATGGCCGATCGCATGAGGGTGTCGGCCTGCACGTTCTTCAGGCGGTAGTAGTCCATGATGCCCAGGTTGCCGGAGCGGAAGGACTCGGCGATGGCCTTGGGGATATCGGCCTCGGCGAGGACGACCAAGGCCTTGTTCTCTTCGATCTTGGCCTTGTTCTCCTGTTCCAGGGCCAGGGCCAGGGCGCGACGCTTCTCGGCCTCGGCCTGGAATCGCTTCTTGTCGGCCTCGGCCTGGGCGGCCTGGAGCTGGGCGCCGATGTTCTCGCCGACGTCGATGTCGGCGATGTCGATGGAGAGGATCTCGAAGGCGGTGCCGGCATCGAGGCCCTTGGCCATGACAGTCTTGGAGATGTTGTCGGGGTTCTCGAGCACCTGCTTGTGGGTGATGGCCGAGCCGATGGTGGTGACGATGCCCTCACCGACGCGAGCGATGATGGTCTCTTCGGTAGCGCCGCCGACCAGGCGGGCGATGTTGGTGCGGACGGTGACGCGGGCCTTGGCCTTGAGCTGGATGCCGTCCTGAGCGACGGCGTCGATGGTGGAGCGGGGGCCGTTCTGGGCCGGGCAGTCGATGACCTTGGGGTTGACGGAGGTCTGGACGGCGTCGAAGAGGTCGCGGCCGGCCAGGTCGATAGCGGTGGCGGTGTCCCAACCGAGGTTGATCTTGGCGCCCTTGGCGGCGATCAGGGCGGAGATGACCTGGGGCACGCGGCCTCCGGCGAGGTAGTGGGTTTCAAGCTGGTTGGTGGAGATGTCCAGGCCGGACTTGACGGCCCGGATGCGGGAGTAGACGACGGTCTTGAGATCGACCTTGCGCAGCCGCATGCCGACCAGTTCCAGCAGGCCGACCTTGGCGTTGGAGAACAGGGCCTGGATGTAGAGGTTGATGAACTGGCCGACGATGAAGACGAAGATGAGCGCGATGACGCCGACGATGATTCCGACGACAATCCAGATGGAGTTACCCATGAATCTTCCTTCTGAGGCGACTGAACACGGGACGAGGCCGTCCCGGCGAATGGACGAGGACGCTTGACGGCTGCCTGAGGGGCTTTGCACCGGCGGGGGCCTGCCCCCCGGAGGCGATGCCTCTCGCAGCATGCCCAGTATAGGGGGAAGGTCCAAGAAAGGGCGAACTGGGATGCAGGAGCCGGAGCGACTTGGCGGCTGCCCCCCCGGATGTGGCGACGGGATACTTGCGGAAATCGGAGCAGTCGATGAGACCGGGCACAAGTCGCCGTGTCTCCGCGAGGGCGGCTGGCGGAGGAACTCCAGGGAGCGAAGCCGGGCAAGGGAGCGCGGAGCCGGCGGAGGGGGCGCACGGGAGCATGAATGGCCGGCATCATGGTCGGGCGTACGGCCCCTCCTGACGGTGACCGGCATGAACGAGAGGGGGTCCGCAGACGACTACCGAAAGCCGATCAAGCGACTACGCTGGAGTTGCCAGACCGTTCGCCCACCCACCGTGTCCCGCCTCGGCATGCCGCATGCTCAAGTTCGCCGTCTTTGACTCAGCCCCTTTGTCGCCCGCGGGTGCCGCGGGGCTCCCGGTTCCGGCCAAGGGCTTTCTGCTGCGGCATGCCCATCTTCTCGGGCCGGATGACGTGGCGATTCCGTCGGAGATCGGGTTTGCTGACGGGTACATCACGGCAAGCAAGCGGATCACCGGGGCGGCAGCGATCAGCCTGCAGGTGAATGTGCCGCCGGCGACGGGGAGCCGGAACGGGGGGCGGCTGAACCTGCGGACGTGCCTGCTGCCCGAGCGTGCGGAGCCGTATCTGCTGACGCTGGAGCTGGCGCGGCACCAGGTGATGATGCTGCTGACCAAGCTTGAGGAATGGGGTCTGTTTGACCGCGGTCAGGAAGAGCCGGCCATGGCACGGGTGACGGCAGCCCTGGAGGCGTTCACGACGGCGCTGGTGGAATCGCAGCGGGCGGGGGGCAAGGGGTTCACGCCGACGGCGGAGAAGTGGGCACGGGCCGCGTTGTCGGAATCGCTGGCGGCGGGCGAGCAGTTGTGCCTGCTGTGTTCGCGGATCGCGCACCAGCGGCGGCTGGCGGGATCGCTGACGGAGATGGCCGGGGCGCGGCTCTCGGCGGAGGACGTGTCCGACCATGACGCCAAGGACGCGCCGTCTCACGCGGCGCACCACCATTCCGGCGGGGTGGTGCTCGCGGACGCTCCGGCGATCGGCTGTGCCATCAATCCGGCGGCGTTCACGCCTGAATGGGCGTTGCTGGCGCAGCAGCATTTCGACTTTGTGTCGATGCCGATGCGATGGGTGGACCTTGAGCCGTCCGAGGGGAAATACGCCTACCAGCGAACGGACAAGTGGATTGAGTGGGCGATCCGGACGGCGAGGCTGCCGGTGCACGCCGGGCCGATTCTGGACACCTCGCCCCGGTGCGTGCCCCGGTGGCTGGCGATCTGGGAGCACGACTACGAAACGCTGCGCGACGTGGTGGTGGAGCACTTCAAGGCAGTGGTGACGCGGTATCGCCGCACGGTGAGCGTGTGGAACGTGGCGTCGGGGCTGTGCGGGGTGGGCGGCATCACGCTGAGCCCAGAGCAGGCGATGGACCTGACGCGGACGTGCGTGCTGGTGGTCAAGAAGCTGCAGCCGACGGCGCGGGTGATCGTGGAGATCGCCCACCCGTGGGGCGAGTACACCGGGACGCCCAGGGGCAGCCGGACGGTGCCGCCGATGATCTACGGAGAACTGATCAACCAGATGCAGGCGCCGGTGGACGCGTTCGGGGTGCGGCTGCAGATGGGGACGGGTGAGGCGGGGCGGGCGTGCCGCGACCTGCTGGCGGTCTCGGCAATGCTGGACCGGGTGGGTGCGCTGGAACGGCCGGTGGCGGTGACGGTGCTGGGAGCGCCGAGCACGCCGGCAAACGTGCCGGAGGATGCGCTTGAGCCGGGGGTGTGGGGCGGCAGCGGCGACAACGCCAGCGGGTGGACCGCCGAGACGCAGGCTGCCTGGGCGACGGCGGTGGCGCGGATCGCGGCCACCAAGCCGTACGTGAGCAGCGTGTGCTGGCAGGACCTGTATGACTGCCCGCCGGGTGTGGCCCCGGCCGGGGAGATGACCGGCGGCGGGCTGGTGTCGGCGACGCTGGCGGCCAAGCCGGCGCTGGCGGCGCTCAGCGGGCTGCGCAACACGCTGCGGAATCGGCAACCCTTGAACTGAAAGCGTGCCGGGCGATGACCGAGCAGGGGCAAGGCGAGCGTGACTGGACGGCGGGGCCCGCCAAGTGGGCGGCGGTGGCGGTGCTGCTGCTGGCGGCGGGAGCGCTGGTGTCGTGGTCAAGCGGGCGGCGGACGCGGGTGGAACTGGTGCGGGCGCCGGCGGCGGAGGTGACCGTGAGCGGCCCGGGCGAGGTGGTGGTGGTGCGGGCACCCGGCCAGGGGGGCGAGGGGCCGGAGGCGACGCGGACGCTTGGGCGGGTGAACATCAACACCGCGACGGCGGCGGAACTGGAGTTGCTGCCGGGCATCGGGGCAACTTTGGCGGGCCGCATTATCGAGGACCGGGGGGCCAAGGGGCGGTTTGCGGCGGTGGAGGATCTGCTGCGGGTGCGGGGTGTTCACCGGGGAACGGTGGAGGGGCTGCGGTCGCTGGTGACCGCCGACTAACCTGCGGGCAGTACGTGTGGGCGACCCCGGGACGGCGCTGGTGCGTCGACGCGGGCGTGCGCGCGTTGGTGCGGCCAAGCCATGGACCTGATCGGCCTCTTTGCATCTGACCGCGTGATCGTGGAACTGGCCCGGCGGGCGACGGCCCCGCGGGCGGTCGCCGGTCCGGCCAGGCTGACTGCGTTCGGCTCGGTGGGCGTGACCACGCCGCTGGTGGCCGGGGCGCTGGCGCGAAAGACCGGGCGGCCGGTGCTGCTGGCGGTGGCCCACGTGGACGAGGCCGACGAGGCGGTGGAGGTGCTCAAGGCTCACGGCGCCGCGGCGGTGCTGCTGCCGGCGCTGCAGACGCTGCCGGGCGAGTCGGCGATGAACCTGGACCTGCTGGCGGCAAGGCTGGCGGTGGTGGAGCAGTTGAGCGGGTGGCCCAAGGCGGCCCCGCCGGCGACGGTGATCGTGGCCCCGATGGCGGCCCTGATGCAGCCGGTGCCGGACCCGGCCCATCTGGACCGGCAACTGCTGACCCTGCGGGTGGGCGACACACGCGGGCCGGCGTGGCTGGTGCGCTGGCTGGACCAGGCGGGGTATCGGCGGTGCGATGCGATCGAAGAGCCGGGGGACTACGCGGTGCGGGGCGGCATCGTGGATGTGTTCCCGCCCGGGGACCCGACGCGGAGCGACGCGGCGGAGAGCGAGGGCGGGGGCAAGGCGATGTCGCCCGGCGGGGTGCCGGTGCGGCTGGATTACTTCGGCGATGAACTGGAGAAGGCGGCGGAGATCGATCTGGCCTCGATGGGGATCGACCGAACCGTGGGCGGGGTGCGGCTGGTGGCCAGCGCCGACCCGGCGGCGGGCGGAGATGACGGGGAGGCCGGCGGGGGCCAGACCGGCGGCAAGACCGGCGCCAAAGCCAACGCCAAGGCCGGCGGGGGCGGTGCGGGCGGCAGCACGGGCGGCAGCACGGGCGGCAGCAAGGCGTTCACGGAACTGCTTCCGGCCGGCACGCTGGCGGTGCTGCACGAACTGATGGAGTTGACCGAACAGGGCCGCGGGTACTTCGAGCGGGTGACCGGCGAGCAGCCGATCTTCGGCCCGCCGGCGGTGTTCGCGGGGATCGGGCGGGCGTGCGGGGCAGTGATCGAGGTGACGGCGATCGGGGCGTACGGCAGCGCCGACGGCACGGAACTGCTGCGGCTGCCGTTCAGCCCGCTGCCGCCGTTCCCGGATGATCTGACGGCGGGGCTGGGGGAACTGGCCAAGATGGCGCGGGGCGACACGGCCAGCGGCATGCCCCGCTGCGATGTGACGGTGGTGTGCGAGAACGGCGGCGAGCAGGCCCGCCTGCAGGAACTGCTGGCCGAGCGACGCAGCGAGGAGGGCATGGCGGAGGTGCGGACGGAACTCTCGCACCTGCCCAGCGGGTTTGTGTATGGCCCTGAGGACGGCGTGCCCAAGGTGTTCGCCGGGTGGCACGAACTGCTGCACCGGCCTGCGGGGCGACGCAGCGCCGGGGGCCCGAGGCTCAAGGCCGGGCGGGCGATGGACACGTTCCTGGACCTGCAGGTCGGGGACTATGTGGTGCACGCCGAGCACGGCATCGCCCGCTTCACCGGGCTGAAGGTGATGAGCCTGTCGCAGGTGAAGGCGGGCGTGGAGGACCGGCTGCGGCTGGGCGGCAGCGCCCGGGCGGGCAAGGGCAAGCCGGCGGCCAACGACCAGGCCGGGGCGGCGACGGACCAGGAGGAGTTTCTGAGCCTGGAGTTCGCCGACGCGGCCGTGCTGCACGTGCCGGCGTCGAAGATCGACCAGGTGTCCAAGTACATCGGCGGGTTCAACGGCAAGCCGCCGCTCTCGGTGCTGGGCGGGGCCCGCTGGAAGAACCAAAAGGCCCGCGTCAGCGAGTCGGTGAAGGACCTCGCGGCGGAGTTGCTGCGGGTGCGGGCGGCCCGCAACCACCTGCCGGGCATCCGCTACCCGGGCGACACGCCCTGGCAGCAGCGCTTTGAGGACGAGTTCCCGCATCAGGAGACCGAGGACCAGTTGGCGGCGCTGGGGGAGATCAAGAAGGACATGCAGCGCGAGCGGCCGATGGACCGCCTGGTGTGCGGCGACGTGGGGTACGGCAAGACCGAACTGGCGATCCGCGCCGCGTTCAAGGCCGTCGAGTTCGGCAAGCAGGTGGCGGTGCTGGTGCCCACGACAGTGCTGGCCGAGCAGCACGAGCGGACATTCAGGGCGCGGTTCGCGGATTACCCCTTCCGGATCGAATCGGTGTCGCGGTTCAAGTCCGACGGGGAGATCGCGCCGGTGCTGGAGGACGTGCAGCGGGGCCGGGTGGACGTGCTGATCGGGACGCACCGCATCCTCTCCAGCGACGTGGTGTTCGCGGATCTGGGGCTGGTGATCATCGACGAGGAGCAGCGCTTCGGGGTTGAGCACAAGGAGAAGCTGCTGGGCCTGCGGATGACGGTGGACGTGCTGACGCTCTCGGCGACGCCGATCCCGCGGACGCTGCACATGTCGCTGCTGGGGATCCGCGACATCTCCAGCCTGACGACGGCCCCGGCGGATCGGCGGGCGGTGGTGACCGAACTGATCCCCTGGAACGACAAGCGGCTGGCGCAGGTGATCGCACGGGAACTGTCGCGCGACGGGCAGGTGTACTTCGTGCACAACCGCGTGTACGACATCCACGAGGTGGCCCAGCGGGTGCAGGCGATGGCGCCGCACGCGCGGATCGTCGTCGGGCACGGGCAGATGGCGCCCAAGGAACTGGAAGAGGTGATGCTGCGCTTCATGCGCAAGCAGGCGGACATCCTCGTGTCCACGACGATCATCGAGTCGGGCATCGACATCTCGTCGGCCAACACCATGATCATCGCCGACGCGGACCGCTTCGGCCTGGCCGACCTGCACCAGTTGCGGGGCCGCGTGGGGCGGTACAAGAACCGGGCCTACTGCTATCTGCTGCTGCCCGAGAGCCGGGCGGTGAAGGAGAAGGCCCGCAAGCGGCTGGCGGCGATCGAGCAGTTCTCGATGCTGGGGGCGGGGTTCAAGATCGCCATGCGCGACCTGGAGATCCGCGGGGCGGGCAACATTCTCGGGCCCGAGCAGAGCGGGCACATCGCCGCGGTGGGCTACGACATGTACTGCCAGCTGCTCGAGCGGGCGGTCAAGGGGCTGAAGAACGAGACGGTGGCCCAGCCCAGTGAGGTGTCGGTGGAACTGGGCGTCACCGGACTGATCCCCCGGCCATACATCCCATCGGATGCGCGACGGCTGGAGGCGTATCGGCGGATCGCGCTGGCGTCGGACGCCGAAGCGCTCGACAAGGTGGTGACGGATCTGACCGGGGCGTACGGGCCGATCCCCGAGCCGACAGACCGGCTGCTGCAACTGGCGGAGATCCGCATTGGGGCCCGGGGGCTGGGGGTGCGGGCGATCACCGTGACCGAGAAGGATGTGGTGTTCCGGACCACCGACCCCGCGGCAGCGGTGCGGGCGATGGCGGGGGCGCCGGGGAGTACGGTGGTGCCGCCGACGATCAAGGCCTCCGACGTGCCGGAGGTCTTCTTCCGGCCGGACAACCCCACCGCGCTGCAGCCGGGCACGCTGCTGGCGATTCTCCGCCGGCGAATCGGCGTGCGGGGCGGACAATCCGAGAAAGCGCCAGCCGTCGCAGCGAACGCTGCCGCCAAGCCGGGCGACAGCGAGGCGGAGGCGGCGGGCCGCGGGGGCGACGGCAAGCGGCCCGCTGCGGCTGCGCCGGCCGCCGCCCCGATGATGCCGAAGATCAAGAAGCCCAGCAAGGACCTGGCCCGGGTGACGCAGTTCATCAAGCAGGCCCGGCGGCAGACACCCAAAGGACCGCCGCCCGGTGAACGCTGAGGGCTGATCGGACGAAGGATCGAGCAACCGGCCGGCGTGAGAGATGGCGACGAGAATTGCGAACCAGTCGGGGAGGGGGAACGTTGATCGGGGTACACCGTGAGCATGAACAGGCCGGCCAGACTGACAGGGGTCGCCAGACGCTGGTGCGTCGGGGTGGCGGCGTGGTCGGTGGTGATGGCGTCGGTGGTCGTGGGGTCGCCCGCGGCGGGTGAGCCGGCGGCAACGGGCACAGCGAGCGGGCCAAGGGTGGGGGCGGATCCAGCACCGGACCTGCCCTCATGGGCGCATGGGCCATGGCGGACGCTGACCGATCAGGCGTCCCGCTTGCGGGAACGGCAGGCGGCGGCCTCGGAACTGGTGCGTCGGGGCGAGAACGCGGTGCGAATGGCGATCATCGAACTGCTGCGAACCACGGAGCGGCCGCTGCCCGGCCCGACGATCGGCGTGCTGCGGGCGGTGGCGGAACTGGCGACGGCGCCTCTGTGGCTTGAGGAACCGCTGGTGGAGTTGCAGACCAACGCCGGCGACGAGGCGGCCCCGGCGGTGCTGGCGGCGCTCTGCTCGGTGCGGACGCGACGGGCGTTTGAGGCAATCCTCAACGCGACGGCCAACGGGAGCGACCAGGCGGCATCACCAACGCAGGTGGAGGCACGCGAGCGGCGGCGGGCGGCGGCATTTGATGCGCTCGAGCGGCTGACGGGGCGGAGCGAGATCGCCAGCACATCAGCAGCGTGGGAGGAATGGTTCGGGCCGCTGCGCTTTGCGCCAGAGGCGGCGTGGACCGCTGCGCTGGCCGAAGGGCTGGCGGAGCGGGCAGACGCGGTATCAGCCACGCTGAATTCGACCGTGACGCGTCTGGTGGACAGCCTGCGGCGGGGGTACCTGGACACCCCGGAGGGGCAGCGGCCGGCACGACTGGTGTCGCTGCTGGGGGACGAGATGACGCAAGTGCGAACGCTGGGACTGGAACTGGTGGAGCGGGACCTGGCCAACGCCCGTCCGCTGGGAGACGCTGTAGTCAACGCCGTGATTCCACTGCTGCGCGATGATGAGCCGGCGGTGCGGGCCCGCGCAGCCGGCGTGCTGGGGCGGGTGGCGCCGATGACCGCGGCCCGTCCGGTCGCCGAGGCACTCAGCGCCGAGCAGCAGCCCGGGGCGGCGGCAGCGCTGCTGGCGGCGGCGGTGCGATGGCCGGAGGCAGCCATGACGCCGGCGGTGGTGACGTGGCTGCGGGTACCGGGTCCTACGCGGCAGGCGGCCGAGAAACTGGCCAACCGGCTGCTGGCCCTGCCGGAGACCAGCACGGAGCAGGCAAAGCAACTGCGTGCCGCGCTGGCGGCGACGCCTTCGTGAACTCACACCAGTCTGGGGGCGAACAACGCGGGCCGCCGCGCAGGCGGCCGCATCACATGCCGCTCATGAGGATGCGCTTGGTGACCAGCCGAAGCCGCGCGAAGGTCCATGGTCCGTCGCCGCTGGTGCGGCAGGCCCGCAACGCGGAGAGGGCGTGGGCAGCGGAGGTGAAGCCGGGCTCAGAAAGGCCGGTGGCAAACAGGTCGTTCCACGTCGGATCGAGGTCGGGCAGAACGCGGGTGGGCGGAAGCAGCGGCTCCTCGGCCCGCAGGCCGGTGAGAACCTGGTAGACCATCTGCAGCGTGGCGACGACCTCGCGGCGACGCTGCTCCTGATCGATGTTCTCGGGGTGGCCGAGCATGGCGGCGACGCCGTACAACTCAATCTGCACACGGCCCCGCGGGTCGACCAGCACTTCGTTCATGCCCAGCGGGCCGTGCTGGCAGCCGAGCGCATGGGCGTGGGCGATGGCCGAGAGCACGTGCTCGGCGAGCCGCTTGGCCTCCTCGGGGGCCATGGCACCACTCTTCTGGCGGAGCAATGACTCGAGACTGAGCACGCCGGTGGACGCGCCGGTATAGGGCGTGGCGCAGTAAGGACGGTTGCGGTGATCGAAGCCGAAGTGCTCGATCTTGAGAATGTGCGGATGGTTGAGCGTGGCGGCACGCTCCATCACGGTCATGAACTTGTCGCGATCGAGCTTGTCACGCCAGACGCGGAAGCGGTGCACGACGTGGCTGGTCAGGCCGTCATACCGAAGAGCCAGCCATCGCTCGCCCATAACGCTGGGCGTGAGCCGCTTGGTCAGGATGAAGGGGCCGACACGGGCCTTGTCCAGTGAGGGGAGGGCCAGCAGTGCGGAGATGGCAGCGGGGCCTTGCGGCGCAGTGGATACCGCCGGGCCAAGCGGCTTGGGTTCAATCGGGCCGTGGTGGTGAGGTCGGGGATCGCTCACGGGTTACCTGCTCAATCGACGGCGGAGGCCTGTTGGGTGCAGAACTGAACGGGAAATCACCCCAAGACGGATCACAACCAACCAAACCACGAACACCCAACGGCAGTCGAACGTCAGTTTAGCCGGCAGGAAGCCGCACTGGCCAGCGACCGGGACGGTTCCGCTACCGCCAGAGGCCCGCCCGCCACCACCCCCACCCCCACCCCCACCCCCCACCTCGCCACCCCCGCCCTCCATGCCAACCCCATGGCCCCCACCCACGCTCTGCCGCAGCCTCCTGTGCCGGCCCCCTCAACCGATGCAGCCGGCCGTTCACTCGGCGGCCGCGCCGTTGCCAGGTGGCCGCATGCGGCCCGCACGCCAGCCGAAGACGCCTGAAGCGGGACCAGGGGCCGTGCGACCGAATGCTCCCCGGCCGGCGGATCACCCAAAGGCCATCTGAGGTTCGACTACACTGGTAGAAACCGCTCGGCTGAGTTTCGGGCGGATCAGGAACGAGGAGCCGTCCATGTCCATCGCCCCACAGCCGCCCGCCGCCGCCAAGCCGTCCCGCATCGCCACGACCGATCCGCTGCAACTGATCGATGTGGACCATGTCCGGTTCTATGTGGGCAACGCCAAGCAGGCGGCGATGTACTACGCGCACTGCTTCGGCTTCTGTGTGGAGCAGGTGCAGGACCTGACCACAGGCTCGCGGGATTCGGCAACGTATCTGCTGACGCAGGGCAACATCCGCTTCCTGCTGACCACCGGCCTGACCAGCGAGCATGCGGCGAGCCACGACGTGATGCTGTATGGCGACGGGGTGAAGGACGTGGCGTTCACGGTGTTCGATGCGGAGAAGGCCTACGAGGCGGCTCTTCGCAACGGCGGGCAGTCGGCCCAGACGCCCCGCACCGTCAGCGACGCGCACGGGTCGGTAACGACCGCGTCGATCAAGACCTATGGCCGCTGCGTGCACACCTTCGTGTCGCGCTCGGGCGGGTATGACCTGACCAAGGTGAAAGAGGGCGGGCTGTTCGCGCCGGGGTTCATCAAACTGCCGGACCTGGCGATCAACAAGCACAACCGCGAGCATCCGTGCGGGCTGAAGTACGTCGACCACCTGGTGGGCAACGTGGAACTGGGCAAGATGAACCACTGGGTGCGGTTCTACGAGAACGTGCTTGAGTTCAAGATGTTCAAGCACTTTGATGACAAGGACATCTCCACCGAGTACTCGGCCTTGATGTCCAAGGTGATGGCCTCGGGCAACAACCTGATCAAGATGCCCATCAACGAGCCCGCCGAGGGCAAGAAGAAGTCGCAGATCGAGGAGTACCTCGACTGGCACGCGCACACCCCCGGCGTGCAGCACCTGGCGCTGCGGACCGACGACGAGTTGCACTCAATCGCCGAACTGCGCCGCCGGAACGTGGAGTTCCTCACCCTGCCGGATGCGTACTACGAACTGGTGTGGGAGCGGGTGAACAAGATGCTCACCACGCACGGGCACCAGCCGGTGCGCGAGGATCACGAGGCGGTGAAGAAGCTCGGCATTCTGGTGGACGCGGATGACGAGGGCTACCTGCTGCAGTTGTTCACCCGCCCGCTGCAGGACCGGCCGACGCTCTTCTTTGAGATCATCTGCCGCCGGGGCAGCCAGTCGTTCGGCAAGGGCAACTTCAAGGCGCTGTTCGAAGCCCTGGAACTGGAGCAGGGCCGGCGCGGGAACCTGTAAGCGGGGCCGGAGGTGGCCGGGGCGGGGGGCGGGTGGGACGCGTTCGCGGCCCGGAGGGCTGCGTGCTACCGGGCTTGACGGCCAGCGACGGTGTGGCACACTCTAGCAGTGGAGCGTCCCGCATGGACAATCCGGATGATCGCGGCGTCGCTGACGGGCGTTGCGACCGTCGCTGCCCATGGGCAGACGGCCCCGGTGAGCCAGGACCCACGGCTGGCCTTCACCACCGTGGTGCAAGGCCTGCCGACGGGGATCGATAACCTCGTCTCGGCGTTTGTGCCGGTCAGCGAAGACACGCTGCTGCTGGGGTACCGGGCGGAGGTGACACGCAGGCGGAGTACGGCATCCAGGGGCTGGTCACTCATCCGCAGTTCCCGGCGGTGCCCTGGGTCTATGTGCGGTACAGCCAGTCGCTGGACGGCGTGACGGACATGCCGCAGGCGATGGTCACCGAGTTCTCAACGCCGGTGCAGAGCGTGGTGGAGCGGCTGACGTGGACGCAGCCGGCGGCGCCCAACCCGGCGGACCCGTCCAGTCTGATCGGCCGCCTGGAACGGACCAGCCCGCCGACGATCGTGCTGTCGACGACGATCGCGGCGCGCTATCACCATGGCGGGCCGCCAACCTTCGGCCCGGACGGGCGGCTGTACGTGCCGATTGGGGATTACCGGCTCAGCACCACGCTGGGCATCAACACCGGGCCGACGCCGGTGTACCAGGCGGGGGTCATCCTGCGCATCAACCCCGATGGCTCGCTCCCGCCGGACAACCCGTTCTCGGCTGCGGCAGGCTCGCCGCCGGGAACCGACACGTGGTTCGCCTTCGGCTTTCGCAACCAGTACGGCTTGGCCTTCGACCCGGCGGTGGCGGACTTCCGTGAAGGGCTGTGGTGCACCGACAACGGCGAGGCGATGTTCGATGAGCTCAATCGCGTGCCCATCGCTGCCAACGGCGGCCACGCACGGATCATGGGCCCGGTGGGGCACCCGAGACAGTCGGGCTCGCTGACCGGGCTGGTGAGCGTGCCGGGCACGCCGGCCTCGGCGTATGTGGATCCGGTCTTCAGTTGGCTGCAGACCAACGGGGTGACGGCGCTGCTGTTCCTGCACGGCTCGGCGCTGGGGCCCGTGTTTGACGACTGGGTGCTCACGGGCAACTACAACACCGCCTTCCTGTTCCGCCTGCGACTCACGGCCGATCGGCGGGCGGTGCGACTGACGCACCCGGGCCTTGCCGACCGCGTGGACGACCGCGTGCCGTTCAGCCGCAACCCGGTGGGCACCGAGGCGGAGGAACTGCTGCTGGCCCGCAACGTCGGCTCGCCGTTTGCCGGCGTCATCGCCATGGCTCGAGGCATGGACGGGCTGCCGCTGATCCTCACGGCCGACGGGCGGGTAATCCGCATCTCACGGGCGTGCCCGGCAGATGTGGTGGGCATCGGGGGCGAGGCGGGATCAGGGCCAGACGGGCTGCTGACCGGTGATGACTTCAACGCCTTCATCGGCGCGTTCGCCGCCGGGGATCCGCTGGCCGACATCACCGGTGTGGGCGGCCCGCCGGCGACACCGGACGGGCTGCTCACAGGCGATGACTTTGTGGCGTTTGTGTCCCAGTTTGCCGACGGGTGCCCTTGAGTACACAGTGAAGCATGCCGTCGCCATCAACTCCCCCAAGCCGGGCATTTTGGGCCGGTTGCCCATGAATCCCCCGCGGATTGGTTCCAGATCGGGCGAAGTGGGTGCATGATTGAAGCAGAGTCTCGCTGGTGCGCGGGTGAGGTTCGCCGGATCGGCTGCCGAACTCCCGGGTGCCGCTTGACGGGTGAAGTGTCGATGTGGTTGCGCAGTCCACACCGCGTCCGACGCAAGGAGGTTCTGATGATCATCCGCGTCACTGGTGACATTCTGCGAACGACCTGTCCCGCCATCGCCCATGGCGTGGCTCCTAATGATCCGTACGCGTCGGGGCTGGCATCCCAGTTGCGCGAACGGGCTCCGTCGCTGTACAAAGACTTCCGGCACTGGTGCCATGTGTCACACCCCAAGCCGGGGACAATGTGGGTGTGGTCGGGCGCAGGCGAGAAGGGCTCGGTTCAGGTGGCCTGCCTGTTCACACAGGACGGCGGCTACCAGCACGGTGACAAGCCGGGCCGGGCACGGGTGGAGTTCGTGAACCACGCCCTGCGAGAGCTCCGCAAGTGGATCATCGAATCACACCTGGAGGCGATTGCGCTGCCCCGACTGGCGACGGGTGTCGGCGGTCTTGGGTGGGAAGTGGTCGAACCGCTGATCGTGAACCATCTGAGCGATCTGGACACTCCGGTGTTCCTGTATGAGAAGTACGCGCCGGGTGTCGCAGCCGATGAGCGGGTGCCCGGCCGGAGAGCCCACGTCAAGACATCAACCACTCAGGGCGCTGCAGTACTGCCCAAATAAAGCCAGGCTCGCACCCCGGCGGACGGATGCGGCCGAATCGCGAGCATCAGCGGCTCGGGCAAGGCTCGGTCGGATGTGTGCGGTGCGCAGCAGACCGCAGCTCACATCCGGGCCGGGGGCGGTGCGCAAACGCACATGTCGCGGTCAGGGCTTGCCCGACGGCGCGGCGGGGGTGGCCGGAGCGGAGCCCGGCGCGGCCGGGTTGGTCGCGGCAGGCGCTACGGCGCCCAGCGCCGCGTCGATCGCCTTGAGCATGGCGGGATCGTCCGGGGCGATACGCGAGTCGAACCGCTCGATGATGGCACCGTCGCGGCCAACGAGGTACTTGGTGAAGTTCCAGCGGGGCTCGCCCTTGGCGGCCGAGAGCCGGGCGAAGAGCGGGTGCTGCGAAGCACCCTTGACGGACACCTTGCTGAACATCGGGAAGGTGACGCCGAAGTTGGCCGAGCAGAACGACGCGATCTCCGCGTCGGTTCCGGGCTCTTGAGAGCCAAAGTCGTTGGCGGGAAAGCCGAGGATGACCAGCCCCGCATCCTTCTTGGACTTGTACAGCGACTCAAGCCCCGCATACTGCCGAGTGAAGCCGCAGCGGCTGGCGACATTGACAACGAGCACAACTTGGCCGGCGTAGGACGACAGGTCAATGTCCTTGCCGTCGATGGACTTGACCGTTCCTGAGAGCACGGGGGTCTCCTGCTTGGCCTCGGGCTTGGAGGCTTTGGCATCGGGCTTGGCGGCCGGGGCGGGCCCCGCCGGGGCCGGCTGGGCCGGCTGGGCCGGCTGGGCGGGCTGGGGTTGGCCGATGGCGGCTGCGCAGACAAAGAGCCCGGCGAGGGCCGCCAGGCTCTTGATGGGGTGACAGATCGCGTTCATGTTCGGGCCTCCACGCCGTCAGCCGGATGGGCTTCGGACTGCAGGAGTTTAGCCGGGGCCGGTTGCGGCAAGGGCTCGGCCCGGGCTCACTTGGATCCGGTGGCTTCCTTGGCGGCCTCGCCAGCCTTGGCCGCCCCGTCCTTGACGGCCTCGCCGGCCTTGGTGACCCCGGTCTTGGCGGCCTCGCCGGCCTTCTGCATGGCCTTGGCGGGCTCTGGCTTTTTTTCGCAGCCGCCGAGGCACAGACCGGCTCCGGCAACCACGAGGGCGGTGAGGGTGACGATGCGCTTGTTCATCGGCGTTCTCCAGCGGGGTCGGCCGGGCGACTGACCCGGCTGTCAAGCATGGGCCGGCGGCGGACGCCCGCCGCAGTGCGCCGGGACGATCCGCACCAGCGGGTCGCCCGGCTCCCGAACATGATTCGGGAATGCTCGTCGGCTGTTTCAACGCCGAATATGGTGTTACGGTTCGGGCATGCTGAGGCTTTCGCGGAGCGTTCGGTTCGCGGTCAATCCGGCCGGCCCCGGCGGGGGCCAGGCCGGTGTGAGCAACGGGTACGGCGGCGTGCCGGCCATGCGGGGGCTGGGCCGGCATTACCAGTTGCACCTGACATGCTGCGGGGAGGCGGATCCGGTCACGGGCTACTTCCTGGACATCAAGGTGCTGGACCGGGCAGCCCGGTCGGCCGCGTTGCCGGTGATAGAGGCGGCGTGCCAGGAGCGTCCGGAGAGCGATCCGCAGGAGGTTCTGGCCGAGGTCATGCCCGGTCTGGCCAAAGAGCTGCGGGGCGGGCTGGAGCGGGTGCGGTGGCACCTGTCGCCAACCTATTCTGTGGAGATGGCAGTGAACGACGCGCGGCATGCTGTGATTCGGCAGCGGTTTGAGTTTGCAGCGGCGCACCGACTGCACGCCGAGGGGTTGAGCGACGCGGAGAATCGGGCCACTTTCGGCAAGTGCAACAATCCCAGCGGGCATGGACACAACTACGTGCTCGAGCCGGCGGTTCGCGTGCCGGTGGGCGGCGCGGTGGGCCCAGGCCGGTTCACGCTGGCGGAGCTTGAGGCGGTGGTGGACCGGGTGATCATGGCCAGGTTCGACCACACGCACCTGAACGTGGACACCCCCCACTTCGATCAGTCCAAAGGCGGCCTGAACCCCTCCGTGGAGAACATCGCCAAGGTGTTCTTCGAACTGCTGGGGCCAGCGATCGGGCAGACGGGAGGCGGCGCGGAGCTGGTGTCAATGACGGTGTGGGAGACGGAAAAAACCTCGGCGACGTACCCGGCCTGAGGCCTGCCGCAGGCGAGCATCAGGGTCAGAACATGGTCAGTTGAGGGCTGAGGCGGTCGTCGGCGCTGGGGTGCTCGACATCAAGGCGGTACTGCCCGGTGTAGCAGGCGGTGCAGTAGTGTCCGCCCGGGCGCTTCATGACCGACAGAAGGCCCTCCAGCGAGAGATAGGCCAGGCTGTCTACGCCGAGGAACTGCCGGATTTGCTCGACGGTCCGGCCGTTGGCGATGAGTTGGTCGCGGGTGGCGAAGTCCACGCCGAAATAGCACGGATGGCGGATGGGCGGGCAGCTGATCCGCAGATGCACCTCGCGAGCGCCGGCAGCTCGGATCTGTTCGATCTTGGCCTTGGTGGTGGTGCCCCGCACGATGGAATCGTCGACAATGATCAGTCGCTTCCCGCGGACGATCTCGTCGATGACATTGAGCTTGAGGCGCACGGCGGCCTGGCGCTGGGCCTGGGTGGGCTTGATGAAGGTGCGGCCCACGTAGCGGTTGGGGACGATGCCCTCGCGATAGGGCAGGTTCGCCTCGCGGGCATAACCGATGGCGGCGGAGCGGCCGGAGTCGGGCATGGGCACGACGTAGTCGGCCGCGACCGGCGATTCGCGGGCGAGTACTTCACCCATGGTCTCGCGGGCGAGTTGCACGTTCTGGCCGAAGACGTTGCTGGCGGGGCTGGCGAAATACACGTGCTCGAAGACGCAGTGCGCCGGCGTCGGGGCGGGGTCCGCAAAGCGGCGCGAACTCACGCCCTTATCCGAGAGCGTGACGATCTCGCCGGGTTCGACCTCGCGCTCGATGGTGGCGCCGACGACCTCCAGCGCGATGGTCTCGCTGGCGACCACAGGGCGGCCGTCGGGCAACGTGCCCAGAACCAGCGGTCTCCAGCCCCAGGGGTCGCGTGCCGCCTCGATGCGGTCCTTGAACAGCAACAGCAGTGAGAAGCTGCCCTGCAGGTGGCGCAGGGTTTCAGCGACGGGATCCACCGCCCTCTGCTGATCGGGGCTGGCCAGCAGGTGAATGACGACCTCGGTATCGCTGGTGGTATGGAACAGGTGACCGGCCTGCTCGAAGCGGTGGCGAAGCGCTTCGGCGTTGATCAAGTTGCCGTTGTGGGCGACGGCAACCTCCCCGCCGATGTAGCGCTCCAGAAAGGGCTGAGCATTGCACTCAAGTGAACCGCCGGCGGTGGAATACCGGTTGTGGCCGATGGCCCCTCCACCGCCGCCCTGCGCAGCCCTTACGCTGCCGGCATTCAGACGGGCGAGGATCTCGTCGTTGAAAACCTCAGCAACAAGCCCCTGGCCGGTGTGCACAGCGAGCCGCTGGCCATTGCTCACGGCGATGCCGGCGGCCTCTTGCCCTCGGTGCTGCTGGGCATACAGCCCGAGATAGGTGAGGGTGGCGGCACCTGTCGTACCCCAAACACCAAAGACCCCACACTTCTCCCGCAGTTCTCCCCGCTCGGCCGAGCCGAATGCAGGCCGTTGCATCCCGAACGAAGCAAGAACCGGCAGGGGAATCCGTTCAGGCATGGCGGATGGTAGCGGGTCAGCATCGCAGGCCAACTCGACACGGAAGGAGGAATGCACGGGGCGACAGAGCGGTTGCAGGCCACACCCGATAACCGTTTTGTACAATTCTTTGGGTTATCCATGGAGAACAAAAATCAGTCTGGATGTTCGGAAGGCAGGAAAATCTGCTCGTTTAGGGGTGCAGCTTATTGACAGGTGACTCTGTTTCCTTTATGCTGGAGTCGGACTGCGAAAGCGGTCCAGGGAGCGTTCTGACCTGCCGTCGTCCACCTGTCGTGTCCGGTGGAGGCCAGAACAACTGAATTCACGTTCGGGAGGAAGTCAGATGAATCGCAGAATGTTCGTTTTGGCGGCGGCGGGCCTTGCGCTCGCGGCCAGCCCCGCGTTTTCCCAGGAAATCCGAATTGGTTCCAACCCGGTCCTCGGCTCGGGCACGTTCTTCTCCGGTCTGTATGACAGCTCCGGGAATCTGACGAACGTTCCGGCTGCGGCCACCGGCTTGAACCCGTCGGCCCCTTTCACGGGCACCATCCGTCTCGGGTCCACCTTCGGCGCTTTCTCTGCGGCCCTGCTGACGCAGTTGGGCTTCCCGCCCGCGCTGGTGGGCAACACCACCGTTGACATCAACAACACCGGTCCCGGGTACTCCGTGCCCTCCGGCAGCGGCACCCTGCCGTTCAACAATCTGGTCTCCGGCTCCTGGTCTGGCACGGTCAACGTCATCAATGGCGTGATCTCCGCCGGCTCCACCTTCCGGATCGATCTGGACGGCCCGTTCACCGGCGAGTTCTATCAGGCCAACATCGTCCCCGGGTCGGCCGTCTTCGCCGCCTCCGGCCCGCAGACCTGGACCGTTCAGGGCGCCACCGCCCTGGGTCAGTTCTCCGGCCCCACGTTCGGTGGTGTTGACAGTTCGCTCTGGTTCGCCAATCAGGCGGCCGGCCTCTCCGGCACCGTGATCTCCGTCGGTGGTTCCGCCACCGGCCTGCCCGCCGGCTTCTTCAGCAGCACCATGACGACCACGGCCGTCATCCCGCTGCCCCCGGCCGCTTGGGCCGGACTGGGCACCTTGGGCGCCCTCGCGGGCTTCGCCCAGATCCGTCGTCGCCGCATCGTCAACGCCTGATGTTCAGGCACAAGACGAATCGGTGATCGAGCAGTCGATCGCAATCAAGAGGGCCGGAAACGGCCCTCTTGTGTTTTTGTCGTGTACCTCAAGAGCCCACCTGCGGGCCCCCGGGGCCAGGCGAACCGGCACGGGCCTGTCTGTCTCAGCGACCGACTGCCAGTTCGATCTCGGCGGTGCCGGTCAGCTTGTAGCGGCGGTACGCCACCTCCACCTTGTCGCCCGGCTGGCGATCAGCCAAGGCCCGGGCGAGGTCGTGCAGATCGCGGATTTCCACGTTCCCGATCCGGCTCACCACATCGCCAAGGCGAAGGCCCCCGGCGGCCGGGCCGGGAAGGCTGGTGATCCGCAGGCCGTCTGCGGCATCAGGCTCCACATCAAACGGCAGACCGGCAGCGAGCAGGCTCTGGGCATCGGGTGCTGCGGGCAGGGCCGCGGCCCACGCCCGCCATTGACGTTCGATCTCGGCCACCGGACGCCCGAGAGCGGACTGCAAGGCTTGGCGGCCGGTGGGGTCGGCGGCATGCCCGGCGGTGAAAGCGGTGTACCAGGCGCGGAGGACGCCCTTCTCGCTGAGGAACAGAAAGATGGCGCGGGCGACGGCGTAATTGGCCAACGGGCTTGAGGCGACGAACGCGTCGGCGTCTTGCGTGAGCAGACGGTCCCACGCTGGCAGCCGCCCGATGGCGGCCATGTTGCGGACGGTGTTGGTTCGCCAACTCACAACCGGGCGGAGCAGCCCCGACGGATCGGCCGATGGCTCCACGTCCTCGACGAGCGCACAGAGGCCTTCCTGCACCCACATGGGATGGATCTGGCCGAGGCGGTCGCAGTGCCGCCAGTGCAGCACGTGGGCGAACTCGTGCCGGAGGGTGCCGCCAGTGTCTCGCGTGACCAGTTCCTTACGGTCGTGGTCGTACAACCCGCCGACCGAGCCGGCACGGGCGCCAAGTTCAGCCGCGGCCCAGCGGTCAAACTGGGCGCGGGAGGGCAGCCGCACCACAATCCAGACATCGGGCAGTTCCTCGGGCTTGTCGCCGGCGACGCGAACGGGAACGCCCTCGGGCAGCACGGCCTTGGCGAACCAGTCGGCGACTGCGGCCATCTCACGGCGGGCCGATTCGGTGGCGGAGGGCTCCAAGGCTGAGACTACAGCGATGTGGAGCTGGTCGTCCAGCGTGATGACGGCCTTGGGGCCCATCTCGCGGGCGGCCCGCTGGGCCCGCAGTTCGGCCGAGGCACGCCCGATGGCCTGGGCGTTGGCGAGCAGTTGGCGTCCGAGTTCGCGCTCGCGAAGGGGCTGGAGCCGGGGGTCTGCGGCCAGGCGGCGAAGGTCGCTCCAGCCTCGCTCGACGGCGGATCGCAGGGACTCCTCGGCGGCCTTCACCTTGGATTGGGCGAGCTGCACGCGCATGAGGTTGAGCCACGCGAGCTCGTCCTCAGGGGCGAAGCGGACCAGCCTCGCCAGGGCCTGCTCGGCAGCGGGCAGGTCGCCCCGTTCGACGGCGGCGGGCCACTGGGCCCGTAGGGCACGGCGGATCTCGCGGACCTGCTCGGGGTTGGCAACCGGACGGGGCGCTTCAGACTGGCCGGACGGATCGGCCGGCGGCGACTCGGCACGGGCGGCCGGGCTCAGGGTGGTCGCCAGCAGGGCAGCGATGACCGCCGAGCGGGTGATGGCATGCCTGGGTGGCGGACGCATGGGCTACTCCCCCGCCGCGATGACGGCGCGGCGGCCAATGAAGCTCACCCGGCCCTCAACCAGTGCCGCAAGGGCTGCGGGATACGCCCGGCACTCTTCCTCGAACACGCGGGCAGCGAGAGACTCGGGCGTGTCGGTATCCAGCACCCGGCAGGCCCGCTGCACGAGGATGGGGCCGCTGTCGTAGCGGTCATCGACCAAGTGCACGGTGCAGCCCGTGATCTTGCAGCCGGCTTGGATGACGGCGCGGTGCACGGCCAGACCATGCATCCCGGGGCCGCCGAAGGCGGGCAGCAGTGCGGGGTGCACGTTGAGCATGCGGCCCTGGAAAGCGGGCGGGACGTGAACAAGCCGCAGGTAGCCGGCGAGGGCGACAAAGCCGATCTGGTGCTCGGCCAGCAACGCAGCCAGCCGCGGCGCGGGGATCTCGCCGGGTTCGATGACCACAGGCAGACCCAGCTCACGGGCCCGGTCACAGCCGGCGCACGGGCGGGAGGCGATGACCACGGCAATCTGAGCGCGAAGCTGGCGACGAGCGATGGCGCCGGCGAGGTTCACCAGCGTGCGACCTGCCCCTGACAACATCACCCCAAGGCGTGCAACACCGGCCATGTCGTGCTCCGTTCCGCCCCTGGATTTCCCCCCGCTCGCGCCTTTCATGCCCGCACTCTTGCCGCCCGGTCTCCGGTTCCGGCTTGCGCTCGTGACGGCTCAGCGGAGCGACTTGACTGCGGCTTCTTCGTTCTCCACGATCGACAGCCCGGTATCCAGCCGGGTGATCCTGAGCACCTGGCGGATGTTGGGGTGCAGGTTGAACAGCACCAGTTTGCCCTTGTTGCTCTTGGCTGATCGGTTAAGCGACACCAGCGTGCCCAGGCCAACCGAGGCGACAAGCTGGACGTTGGTCATGTCCAGACCGAGCTTCCACTGGTGGTTGCGGGCGGCCTCGCCCAAGTCCTTTTCCAGCACGCCGGCCTCATACTCGGACATCTTCTCACACAGCACACGGGCGATCAGCACGCCGGCGGCGGTGTCCAACTTGGCATGGCTTGTGTCACTCATGGCTGCTCCTGCCCTTGCTGGACCCCGGTCTGTTCTCCACCGGCGCGGGTTTCGGTCGCGGCGGTTGACCGGGTGAACGGTATTGCCCGGCCCTGATCGTCGGTCGCGACCATCACCAACCGGGCGGCGGTCACGTGCACAACGTGGGCGCTGCCGTACCGCTCGGCCTCTACATCCACCTCGACGGTGACCGACGTGCGGCCCTGGCGGACAGTGCGGGCGTAGAGGTTCACCACATCGCCCACGCCCACCGGCTGCTTGAACTCCACACGGTCAATGGCGACGGTGACCCAGCGGTGCAGACCATGCCGCCGGGCCTCGATGAACCCGGCCTGGTCGATGTACGACAGAATGACCCCGCCAAAGACCGACCCGTAGGGGTTGGTGTCCTTGGGCATGGGCATAACACGCAGGGCCAGCCTCCCGCGGCTGTCAGCTCCCCCATCCGACGGACTCGTTGACGGCTCGCCCATGATCGGAGCAAGCATAGCGAGGCGTGTCCGAGGGCCGAAAGAGCGGCCGGAACCGGCGGCCGGCGGAAGCGTTCACTATGCTGGGCGGCTATGACCAGCCCCGGCTTTCCTGCTGCGCCCAACTCCGGCCCCCACACCTCCCAAGCGGCCGGACGGCAAGTCTCGCTGCCGACCTCCAGCGCCGGCGGAACGGGGATGGCGCCGCCGGGGCGAGGCGTGGGACAGCCGACTCTGGCCGAACTGACCGGGCTGACGACGGACCTGCTGGTCAAGCGGTACCGCATCGGCGTGGAGAACTTTGCCCGAGAAGTGTTCGAACTCAACGACGCCATGCTGGACACGGCATTCCGGCAGGAGGCCGGGGTGGGTCGCTGGCCGTGCCGGGTGCTGCTGGGGCACGTGGCCGACGCGGAACTTGCCTTTGTGCATCGCATGCGACGGACGGTGGCTGAAGAGGGGCCGGTGTTCGCGGTGTGGGATGAGAACGCGTTCATCGACTCGGGGCTGTACGGCACGCCGGAGAACGGCGCCAAGTTCCCGATCGGCGGCTTCGTGGCAACGCTGCACACGCTGCGGGCATGGACGGGACAGTGGCTCACGGAACTTCCGGCGACGGCCTTTGATCGCGTAGCGCTGCACCCGGAGCGGGGCGAGCAGACGCTCCGGCTGATCCTGCAGTACGCCACCTGGCACCTGGAGCACCACGCGTGGTTTTTGAATAAGAAGGTCGCCCGGCTGCTCGGACGAGCCTGAGGCAACGTCGGCGGACAGGGCGGAGCGACCGCCTTGCGGGCGCGACCGACCGGCGATTCACGGACAGCCGGCGGCGAAGGCGTTGATGAAGGCGTTGAAGTCGTCGCCGGTGAGGATGCCGTCGGGCGGGAGAACACCGCCAACGGCCACCACGTCGGCGAGCAGTTCACCCCCGGCGAATGCGGCGATGAAGGCGTTGAAGTCGTCGCCGGTGAGGATGCCGTCGGGCGGCTGAATACCGCCGACGGTGACCAGATCGGCGACGTTGCAGGCGGGTGTGTTGTCGGTGATGATGTTTAGCGTGACCGGACCGGACCGTGACGAGCCGGAGGTGACGCCGAACTCCGTCAGGCCGAAGACCGAATCGAAGCCGCCCACGGCGATGTAGTAACGACCGCCGGAAAGACCGGGGGACGTCACAGTCACGCCCGGAGGCGGCACAAAGGGCTCGTAGACGCGCACGGCGTCGGCGCGGCCGAAAAGCAGCAGACTCTCGACGCGGCCGCCAAAGTCATCGTTCTGGGCGACGCGGACGCCGTTGTGCAAGTACAGCCCCAACTCGGTGTCGCTGCCTAGAGGGCCGGCGCCGGTGAAGGCGCTGCCAAGGGTGTGCAGATCGACCAGGGCAGTCTCGCCGGCTCCCGGGAGCGTGGCGGAGTACCAGAGGACCTTGCCGGGCACCAGAACGCCGGACGAGTTGACCACCGGCGACACCGCGGCAGCGACCTGACCGAGTTCGATCACCGGGGTGATCACCACTTCCGTCGACGCACTGGAACTGCGGCCCTGCGCGTCAAGCACGCTGAAATTGACCGGGAAGGATCCGGCGGCCTGAGAGGACGACAGAGTGATCCGGCAGGTGAAAACGCCGTCGTTGGCCACCGCGTCGCCGCCGGTGCCGTCATCAACCATGGCGACGGCGGCAGCGCCTCCCAGGGAGGTCAGGTCGGCGTTGAGAACAGCCCCGGTGCTGGGCGGGTTCATGGCCGGCACCAGCTGCGTGCTCAGCGTGACGGTCTGGCCGGCCCCGGCCAGAATGGTGGCGGGCCGAACAGGCTGGGGCTGAGTGCCGGGCACACCGGAAGCGGTGCGGACGCTGATGCGAAGCGTTCCGGCCGACGAGCCGGTGCTGACGGCGGCGAAGTCGTTGTGGAACTCGCAGTTGAACATGCCGGCGGCGAGGAAGTACACACCCGCCGGCAGCGTGGCGAGGTTGCCCGCGGGGGAGTTGTTCTGGCCGGCGGCGGTGGAGGCGTAGCCGTCATACGAGCGGCCGGGCACGGCCTGTCCGAAGCTCAGCAAGGCGGAGGTGGTGCCGCCGAAGTCGTCGTTGGAGGCAATCAGGCCGCCCTGAGCGGTGAACAAGGCCAATTCAGTGTCGGTGCCGGGCACAGTCGCGGTACCGGCGGTGAAGATGTCAAGGAAGTTGCCGGCTGATGTGGGCTGGGCCAGGGTGAGGGTGTACCAGCGGATCTGCCCGCCGGCGATCGGGCTGTTGTTGTCGACCGAGGCGACCGAGCCGCCGACGGTGCCGCCGATGGCGCCCAGGTGGATCGGCGTGACAGCCGGCAGCGTGACGGTGGCCGCTGCTGAGCGGCCCTGAGCGTCAGCGACGGTGACCGGGACGGTCTTGATGCCCTCGGGGAGTGAGGCGGGGATGGCCACCGAGGCGGAATAGACGCCGTCGCCGGGCGTCGGATCGCCACCGGTGCCGTCATCAAGCAACTGGATGCTGCCGCCGCCGAGCTGCGCGGTATCGGCCGAGACGACCAGCCCCGTGGAGGCGGGGTTCTGCCCGGGAGAGACCGCAGCGGAGATGAGCACGCTGCGACCGGTGAAGGCGGTTCTGGGCGAGAACGAGGTCGTCAGCGTCGGCAGCGTCGGCTGCACGTTGGGCTGCACGATCATGCGATACCAGACGACCTGAAACGGCTCAGTCCGGGCTCCGGTGCCCACGGCCGAACCGGCGGCGGAGGTGACGGTGATGTTGGCGTTGGAGTTGGTGCTGCTGGCAGAGTTGACCAGCAGGCCGGGGAAATCGGTGACCGACTGCGCCCGGAAGTTCTCATCGGGCGGCACCGGTTGGTCGGTGGCGGTGCCGAAGTTAGAGAACGCGATGTAGTAGGTGCCGGGCGTGAACGTACGGGCAAGGCGGGCACTGGTGGATGACGGCGGCCCGATGACGTCGTCATTCTGGAAGCCGGGAACGGGGTTGAGGTTGGCGTCGAAGACGTTGATCTCGGTGTCGCCGGCGCCGGGTGAGGATTCAATGGTGATGGAGCCGTCAAAGACGGTGCCGACCAGATCAATGGGGGTGACAACATCGGTGATCAGCGTGCTGCTGTAGAGTGAGGTGGTCGCGGACGAGCCGCCGACGCGGTAGTACACCCGCTCGCCCTTGCCGAAGCCGTACCACTGGCTGACGCGGTTCTGACCGATCACGAACCCGTTCTGCAGCGTGGCGTCGGTCCCGGGGTTGATCACGCCGGTGGTGCCGGCGGCTCCGCCGGTCTGCGTCAGGCCTCGAAGGCTGGTCGCGTACGGGGCGGTGCCGGGCAGAAGCAGACGGTGGCGATAGATCGCCAGCGGCGCCGGGGCGATGCGCAGATCGAAATAGTCCCAATTGGCGGTACCGCCGACGGAGGTGCCGGCACCGGTGGTGAATCCGGACAGGCCATCGCCCGCAACCATGCCGCCGCCGCCTCCGGCCACCACGGTGGCACCAGACTTGGTGTTGTTCGGTTCGACTTCGGAAACGATCACCTGGCCGAGGACGCCCGCCGGCAGCCCGCACAGTGTCGCCAGAAAAAGGCCGGAACCGCCAACGCTCGCACGCATGGTCGCCATGTCTCTCACTCCTCACGCCGCTCCGTTGAGAGCGTTCATCACAGATGGAATCGCACGGCCCGATTGGGCAACTCGGAAGGGACGGGCCGGAGGGAACCGGGCGTGCCCGCCGTGCATCACCGATTGTACAGACAAACAGCAAACCTGCCAGCAGAACCCGATACAAATTACCTGGATTCACGCATGACTGCCGGCGGGCAGGCCCCACTGACACCGGCGGCAACGGCCGGAACAGCACCCCGGCCCGAACAGCAAACGACCCCCGCGACGTGGACGGTCACGGGGGTCGTGTTCAGGAACAATCTCACGAGTGGGAGCCGATCACTTCTTGGCGTTCTCGGCGGCCATCTTCTTGTTGAATTCCTCGACGGGCATCTCAGAGATGGAGGCCTTGGCGACAACGGCATCCAGCGTCTTGTGCTCGCGAATCTGCTGGAAGACCGTCCCCGCCTGACCATTGTTGATCATCTCCTGGCGGAGCTTGTCGGGGCGCATGCCTCGCTCGACGGCGATCTGAGCGATGCGGCCGTTGACCTCATTGTCAGAGACCTTGACGTTGAGCTTCTCGGCCACCTCGTTGACGACGAAGAACAGCTTGAGGTCGCGCACGGCCTCGGCAGCGGAGATGGAGCGGAGACCGGCGATGCGCTCCTCGATCTTCATGGCGTCCACGCCGCGATACATGAGCTCGTAGCGATGACGCTCGAGGTTGCGCTGGGCCTGCTGAGCGGTGATGCGCTCGGGCAGGGTCATTTCGGTCTTCTCGATCAGGTGCTTGGCGACCTGCTGCCGCATGAGCACCTGCTGCTCGATGGCGACTCGCTGCTGCAGGCGAGTGCGGATGGCGTCGCTGACGGCGGCAGCGCTGTCGTAGCCGTACCGGCCGGCGAGATCTTCAGCCTTGGCGGGGATGATGCGGTCCACACGGCTGGGCGTGTAATCAATGACCAGCGGCTGACCACGGAGTTCCTCGTTCTCGTGATTCTCAGGACCGGTGGTCTTGACGGTCACCTGCTGGCCGGGCTTGGGCAGGCCGAACTGCTTGGCAAGATCATCGACCACCAGACCGACGATCATGCCCTTGCCGTTCTTGTCCGGGGTCGGACACTGCACGACGATGCCGTCGCTCTCGAAGTACACCTTCTTGCTTGTGGCGCCGTACAGCTTGGCCATGCCGGTGACATAGTCGCCCGGCTCGGGGGTCTCGCGTTCCTCGAGGGTGCCTTCCTGAAGGCAGAGCTTCTCCAGCTCCTTGGTGACCATCTCCTCGGTCACGTCCATTGTGGGCTTGGTGACGGCGATGCCCTCAAGTGCAGGCACCTGGAACTCAGGCATGACCTCAACGTCGATCTCGAAGGACAAGGGCTTGCCGAGCTCGACCTCCACCTTGCCCAACTGCTCGCTGGTGGGCTGGCCGATCACGCGGAGCTTGTTCTCCTCGACCGCCTTCTGGAAGGCCTGGCCGACAAGCTGCTCCTTGGCCTGCCCCTTGGCCAGCGAGCCGAACTTCTTCTCAACCAGGCGGCGGGGTGCGTGACCCTTGCGGAAGCCGGGCAGTTCGGCCTCGACGGTCATGGTGTCCAGCAGCATGCCGACGTTCTCGGCCACCTTCTCCGCCGGCACGGTGATCTTCACCTTCTTGCGGCAGGGGCCGGCGTCGCTGATCTGAACCTGGTTCTTCACTTCCGCTGCGGTCGTCATGGCAAACACTCCGGGGTCCAGGGTTCGGCGGGCCGACAGGGCCCAGCGAACCCCCCACCCGATTGCGAAAACAGGGGCCAAGTTTAGGGCCAACCGTGCAGACGAGCCGGGGGGCGCCGCCCGGCCTCCCA
>JAJTDF010000032.1 GCA_021294835.1 Planctomycetaceae bacterium
GGGCGGCTCCGCTGGAGCCCGAGCCGAGCTGATCAACGCACCTCGACCGAACAGGCATCCGGGTTGTCCAAGGGAAGGGGGGAGACTACACGACTACAGCGTCGTCATCACTGATGCCCTCGGCAATGCGCAACTGATCGGCAGCTACACAAGCGTGGTCGCAGGGGGCAATTCGTACTCGCAGCTGGTCGGCAACGGCTGGTGGACCACGGACGGAAAGACTACGTGGTTTCCCCGAACCGGTGAGAGCTTTATCCTGCAGGCAGGAATGACCTACACGCTGAGTTTCAACAGCCTCAGTCCGTACATTCGCGACGTCATGGGCAACATCACGGGAGTCGACGATCGAACCACCTTTCTGGACGATATCGTCCTGACCACCCAGCCGATCCCCTCTCCTGGGGTTGCAGTGCTGCTCGGTCTGGGTGGCTTGCTGGCGGCACGCCGCCGTCGTTGAAGCGGGCAGGCGGTCCGCCAGTCGAGTGCAACGTGACTGGCGACCGTCGCAGACGCTTGAGTTGGGATCGCTTGGAGGATCGCTTGTGGCCGATTGGTCGGGACGATCGCTGCCGGCCATTCGGCGTCACGCATGCAGCCCACGGATCATGCCAATCGCCGCTGACAGTCAGGCTGACGAGGCCGGAGTGGGCGGGACGCAGCCACCTTGGGGTGCGGGCAGTGTTCAGACATGCTGTCTACGCGAGGGCTGCCGGCAGAAGGTGCTGTCTTCGTTGATGCAAAGCCTGCGTCAGGCAGCTTCGGATCAGGCAAGAGTTGCTCCGGGGGCGGGCATAGCCGTTTCCGCATGGCGGTCGTGGCGACGCACAAAGAGCCGTTCATCGGCGAGGTGCGGTCGAACTCATCTGGGGAGACGTTGATGTCAACAGACCATCTGCAGGGCGTGCGTTCATCGCCATCAGTCTGAAGATGCGGCTTGAGGCTGTGACCAGCCGGGCACGGACCAGTCGGCGGGTGAAACCGCGCACCGGTCAGCAGTCGCCGGTCGAAGACGGTCGTCACCGTCGACGCAGCGCGGCCAGAGTGCCGCCAATCATCAGCAGTCCCAAAGGGCCTGGTGACGGGATGGTCACCACCGCGCCGTACACCGTTCCGGTGAACCCGCCCAGACCGAATGTCAGCACGTTCGGGAGCCCCCCCATCCCCACGTTCAAGTTGATCACGGTGTTCTCGCCGGGCCAGTTGTGCGCATTCAGCAGGTTGTTGGCCGGATCGTTGACCGAGATCGTCGGGACGGCACCCAGTGTGTTGTATCCGGTCATGACAAACGCGTGCCCTATGCCCGCGTTGGGGCTGTCCGAACCGCTGTAGTTGTCTGGCACGTCATAGCCGCCGGGTGCACCGTTGGGCCAGGCCACCGCCAGAAGCACGCCGGCGCCGGACGAAAGTCGCTGTTGCAGGAACGTGAAGAAGTTCTGCCCGGACGGTGCCGCGAAGTTCGCCGCCAGCACCATCTGGGTGTTCCAATTGGCATTTCCCCCGAGGCTGTCGTTCGCTTCCAAGTACGCGTCAAGGCCGTTCGCGCAGCCGATCAGGCTTGTGCCGCCCGCGGGCGTGGTGCCCATGAGCTGCGCAATTGTGCCCGCAGCCGGTGGAACGCCTCCGATGTTGGCGTTCACCCCGTTGTCGGCCGCGCCGCCCGGTCCAAATGGGCTGCCGCGCCGCAACGCCGGGTCGGAGGTGGAGAACCAGTACACCAGATCGGCCCCGGCGGTCGGTGCGCAGTAGTTCCGCCACGCGGGGTTCTGATACTGCGAGAAGTCGGGGATGCCGTTGACTTGGAACTGGGCGGGCTGTGCCCACACCGTTCCGGTGAGCGAAGCGATCGCCAGAAGCGCCGAAAGCCCGTGGTTGCGAAGCTCGGTGTGCATCTCTGTTCTCCTTTCATCCAGCGGTGTCTGTGAGTGTGCCCGTCTCGCAGCAGCCAACCGGCCTGCCCAGCGCCATGATGTGTGGTGGCACCCTGATCTCTCGCGGCCCGCTGAGCCTCCAGCCCGGCCGGCGGCGCTACGACGAACAAGCACAGAATGAGTGTGCCGCGCCAGGCCCCAGTCTGTCAAGGGGCAGTCGGCAACTTCAGGCCACGCAAAGATGCCTGATCCCGGCTGAGTGGCGGTGCATTGCCCCCCGCCCTTCGCCACGCCCTCTGGTCTGGCGTCTGTCACCATCGGGTACTGCTTGGTCGCCCTGGCCGTCCTCAACCTCCGTGCCAGATCGCACTTGCTCTGACCCCACACGCCTGCACCCTTGCCTGCGAGCATCCAGATCCGCTGAACTGATCGACCGCCTCATCGCCACACGCCGCGGCAGCCTGATCAGGCCACACCATTTCAGGTGAAGGGACAATCCGTGTTCAACTCCACTCGGTCGTGTCGCGTGACTGAGTGGTTACCATGCTGGTGGGATGGAACAAGGTGGTGCTCGCACGCCGCGCCGGCAGGCGGGAGCATGATGCGGATCGGGCGACCGATGGACCGAACGTAACCGGTGGAACGATCGGGGCCCCGCATCAGGCGCGAACGGAGGGCACCGCGGCTGGCGTGCCGGTTCGGAAGTGTCCCACGGACGAAAGGAACGTCCCATGGCGTGCCAATCGCCAACCTTGCCAAACTCGCTCGTCGAGCCGGTGAGCTCTCGGGTTCTGCGTTGGACGGCCCGTGGAGGAGTGGTGGTGTGGACGGGCTTCTGGGGCTGGTTCAACGTCGCGTCGATGATGGGGGAAAGCGACGGGTTCATGCACCACCTTGAGGTGCTCGGCATCACGCTTGGGCTGGCGGTGGCAGCCTGGTTCTGGCCGACGATCGGCGGGGTGCTGATGGTCGTTGGCGGATTGCTGGCCGCCGCGGCGTTTCCCAATCGAGCCGCGTTCTGGCTGTTGGCCGCGCCAGCGACAGCCATCGGCCTGCTGCTGCTGCTCTCACGCATCCAATGGCCTCCGGGAACGGCCCTCAAGGCTGATCGGAAGGAAGTCGATCAACAGCCGGCCGCGGACCACTGAGGCAGCCGTCGCGGGTTGGGCGGCGTTGTCGCCGAATCCAGAATCACCATCGCGACCATACCGGTGCGGCTGGCTCTTGTGCCATACGTCGCGGGCATGATCGACACGATCGGGACCCGCATCAGCCGCCGATCCGTGCCCGCAGTTCACGCCCCAGGGGCGAGCCCGTCATGCACCCATCCGCAGGCCTGTCACATGGGCGAGCAGATGCTGTGTCAGCCCGCCCTACTCAGCTCGCCCTGATCAGTTGACGACAACCGCGTCCTTGGGGACGGTGGTCGCTCCAACCGCCCCATCCACAAGTGACGCTCCGCCGGTGGCGATCACCCGGGCGTACCAATGGGCCGACGCCTTGAGCGTCCGCTTCTGGGTCGCGTAATCCACGTGCACCAGACCAAACCGCTCCTTGTAGCCCTCGGCCCATTCGAAGTTGTCCAGCAGCGACCAGTGGAAGTACCCCTGCACCGGCACGCCCTCGGCCACCGCTCGCGAAAGGGCCAGCAAATACCTCCGCGTGAAGTCGATCCGCTGTGGGTCGTTCACGTGCCCGTGCACGTCCGGCCAGTCCAGATTCGACATGCCGTTCTCGGTCACCACTACCGGGAGCTTGTACCGTTCGGCGATGAACTTCGGGCCCCAATACAGGCACTCCGGCGTCACCGGCCAGCGGAAGGCCGTCAGCGGCATGCCGGGCGGGTGGGGCACAGCCTCGGGCTGGCCCGTGGGCCCGGCACGAACCGGTGCCCCCGAATAGATGTTCAGTCCATAGAAATCCAGCGGCGGGCACATCATCTCCATGTCGCCCGAACGGATGCGGGGCACTGCCGCCCCGTAGTACGCCAGCCCATCCTCGGGGTAGTGTCCGAAGATCACCGGGTCAGCGAACCATGTGTTGGTCCAGTGACCGGGCTTGTCGACACTGAAGGTGGACCGCCGCGCGGCGGCGACATTGTCCGGGTGCTCTGTCACCGGGTAATCCACACGCCCCACTGGGGCCCAGCCGATCTGCACCGGTCGCTTCGCTGCAGTTCGCATCGCGCGAACGGCTGAGCCATGAGCCATCAGCGTGTGGTGAGAGGCGAGCAACTGCTCCCGCATCGACAGCTTCAGCCCCGGTGCGTGCACGCCTGTGGCGTGTCCGAGGTTGATGTAGATCTGCGGCTCGTTGAGCGTCATCCAGTGCCCAACCCGGTCGGCCAGATGGGAGGTGACCGCCGCGGCATAATCCGTGAACCACTGCACGCTGTCGCGGTTCAGCCAGCCGCCCCGGTTTTGCAGAGCCTGAGGCATGTCCCAGTGGAACAGCGTCAGCCACGGCTGAACGCCCTGCGCGAGCATGGCGTCCACCAGCCGGCTGTAGAAGTCCAGCCCGGCCCAGTTGGGTGTGCCGGTGCCATCGGGGAAGATGCGGGGCCACGCCACCGAAAAGCGATACGCCTTCAGGCCGATCCGGCCCATAATGGCGCAATCCTCCTGATAGCGGTGGTAGTGGTCGCAGGCGTGCACGCCCGTCTCGCCGCCCACCACCGCCCCGGGCCGGGTGCAGAAGACATCCCACACGCTGGGGCCTCGCCCGTCGGCGTCAACAGCGCCTTCGATCTGGTAGCTGCTGGAGCCGGCGCCCCACACAAAGTCAGCGGGAAACGAGGGAATGTGGCTGGTCATGGATGAGCTTTCGTATCGGTGGCTTGCGGCTGGGGAGGTGGAACGCACGGACGGGACGAGTGGGGGGGGCAAGGGCCTGAGAGCGGGACTAGCCCTTCACGGCACCCGAGGTCAGACCGGAAATGAACTCGCGCTGCAGCAGCAGGAACAAGCCAAGCACCGGGATGATGGACACCAGCGTGGCGGCCATCAGCAGGCCGTAGTCCTGGTAGTATGTGCCCTTGAGTTGAGCGATAAAGACAGCCAAGGGGAACTTGGCCGGGGTTTGCAGCACGATCTGCGGGCCAATGTAGTTGGTCCAGGCGCCCAGGAACGTGATGAGCATGAAGGCGCCGACCATTGGCCGCACCAGCGGCAGGGCGATCAGCGAGAACAGCCGCAGTTCGCTGCAGCCGTCGATGCGGGCCGCCTCCAGCAACTGGTCCGGAACCGATGAGGTCATCGCCTGACGGAACAGGAACACGCCGAACGCCGGCGCTGCCGCCGGAAGGATCAGCCCCCAGTACGAGTCCAGCAGGCTGATCTGGTACAGCACCGTATAGCTGGGCGCCAGCAGCAGCGGGCCGGGGATCGTCACCGCGGCCAGCACCAGCGCCGCCGCCCAGGTCCGCCCCCGGAACTGCAGCTTGGCAAGGGCATAGCCCGCGGCAGCGCACAGCAGCGTGGCCAGGGCCGCGGTGGTGGCCGAAAGGAAGACGGAGATCAGGGCCGCCCGACCCAGCCCCAGGCTGCCAAGCAGGGTGCGGAAGTGGATGACCGTCAGCCGGTTCCACGCAACCCCGAGGAACCCCTCCGGGTTCAGGGGCAGGAACGTCGAAGCGACCACGTCCTCATTCAGCTTGAACGCGGCGCACAGCAGCCAGACGAACGGCGTCAGCATCAGCGCGGCAGCGATCAGCAGCAGGCCATGCACGCCCACGAAGGCGGCCGTGCGCGAGTTGGAGACGGAGCGAGTCATGCCGCGTCTTCCTCCCCCCGCGAGAGCAGCCGCTGCGCCACGGCGCAGACCACCAGCAGCACGGCCAGCACCCAGCCGATGGCTGAGGCGTAGCCCAGATCGCCGATCTCAAAGCCGGTCTGGTACAGGTACATCACGATCGTCAGGCCCCGGTTCTCTGGGCCGGCCGAGCTGTTCAGCATCAAGTACGGCAGCTCGAACAGCTGGAACGACCCGATCACCGACAGCAGCACCACAAACCCCGCGACCGGTCGGATCGCCGGCAGCGTGACCAGCCGGAACCGGGCCCAAGGGCCGGCCCCGTCAATGCGAGCGGCCTCCATCAGGTCCTGCCGTACGTTCTGGAGGGCGGCGAGGAAGTACACCATGTTGAACCCGACCCACTGCCACAGCGACGCGATGACCAGCGCCGCCATGATGGCGTTCTGCAGCCACGGGTACTCCAGATCCCAGCCGATGGTCGAGTGCAGGGCCCGGTTGATCAGCCCCGTCCGCTTCTCGAACATGATGCCGAAGATCATCGCGACATACACCACCCCAACCAGCGACGGCGAGAAGAAGATCAGCCGGAACGCGGCCCGGGCGCGAACATCAGGCCGGTTCAGCAGCATCGCCAGCCCCAGCGCCAGGGGCAACTGAATCAGTACCGAAGTGGCGGCATAGATGGCCGTGTTCCGCACCGCGATCCAGAATAGCGGATCGGCAAACAGGGCCGAGAAGTTCCGGCCGCCCACAAAGTTCGTCGCCGACGGCCCGAAGGTCTGCAGCACCGCCAGGCGGGCCGCCTCGCCAAGGGGCCACAGCACAAACAGGGCGAACAGAATCAGCCATGGGGCCAGCAGCAGCCACGCGGCCAGCGCCGGGCCGCTGAGCGAGCGCCGACGGGGCGCCGCCGCAGAGGCCTGCGGGCCGAGCGGGCCGGAGGCGGGGAGGGCGGGTGTCACTGGGCGGCTCCTCTCTGGGGCTCGGTCGGAGCGTCCAGCCCGGCGGGCAGGTCAACAAACGTGTTGCGCCGCATCTGCACCAGCACGGCCCGCTGGGCGTTCTCCAGCAGCTGCCGCGCCTCGGGCAGCAGATCCTCAACCGTCACCGGCAGACGTCGCTCGGCGTGGTCTTTCAGTGAGAGCAGGGCGTCCTGCACCCGTGCCTGTGCCAGGATGTAGTACGGGGAGGAACTGCGGGCCGGCACATCCCCCGCAAGGTCGATGTACATCCGGCCCTTGGGCTGGCCGGAGAAGAACGGGTCGGGCTTGTCGAAGATCGGGTCCGACCAGTGGTCGCGTACCGGCGTGATGATGTCGCCCACCGTGTACAGCGTACGTGCCAGATCATCCGAGAGGTACAGCCGCTTGGCCACCTCGTACATCGCATCCACGTCTTTGGCCGTGCGGGCGATTCCCAGCATCGTGCCGCCCCAAACGCTGGTCCTCCGCTGGCTGGGCAGCGGCTTGGGCCAGGCCGGCAGGGGCATCAGTTTCACCTTCCCGGCCAATTGCGGAATCTCATTCCGCCAGATGTTGCACATCCAGTCGGGCATCAGGGCCGACACCACGTACCCCTCAAGCTTCAAGGCGTTGCCCGAGGCCGAGAAGTCCGGGGCGTCCCCCGCGATCCTCTTGCCCTTGGGGTACGGCTCACCGACACACCACGTCACCAGCGTGGCCAGCACGCGGGCGTTTGCTTCGCTGTTCACCGTCGGCACGCCCGCCTCGTCAAAGTACCCGCCGCCCGCCTGCAGCAGCAGCACTTCAATCAGGTCCGACTGGCTTGGCCAGAAGTTGATCAGCCAGCGATCGGACTTGCCGTCGCCGTCCTTGTCGACCATCAGCGGGGCCATCTCCCTGGCGAAGTCCTCCCAGGTGTGGATCTTCGAAACGTCGATGCCCGCCGCTTCCACAATGTCCGCCCGGTAGCCGAGCATGACCGGGTGCACGTCATGCGGAATCCCGAAGATCCGGCCCCGGCTGCTCCACGGGCTGAACGACGGAGCGTTGATGCGGTCCAGCAGGCCGTCAGCGCGCAGCCGCTCGGTCAGGTCCACAAAGCCCACCGAGTCCACCGGACCGACGAACGCCCGTGCCGCGACCCGCCGCTCAACTTCCAGCAGTTCCGCCGTCGGCATGCCCGAGAGGAACCCCGAAAGCATCCGCCGTTCCAGCGCCGGCATGCTCAGCAGCAGAGGCGTCAGATGGCGTGACGGATCAGCTTCGCCCGCGTTCCACTGACGGATGATCGGCTCGTACATCTCGTGGTGCAGGCGGGCAAATGTCCACAGCTCCGGCCCCGACGACCGCGGCGCCGGGTTGGCCGCCACCATCACGCCCGACACCACCGCCAGAGCGCAGATCAGCAGCCCGCCGAACGAGAACGGCAGCAGGTCCACCGCCCGGGTCAGGCGGGCTCGGACACCGCCATCCGAGGCATGGCCCGCCGGGCCGGAGCCTGCCGCGGCAGACGAGGGGACGTGGGCATCCGGGGTTTGGGTGGCCATGGGCGGGAGGCCGGCCGTCGGGAGGACAGCCCGACGACGTGGGCGGAGGGGAACAGGGGGCGGAAAACGACGGCGGACCGGTCAGGGTCCGCCGCCATGTCGGCGTACGTCCGGGCAGCCGAACTCACGGTTGTGGTCCACACGGGCGCCGTGCCGCGGGGCCGCGAGTCGGGCGGTTTGAAGGCTTACGGGCAGCCGGCGGCGAAGGCGGAGATGAAGGCGTTGAAGTCGTCGCCGGTGATCAGGCCGTCCGGGCTGGAGGGCGGGCCGCCGATGCCGGTGATGTCGGCCAGCAGGTCGCCCGCGGCGAACGCGGAGATGAACGAGTTGAAATCGTCACCGGTCAGCAGGCCGTCCGGGCCGGCGGGCGGGCCACCGATGCCGGTAACGTCCGCGACCGAGCAGCCGGCGGGCGTGAGGGTCATCGAGAAGTCATCCCAGAACACCTGGCCGGGAGGCTGCGGGGCGCCGCCGATGGCCGGCTGGAAGTACAGCGCCACCAGACGGGCGCTCACAGTTCCCTCAGGGGCGGTGCCGCTGACGGTCACCGGGATCCACTCGTTCAGCGGGGTGGACGCGCGGACGGCGTCAACGCTCACGAACGAGATCGTGTTGTTGGCGCTGTCCTTCCACTCGATGTTCAGCACCGCCCAGTCCTCGCCGGTCAGCGGGTTCAGCAGGCCGAGGTTCTGCACAAACGCGCTGCCCGTCCACGTCTGGCCGGCCGAGGCCTGCACATCCTGGAAGATGCCGCTGAGGTTGAAGCCGCCGTTGGACAGGCCGCCGGTGACCGCCCCCGCCGTGCCCGTGCGGGGCAGAATGGTCGAGCGACCGGCGAAATTGAACTGGTTCCAGCGGCTGGGGCCGCGGGTCTCAAAGCCGCCGTTGATCAGAGGCGGCGTGACCGGCAGCGAACTGGACACCTGCACGTCGTCCACGTTTGCGGCGCCGCCGGCGAAGTCGCTCTCCTGGATGAACACGATGGCCGCACGCACGAAGGCCGTGCCTTCAGGGGTGGTGCCGGTGGCGGTGCCGCTCAGCACTGTGTCAGTCGGCGACAGGGCGGTCAGCAGAGTGGTCTCCTCGGAGGAGCCCAGCACGGTTCCGCTGCTGTCGACATAGTCGAACTTGATCACCAGGCGGTTGCCGCCGGTCATCGCATCGGTGCTCAGGTGCTTGGCTGAGGCCGTGATCGTCCAGGTCTGGTTCGGGCCGGCGGGCAGGTCCTGCGTCAGGCCGGAGAAGTTCTGAACCGCGGCGAAGTTGCCGAACAGTTTGGCGCCAAAGCCGCCCGAGATGGCGGCCGAGGTTTCACGGAAGACGTTGCCGAAGCCCGACCAGCCTTGGAAAGGCGATGGGTTCGAGGTGGACTCCCACCCGGGGTTGAACAGGACATTCTCCTGTGCCAGCGCGGAGCCGGCGGTCAGCATAAGGGCCATGGACGCGGTGGCTGCGACGATCTTCATGCTCTGTCTCCTTCGTGTGCGTGTCGGATCCGGAATCTGTCAGTGCACCGATGTGCGGGTTGAGGACGCTCCCTGTTCATGCGGCGGCGCTTCCACGCTCCGCCGCTGGGCGGGATGGGTCACGGGTTGGGTTGAATCTGCCGGTCTTTGGGCGACCACAGCACCTTCAGGGTGCTCCGGCCGGTCCGCTGGTCGATCAGCTCGTCGACCGTGCGCGAATTCACGCTGCCGTCGGCGAAGCCGAAGTTCGCTGCACCGCGGACTGCCGCGACGTCGTTGCTGCGGCGCGGATGACGGTAGTACGGGATGTAGCTCTTGATACCGTTCTGAGGGACGCCTGCCAGCTCCGGCGAGTTGCCCCGCCAGGGGCCGGGAGAGGCATCAGCCGGGATGCCCGCACCGCCGCCGAATCGCTCGCCCGGCGTGCCGGCAAAGCCGATCTGGCCGATGGTGAACCAGCGGCGGTCCGCCGGGTTCTCCGAGGGGAACAGCCCCCACGCCTCGCCCAGCAGCAGCATGGAGGACGCCTCATTGACGTTCACATCCCACGCCGAACCCCGCTGGCCCTCAGTCGGGTCCACCTCGGTTGAGCCCGGCTTGAACGACAGCAGACGGCCGCTGACGATCCGCCACGTGCCCGCTGATGCCGCCCAGTAGTTCATTGTGTACGAGCGGCCCGCGAACGGGTGGTTCGGGCACGCCATGATGCCGCCGCCCACGGTGTTGGACCGCGTGTTGCCCGGCAGGATGTTCGACGAATCCATCTGCGGCAGATACGAGCCGATGCGGGCCTCGTCGAACCAGATCATGCTCAGCCGTCCCGTCTGCGTGTCCGGCGCGTTGTCCAGGATCGGCGGCAGTTTTCCCTTGTAGTCGTTGGCGTAGGTCATCAGCGCGATGGTCAACTGCCGCATGCCGTTCTTGCACACCGTGTCGCGTGCGGCGTCGCGGGCCCGCCCCAGTGCCGGCAGAAGGATGCCGATCAGCAGGGCGATGATCGCGATGACCACCAGCAGTTCAATCAGCGTGAATCCGCGGCGGGTGTTCATGTTCGAATCTCCATCGCAAGGTGCATTGGGATGAGCGGAAGGGGCAGACGAGGACCACCCGGCGCGAGAACCGGCGGGGAAAGGATCAGGCGATCGAGGCGGCGGACAGACGAGAGCCGTCAGGCGTGATGCGGATGGGAATCGGCGGCGGGATGGCTGTTGAGCGATTCAGGTCCAGAATGGTCGACCGCACCAGACGGATCGCGGACTTCTCCGCCGACGCCAGCGTGCGGGTCAGCCACAAGGCGGCCTCATACCCGAGCATCTGGGCGTCCTGGCAGACGGCCGTGTAGGCCGGCCAGGTGTGCTGCCGCGTGTCGCCGTCATCGAAACCGATGACCGACAGTTCCGTCGGCACCTTGACGCCCAGCTCATGGCAACGCCGAAGTCCGCCGACCGTCGCCAGCGGGTCAGTGAAGAACACAGCGGTGGGGGGGCGGGGCTGGCTGAGCAACTGCGTGATCGTGTTGGCTCCGCCTTCAGGGGAAGCCACGATTTCCAGCAGCAGCGACGGGTCAATCTCAATGCCATGCAGTTGCATGGCTTCGCGGTAGCCGGCCAGGCGGTCCCGGTGATCGGTGTCAGCCACATTGTGAACCGCGCAGGCAATCCGACGGTGGCCCAGATGGATCAGGTGCTCCACCGCTCGCCGCGAATCGTCCCGCGAATCGCACGCGATGAAGTTCACCGATGGATCATCAAAACGATCAGCCACCACGATGGCCGGAAAGCCCTCCTCGGCGATCTCGGTCACCAGCCTGCGCTGCTGATCAAACGAACGCAGAATCACGCCGCGAACGCCCTTGCGCATAAAGAACTGCGTGTACGCCTCGCTGGGCAGCTTGTCCCGCTGGATGCTGATCAGTTTCACATCAAATCGCTGCTCGGCGACACCCCGCAGGATGCCGTTGAGAAGCAGCGAGTCGAACGCGCCATAATCCGGGCGAACCGGCTCCCCGGGGTATACCAGCCCGATCACCGTCGTGATCCGCTTGCCCACCGACGGCGTGTAGCCGGCACGGTTGGCAGCAGCAAGGATCTTCTCCCGCGTCGCGGGGTTCACGCCGACGTCGTTGTTCAATGCACGCGAAACAGTCGCCACCGACACGCCCACACGTTTGGCCAGTTGTCTGACGGACGCCATGGGAAACTCCGACGCGGGGCTCCGCAGTTCGACATGAACCGGACAACCCAGCCACCTCAGCAGAAGCACCCGCGGCTTCAGCGATATCGCGGTGAGTCACCATGAAACACCGCTGTAACTGTTACACAGACCCTACACATTACCTGAAGTTCCCCAGCCTGTCAACTGGGCCGCCCGGGAAATCTGAAAGGAATTTCACGCGGCAGGAACAGGCCGTCCGGCGGCCGCGGTGTAAGCGGTTGCAGCTCTGCAAGCCGTTCGCCGGCGATCGCTGGATCGCCGCACATCGGCCGCTCGTGGCCGGCACACCTTGCCCATGCCGGCCAGCGGGGTGTCGCCGGCCGTCTCGCATCTCGACCACGCCTTGGGGAAGCTCGAATCGAGGGGGCCGCTTCAGGGGAAGAGCTTTGGGAATGTTCCGGCCGACAGCGTGTGCCGGGTGAAGGTCGGACGAAGTCGGGTGACTTACCGCTCCAGCCGGAGCCCGGTCACCACCACCACGCCCTCGGCGGGCTGCCCCTGAATCTGAATCCCGACGTTGCGCAGGGCCGTCATCTCAATGATGCGAGCCCCACCTTGATTGCCCCACGCACCCTGGCCAAGCAGTTCGCTGATCGGTACCCGGTAGCTTTCAGGCTTGCCGGTCCCGATCAGCGGCAGGCTGATGTACGCCTCGCCGTCATCGCCGGCGCCCACGTCGTACTTGGCCTGGCCCGGGGCCGCCGCCGCCGCTTCCAGTACCGTCAGGTTCATCTGCACGCCCTTGGGCGCCGTCGCCTGCAGCACAACTGCCGTGTACCCGTCCACATCTGCAGCCGGCGCCGGCACGCCCCGCCGCTGCCAGGCCAGTGGCCCGTACACATCCACGCCCACGCCATACTGCGTGCCTGCCGCATAGGTGATCCGCAACGCCGTCCCCTCCCGCGCCACCGAGACCGACGCATCCGGGGCGTTCCACGTGCCGAGCTCCCGCGACATCGGCCCGGCCAGCAGGTCCATCGTCGACGGGCGGTCCGGGTGCTGTCCCGGGTCGTACCGCACCGCCCGGGGCTTGGGCATCTCCGTCGGCGTCGTGCGCGAGGTGGAGCCGTGGGCCGCGAACACCGCCGTGTTGGTCGCCTTCATAGCCGTCAGCAGGGTGGTGTACGGTCGATTCTCCACGTCCACAATCCCATAGTTGGAGTCCTCGCCGTCAAATCGCCCCTGGGGGGACTGATCGGCGAACTCGAACCAGTGCATGCCGATGACCATCGGCCAGGTCATCGTGTCGCCGACGAAGCCGGTGTACCCCTCGGCACGCTGCGCCTGGGTGTCCACCACCATGCCGGCGCCGCGGGTGTTCGGGTTGCCCGACGTGTTCTCGCGGGCCCGGAAGCTGTATTCGGTGATCATGATCGGCTTGCCCCCCAGCAGCCAGAACCGCGCCAGTTGGTCCGGGTTGGACCGGTACGCCATCGGATAGCTGTTCAGCGACATGACATCGCTGGCCGCCCCCGCCGCCCGAATCACCGCGTCCGGCGCGTCGCCCGCAAAGCGGCTGCCCAGTTTGAGCATCCCCGGCAGTTCCGCCGAGACCACTTTCGAAGCCGCCGCGTAGAACCGATCCGCCAGCATCGCCGTGAAGTCGGTGCGATCGGCCACCAGACCCGCCGCCATCCGCCCGCGCAGGGTGACGCCTCGCAGGCTCTCCCACGTGTTCAACTCGACCTGCCACGCCGCCGCCGCCTTGGCCGGCGTGCCGTGGCGGTCTTGCAGCCACTTGAGCGTCGCCCCGCGGGCCGGATCGCTGTCTGGCAGGTCAAGCGCCGTCTCCAGCAGCGTGTCGCCCGGGTTGCGGTCCCAGCCGTTGCGGCCGAACCACGGCATCTCGTTGTCAAAGTACACCCCGAGAATGTGGCCGCGATCCGGATACTGCGCCATCATCTCGCGGAGGCTGGTCCGCATCATCTCTTCCATGCCCGGCCGCAGCGGCTGCAGGCACCGCGTCATCTCATGCCCCACCAGATACAGCACCACCGTCCGCACCAGCCCCCGCCCGTCGGGGATTCCCGGGGCCGACCAGCAGCCCAGCGTGTTGAAGCCATGGTCCTGCAGCAGCGTGCGTGTAGCGGTGGCCCACGCCGCCATGTCGCCCTTGAACTGCCGCACGGCCGCGTTGTAGTACGTCGTCCCCGGCCCCGGGTTCCACGCTGCCGGCGTGACGTTGTTCACGCCCATGGACAAAAACCGGTTCCCCGCACCATCATGGAACCACCACACGCCCCGCTCGTCGGTCTTCACGCTGTACGGCCCGGGGCCGGGTTGCTTGGGCGTTGCGGTGCCCGCGTCAGCCTTGCCCGCCTGTGCCCGGGCCGGGCCGGGCACGCACAGCATCAGGCTGATGATCAGCAGGGGCAGGCCCAGCAGGGCCGATCGGCGGGCAGGTGTGAACATGGGGAACCTCGGGTGGAATGAGCCAGAAAGGGCCAACGGCCAAGGAAGGGCGGGGTGGGGGGGTGGGGGCGAGGGTGGGAGAGGGGGAGCGAGAGGGGGGTGGGGGTGGGGAGGGGCTGGGGGGCGATCGCTGCACCGGCCCACGCATCCCGAATGGGGCAAGCGGCCGATGTACGGGAGAGTGTACTGGCCCTGAAACAGTTACGCAAGCCTTTTCACATCCTCCGCCGGTTTGCTGGTCGGTCAGGTCTCCGGCGGTACACTCAGGGAAATGTGCGTTTGCGTGTTGAAGTTCCCTTCCAGCCCGCTTGTCCTTTCTGCAACGGCCCTGCTGGCGCTGGCCGGGCAGGCTGATGCGCAAACACTCCTCTTCCGCGACGACTTCTCCACCGCCGGCCCGGATGTCAACCGCACGCTCTGGGGCGGTCCTGCCGCCGGCCATCCGCCCCTTGGTCGCACATTCCTGCGTCCGGCCACCTCGCCCATCGCCGTGACCAACGGCGCCGCCGTGCTCCGGCTTGACACCTTCAACCCCGGCGCACCCGGCAGCAGCTTCCTCGGCAGCGAGATCGCCACCCGAACCTTCTACCCCGTCGGCGCCGGCATCGCCTTCGAGGCCCGCGTGCAGCCGCCCATGGCCCCGGTGCCGCAGCCCCGGGGACTGGTCGCCAGCGTCTTCACCTACACCATCCGCGATGTCGGCAACGGTGTGCTTGAGCAGGATGAGATCGACTGGGAGATTCTCACCAGCCTCAACCTCGCCGAGGGGCCCAACCCCGCGCCCCTGCCCACCACGGAGCTGTGGACCAACGTCTACGTCAACGAGTTCCTCGGAGCCGGCTCGCCGGTGCAGGTCGCCGCATCCCAGACCGCCCAGCTCGGCCAGTGGAACACCTACCGCATCGAGTGGTACCCCAACCGCGTCCGCTGGCTGTTCAACGGCCGCGTGGTCATGGACCGCACCGACCGCGTGCCCAATGACGCCATGAACCTGCGGATGAACTTCTGGGCCCCCGGCAGCGAGTGGCAGCAGGCCTTCTCCGCCGACTTGCAGCCCGCCGGCAGCATCGCCCAGAACCGCACCTTTCAGTACCTGGTTGACTGGGCCATGGTCACCCGCCTCCCCGGCTTTGCGGATGCCGATCAGGACGGCGACGGCCGCTTCACCGTCGACGACCTCTTCCGCGTTTCCGCCGCCCCGCGCGACACCAACTCCGACGGCCAGACCAACACCGATGACCAGCGCGCTGTCGAACTGGCCCACCGCGAGACCGAGGTCGCGGGCATGGCCTTCCAGCGCCCCCTCACCCTCGTGGTCAACCCCTCCTTCGAGGCCGGCGTGCCCGCCCTGGGCTCCACCGGCCCCATCACCGGCTGGACGCTCTTCGGCAACACCATCGGCAACGTCTCCCGAAACGGCCAGTGCCCCCGCACCGGCGGCAATTCGCTCAAGCTCTTCGGCCAGTTCACCGGCGGGTCCAACCTTTCCGGCGCCCGGCAAGCCGTCCCCGTCCGCCCCGGCCAGAACCTCGCCCTGAGCGTCTTCGCCCGCCACCCCTGCAGCGATCGCCTCGCCGGGGCCAACACTGCTCAGGTGGAACTGCAGTTCCTCAACCTCGCCGGCGGCGCCATCGGCTCCCCGGTCACCGTCACCGCCCTCACCGCCTCCTCCGCGTGCGACGTCCACCTGCCGGTCACCCTCTCCGCCACCGCACCGGCCGGCGCTGTCTCCGCCCGCATCCAACTCTCCTTCCGCCAGCCCGCCACCGCCGCCGGCGCGGTGCACTTTGACGACTTGAATCTGGTGATCACCGGCCCATGATGACCGGCCGCGCCCCGTGACGGGGCAAGACTTTCACGGGCAGCCCGCGGCGAACGACGCGATGAACAGGTTGAAATCGTCCCCGGTGATCAGCCCGTCGCGAGGATTGGGCGGGCCGCCGATGCCGGTGATGTCGGCGATGGTCGTGTCCCCCGCTGCGAAGGCGGAGATGAACGCGTTGAAGTCGTCACCGGTCAGGAAGCCATCGGGCTGCGGTGTGCCGCCGATGCCCGCCACGTCCGCCGGATTGCACTGCCGGTAGCCGATGCTGTAGTGCGCCCCGATGCGGTCCGGCGGCAACGCCGCGCAGTAGGTGGCCACTTCGTCAATCTGGCCGGTGAAGCCGATGCCCCACGGTCCGTGATAGCCGATCTGCCACCAGTTGTCGCCGTTCACGGCCGTCGGCGCCCGTGAGCCCACGCCGACCAGGTTGTTGACGCCCTGCAGCACGCCGTCCACATAGATGCTGTAACGCCAGCCGCCGCTGAACAGCAGGAACTCGCGCACGCCGACAACGTGGTGCCACCGGCCGTCGTTGAGCGTGGCGGTGGAGATCGCGCCGGTGAACACGCCGGGGCCGTCGAGTACGAAGGCCACGTGGCCGACGGGCTGCGGGCCGACGGGGTTGTAGGAGTAGAGCAGCGTGAGCGACTGGTCCTGGTCGGCGCCCCGCTGGGTGATGATCACCCCCGGGGCGGTCGAGGTGGTGCGGATCCACGCCTCCAGGGTGTATGCCCCGAAGATGCCGCAGACGTTGTCCGCTGGGGCGGGGGCCCAGATGCGGGCGACGCCCTGGTTGGGCTGGCCGCTGAGTTCGAGGCTCTTGCCCCAAAGCCCGGCGGCGCTGCGTCCGGGGTTGTTCCAGTACATGCCGGGATAGTCCCCGCACCAGTTGTTCGCGGTGCTGGTCACCCGTGCGGACGCGGCCGTGGCCGACCCCGAGTCGTTGAAGCGCCAATGGCCGACCGGGTTGTCCTGATTGACCGCGAAGAAGTAGCTGTCCAGATTGGGCGCGTCGCAGGAGTACCGCACCGTGATCAGCCCGCTCGGGCTGGCCCCGAACAGCCCGCCGACGCGTATGAGGAACCGCTGGCCGGGCGTGCAGTTCACCCACGCGCTGGCGCCGCCGCCCGAGGGACAGCCGGCGGTGGCGCAGGCAATCGGCGCAGCGCCGGTCTGGCACGCGTCGATCGGATAGATGTTGATCCCCTGGTTCCCGCCGCCCCCACAGTTCGAGACGGTGATTGTCCCGAAGTCCGGAGCCGTGGTCGTGTACCACACGTCCTGAAACAGCGTGAAGCCCCCCTGACAACGGGGCGGGAACGAATCGGTCAGTGCGTTGGTCGCAAGGATCTCCCGAGAAAAGCCCGGTTCGATCTCCAGCGGCGTCGAGCAGGTGTCGTTCACCGGCCGGTTGGGCGCTGTGATGTTCAGTCGCACCGTGCCCCGCGAGCCCTGGTAACCGCTGACGCGGATCCAGTACGTCTGCCCGGCGAACACGTTGACGCTGACCCGCGACGCGTTGAAGCTCCCGCACGCCGGCGAGGCGTCGTCATTGCACGCCACGAACGTGCCCCCGCACCCGCCGGGAGCGGTCGTCACCTGCAGCGTCGTATCAAAGTCTGACCCGCATGTGTCGATCACCACGCTCTCGTTGGCCAGGGGCACGAACGAGAAAATCACGTCGGGCGCGGCGCCCTCGGCGATCGAGCAGTTGGAATTCAGGTTCGAGTTCCGCAGGGCATTGCGGGTTGACGAGATCGTCGTGCCATAACTCACCGGCATTGGATTGGTGCAAGAGTCGCCCTGCCACAGAGGCAGCACCGCCGTGAACGCTCGGGGCTGGTGGTTCGGGCTGTTGACGTTCAAGTCGCCCACGCTGCCCACCAGCGTCGTCCCATCCGCAGACAGTCCCGTCAGCCGAGTGAATCCGCCGGTCCGTGCCCCCGGAAAAGGCTCCGGAAAGATCTCCCACAGGTCCCGTCCGGGCTGTCCGGGTTGCCACACACGCCCGTTCCAGAAGCCAAAGCCTGCAACACGATCCCCCCAGCCGATGATCGTTCCGCCGTCGACGGAGATGCCCGTGATCCTCAGGTTCAGCAGCCCGCCTGCGTCCAGCGGCTGCACGGTCCCGTTGCGCCAGCGCATCGGTTGGCCGGTCGCATCGGTCCCGGCGATGGTCGATCCGTCTGCCGAAACCGCGTGCACGTTGAATGGTGCCGGCGCAATCACCGTCGTGGGATTTCCCGCCAGCGACACCCGCACGACGTTGTTCTGCCCATCGATCCCGATCACGTACTGCTCACCGCTCAGCGTGGTCCCCGCCGTCACCGCTCGTGTCAGTCCCAGCGGCTGGAAGCTCAGCGTGCTAGGTCCGATCGTGAACCGCCCGCCCTGCGACGGTGCCCCGGGACCGCTGGAGTTGCCCACGATCACTGAGCCGTCCGGCGATACACCCGCGAATGCGAATGTGTCCGCCGGCGCTGCCGGCAACCGCTGGAAGAACCCCCACGTCGGCGAGTTGAACCACCCGCACACCGGGGGGAACCCGCCATTGGGCAGCCCCACCAGCGCGTTGCCGAACGCCGTCCCGTCGTTGCCCACCGCCTGCGGGTTGGTGTGGTAGGTCGTGCCCACCTGCACGAACGCGCGAGGCAGAAACCCCAGCGGACCGGTGTTGTTCAGTCGCAACTCGTAGATCCACTGGCCGTTGCCCACCCCCAGGTTGCCTATCCCCGTGCCCACCGCGAACCGGGCATCCGGTGAGATCGCCGTCGCGTGGGTGGTGATGTACGGATCGATCGGCAGGAACCGGAAGCCCGGCTGAGCCGACGCGCCGCTCGCCGCCCATCCCGCCGCCACGGCGACAACCACACGTCGAACTGTCGTGTTCCACATGGCCTCTGCTCCAGGGGCCCCCCCCGGCAGCAAGCGAGAGTGTGGGTGTGTCGACGACACGGTCCCCACGCCCGGGTAAGGCCATCGTCTCCCGCCCTCGCCGGCTGCGCCCAGCCCCCGCTCATCCCCGGCATAGTCCTTCGCCCTCCGTCAACGCAGACAGGGCCGCCGAGATTCATGCTCGGCGGCCCTGGTGGAGTGACCCTTGTGGTGTTCCTTGCGCCCGCCCGGCTCACCGCCCGACACCGCCAAGCCTCGCCCGCGTCGTCCGCCCCGTGGAGTGGTTGGCGGAAGAGGAGAGTGCGGAGATGGAAATGGGCAAGCGCCGGCTGTCAGTGCACCAGCGCTGTCGCGGCATCGATGGCCTCGATCACCGCCCGAACCGGCATCGGCTTGCGGAGGAAACTGTCAAAGCCCTGTGACCGCAGCGAGGCTCCCTGCTGGTCGTTGAGCTTCCCGCTCATGGCGATCAGTCGGGTGAGTTGCAGGTCATCCTCGGTTCGGATGATCGACGGCATCGCCGTGCTCTCTTCGTCCGACAGGTGCAGATCCAGCAGGATGACATGCGGACGGAAGCGTTCCGCCTCGATGCCCGCCTGGAACACCGTCGAGGCCGACTTGACCTCAAAGCGGCCCTGCTCGGTCAGCGTGCGGGCGAGAATGTCGCGGACGTCTGCCTCGTCATCCACCACCAGCACCCGCGTTTTATTCGAGCGGAACCCGTCCAGCGGGATGTTGTTCTCCTTCATGAACTTGATCAGGTTCGACACCGGGATGCGGCGATCCTTGGACCCCGGGATCCGGTACCCCTTCAGGGCTCCGGAGTCGAACCACTTGGAGACCGTCCGCGGCGCCACCTGACAGATCTTGGCGACCTCGCCGGTTGTCAGCACTTCCTTTTCGATCGGCATAATCGTGAGTCCTTGGGATTGGTGAGCGTCCTTGCTGTCCTGGCCCCGGCGGCCCGCCTTGCGATGCAAGTCGGACCTCAGAGCCGTACCCGCTGGGACAATCGGACAAACCTGCCTGCGTCTGAAGGTGAGCACGCGCGGAGCAGGCCACATTTGCCAGATAAAGGGAAAAGGCTGCGCAAAACGCGCAACCCGCACAACCCGACCTCCCCGCCCCCCGTGCCGACTCGCTTCTCACCCACGCCATCAACCCGGGCCGCAGGGCCGGCAGTTTTCGCCTCGCCCGCAGAACAACGGCCAAGCCCGTCCGCTGTCGCTTCACGTCAGCGTTGCGGTGTGCGGCCCCACAGGCGCCTTGAAGGCGGCGGATCGGCGGGTGCAGCCAGTGGGGAGAGGCGGGGGGGGGGAGGGGGGGGCTGGCCACCGAATTCAGGCCGCATGGAACCGCCCGTGCCCGGCGGTCGGACCGGGGTGGGCCCCCGTGGTTGGAACCCGTCCGGGAGTCGCCCGCCTCGGAGGGCCTGCAGCCAGGCAGTCCTGGGCGGGATTGGTACGGGGGACTGGCCTACCTTCTGCACCCGCACGCCGACCGTCCGGCGTCTGAGTGGGTGGACCCGTCCTTCTTGACAAGTGCAGGGGGGGCAGAGGTCAGCGGGGTGAGGGGTGGCCGGGCGGGCAGGCAAGGGGCCGCAGAGGGGGGCTTCCAGGGGTGATCGGATCAGCAGGGGTGGGGAAAGTTTCGGAACGCTTCGACGCATCGGACCACAGTCAGATACAGATATAGATAGAGAAGGAGTTCCTCGTGCCCGACCAGGTTGCCTCCCGCACTTCGCCGATCTCCCGCACCGCCTTCGGCCGTCGTCTCAACGGCTTCTCGAAGCTCGCGGTGACGCTGGCGCTCGCCGGGTCGATGGTCTCCGCCGCGGCCGCCCAGACCGCCGCCCCCACCGACGACGAACTGCTCCGTGACTTCATCCACTATGTCCGGATCGACCGCGCCCAGCTCGCCAACGACTTCGGCAAGGGCCTGCTGGACCGCTTGGCCAAGCCTTGGGGCAACGCCGAGACCGAAAAGGGCATGAAGCTCGACGCTTTCGTCAAGCTCCTTGAAGGCTCCGGGGAACTCAGCCGCTTCGAAGAGGCCGCCGCCCGCGCTCAGCGCATCGGCGAAACCGAGGCCACCGCCAGCCGCCTGCTCCGCGCTTACGAGCAGGGCAAGCTCGAGCGGGCCCGCGACGCCGGTGAGATCTCCCGCAACATCTCCATGCTCACCGGCACCCAGCGCCAGCGGCTGCTGGCCCGGGAGCGTCTCGCCTTTGCCAGCGAGTACGCCGTGCCCCAGCTGCTTGAGGCCCTGAAGAAGCGGAGCGAGATCGCCCTCAACGCCGAAGTCCGCCAGCTGCTGGTCGACATGGGTCGCTCCACGGTCATGCCCCTGGCCTCCACGCTGGGCGGGCTGGACCCCACCATGCAGGAGGTCGTCGCCGGCATTCTCGGCGAGATCTCATACCCCAACTCGCTGCCCTACCTCTACCAGGCTTTCGCGACCAGCAACGTCCCCGCCGTCAAGTCCGCCGCCCGAGCCGCCATCACCAAGATCGCCGGCTCGTTCGATCAGGCCGCCCCTGTCTCCGCCCAGTTCGCCAGCCTCGCCGACCGCTACAGCCTGCGTGAGGAGTCCCTCACCGTCTTCCCGCGTGAGGACATGCAGCTCGCCTGGACCTTCGACCCCGCCAGCGGCCTTTCCGCCACCCCCGTCCGCACGCCCGTCTTCCACGACATGATGGCCATGCGCCTCGCCGAGACCGCACTCAAGGCCGATGCCGCCAACGCCCAGGCTCTGGCCATCTGGCTGGGCAGCAACTTCTCCCGTGAGATCAACTCGCCCGAGGGGTACGACAACCCCTTGTACCAGCCGCCCCGGCGTGATGCCATGTACTACGCCGTCGCCGCCGGCCCGGCCGCTATGCAGCGCGTGCTTGAGCGTGCCCTGGACCGTCAGGACACCGCCCTCGTCCGCCGCGTGATCGCTTCCATCGAGAAGACCGCCGGCACCGCCGCCATGGCCGCCGCCGGCGAGGGCGGCCGTCGCCCCCTTCTTGAGGCCCTTCGCTACCCCAACCGCCGCGTTCAGTACGAGGCCGCCCTCGCCCTGGCCGCCGGCCAGCCCCAGCAGAGCTTCGACGGCGCCGAGCGGGTCGTACCGCTGCTCGGCAGCGTCATCCGTGACGCCGGTGCCAAGTTCGCCGTGGTTCTCGCCGACGCCGCCGAGCGTCGTGAGTCCCTTTCCGCCGGCTTGCGTGAGCAGGGCTACACCGTTCTCGCCTCCGGCTCGTCGCTCGCCGATGCCGCCGTCGCTGAGGCTGTCGCCTCCGCCGCCGGAGTCGACCTGATCGTCACCAGCCTCCCCGCCGCCGCCACCGCCACCGCCGTCAGCGAAGTCCGCGGGCAGAGCAAACTCGCCGCCACCCCCGTGCTCGCCCGGGCCTCGGCCCAGGGCCGCATGGAACTCGGCGGCACCGTCGGTCGCGACCCCCTCAGCCGCCTGGTCGGTGACGGCCTGACCGCCGAGCAGTACGCTCAGGCTGTCAAGCAGCTTGTTGATCAGGCCGCCGGGGGTGTCGTCTCCGCCGACGACGCCGCTGCCTACAAGGCCCGCGCCGTCGCCGCCCTGCGTGACCTGGCCGTCGCCGGCAACCCGGTGTTCAGCGTCGCCGATGCATCCTCCGCACTGCTGGGCTCGCTCGCCTCCGACACTGGCGGCACCCGCATGGCTGTCGCTGACGTCCTCGCCCGCATCGGCGAGCCCCGTGTTCAGGAGGCCCTCATCGCCGCCGCTATGAACGCCAAGGGTGACGACATGATCGGTCTGCTTGCCAAGGCCACCGATTCCGCCAAGCGGTTCGGCAACCTCCTTCCCGAGCGGACCGTCAAGCAGCTCCTCGCCTATGTCCCCGCTGGCGATGCCGACGCCACCGCTGTTGCCGCCCTCATCGGTGCCCTCAACCTCCAGACCGATCGCATCATTCCGCTGGTCGTCGGCGAGAAGAAGTAACGCCAAAGGGGTGTCCAAACCCCCTCGGCCCTGACCAATCTGGTGTACACCCGCAACCGGGCCGGAGCGTCGTAAGCGACCTTCCGGCCCGGTTGTGCTTCGCCCACGCACCGCCCGCCCGTGCGGTGATTCCCCTGTTTGGCCCCAACGGCCCGCTGGTTCGCCCTGCAGCTTCGCCGCGTCAGTTGCCGAAGATCGGCCTTGCTGAGCCACGTCCGAAAATCTCGCCGCTCCTCGATGGCTGTCCCGCATCTCCGCCACGGCCGACCCCTGCGGAAGACCCTGAACCATCATTGCTGGGGCAAAGCCCCCGCGCAGGTTCTGCGATTCTCAACTTGACCGCCGCTTGGGCCGATGACCCTTCGACGGCCCGCGGCGGAGTCAACCGCGAGGCACCGGGCAGGATTTGTCAGCCGCTCGGCTAGGGTGCCGAGGGAAACCGCTAAGTGTAAGGAGTCAGGTTCATGGGTAATCTCCGTCGCAGCAAGGCATTCACGTTGGTCGAAATCCTCATCGTTGTGGTGATCCTCGGGATCCTCGCGGCGATCGTCGTCCCGCAGTTCACCCGCGCCAGCGAAGACGCCCAGACGGGCAACGTCGTGACGCAGCTGCAGACGATCCGTAGCCAGATCGAGTTGTTCCGGGTTCGCAACAACGGTGCATTCCCGGGCCTGACCGAAGGTGCCACTACGGCTCCGTTCGGCTGGGATCCGATGATCGGCCCGAACTTCATGCGTGCCGCCCCGGTCAACCCCCGCACCGGCACCGCCACGATTGTGGCCGGCACCGCTGCCCCGACCGAAGCCGTCGCTGCGGGCGACGTCGGCTGGGTCTACAACGACGCCACCGGCGAAATCTGGGCGAACGGCTTCGATGAGGCCAACCGCGTCTGGATCACGCCGTAACCCTTCGCAATATCTTGTTGACGCCACGGTGAGGGCCTTCGCGCCCCGCCTTCAGGTAGACCGGGCCGGATCCTTCGCGGGATTCGGCCCGCTTTTGTTCATGGATAGCCGGCAGAAGCGGCGATGGGTTTGGCAGGGGAGTTCCGGAGTTCGCAATGCACAAGGCGCACTGTTCCGCCTTCACCCTCGTTGAGATACTGATCGTTATCGTGATCCTCGGCATCCTCGCGGCCGTCATCGTCCCCTCTGTGAGCGGCGCGGCGGCCGAGTCCTCCCAGGGCACCACCTTCAGTGAATTACAGAAGATCCGCCGCCACGTCGAGATGTATATGGCCCGCAACGCCGGAGCGCTGCCGCTCGTGATCGATGGCAGCAATGGCGACTGGGGCGCCATCACCGGTCGTAACAGCGAGTTTCTTCAGGCCGCTCCCGCCAACGCCTGGGTTGGCGGCGAAAACGCCCGCCGAGTCGTCCACGGATCCGCCGCCGACGTCGTGTTCACCGGTGCCTATGGGTGGATCTTCGATCCGGACACCGGTCGGGTCTGGGCTGCCGGCTTCGACTCGGATGACCGGCCATTGCCCCGCTGAGCGAACACCTTCGCTTTGTCGGTTGTCGGACCGGCTGCTCAACCTTCGGTCTGATCGGTCCGATCAACATCAGTATCCCGCTGGTGGGGGGTGAGTATGTCAAGGAGTCCGGCATGAATCGTTCGACGATCAATCAGGCTGGCGAGCGATTGAGCGCTGGCATGAAAGTCATGTGCGTCCTGCTTCTGGCCAACGCCGTCATCGGTGTTGCCGGACTTATCAGCGCCGGACCCGAAGTTCAGCCCGTTTACGCCCAGACCCGCAGCGGCGGCGAGCCGCCGACACCTTTCCCAAACAGCGGCGATCTCACCCGTCGCACCAACGAGGCGCTTACCGAGATCAGCCAGCGCCTCAGCCGCCTCGAGGCTCGGCTGGAACGCCCGCTGAACGTCAAGGTGCTGGAGATGCCCCCGGTGATCGTCAGCAACCCATCGGTCCAGTCCGACGAGGCCCGCCCGGGCCAGTGAACGGCCGGCGCTCCGCTCTGGCCGGCGCTCCGCCCAGCGCGGCGTGGAGGAATCATCGATGAACCGGCTTGTGACCGAACCTGCAGACATTGGCGGCACGTCCTCGCGGGCTTTCACGCTGATCGAACTGCTGGTGGTTGTCGCTCTCCTCGGCATCGCCGGGGCGATGGTCATACCCGCTATGGGGTCCGTCGGCGCGCTCCGTGTTCAGGCCGCGGTTCGCACCGTCGTCTCCGATCTCACCTTCGCTCAGTCCGATGCCATCGCTTTCCAGGAGCGTCGCGCTGTTCTGTTCGATGTCCCCGGCCAGAATTACCGACTGGTCAGCGTGGTCAACGGCAACATCGATCCCGATGCCGGAACCCTCTTTTCCCCTGACGGTCCCGGCGGTCGCTACATCGTCTCGCTACGCGATCCCCGATACGGCAACGCCATTCTCGCTTCGGCCAACTTCAACAACCAGACCAGGATCATCTACGACGACCTGGGGACGCCTGTCGCCGCCCCCGGCAGCGATCAGCCCGGCACCGGCGGCGTCATCCGAATCGACGGCTCCGGTCAGAGCTTCGACGTCATCGTCGAGCCCTTCACCGGCCGGGTGAACGTTCGCCGTGTTGAACGCTCGCCCGTCACCGTCGTCCCGCTGCCCGACCCCGAGCCGATCCCCGGTGGCGAAACCACCGAGCCGATCCCCGGCGGCGGCTCCTGATTCGCTCCGCCGGGCCGGCCCCGGCCGAGCGCCGATCCCTGTCCGTCTTCCTCACGCCCTCGCGCTGAGCCCGTCAGCCCCCGAGCACCCAGAGCACGCACAGAGCAGAAAGCGCTGCCGCCATGAAGCACCCCAGCAAACGCGCGTTCACCTGGTTCGGGGCCGCGGTCGCCGTCATGGCCCTGCTCATCTCCGCCCGCCTGCTGCTGGTCACCGGCCACCCGCGCCGGGCCGTTGCTGATCCCTCACCCGCTCTGGTTCATTTGCCCCAGGCCGCTCCGATGTCCGCGCCTGGCGAGGACACGCCCGCCCCCTCCTTGCCCCCGGCCGACCGGGCCGATGCAGATGCCCCCGCTGAATCAAGGAAATGAGCGGATCGACAGCCCCGTAATGTCATCAGGACGCTCACTCCTGAGCCCAGTCTGTGGCCACCCTGCGAGCAGACCGGCAGAGCCCCGATGGGCGTGTCTGGACGCCGTCACTCTCACCGTGGATCATCGATCCATTCCCGAGTAGTGCCCGATTCAAATGGGCCACAACCGCCAATCCTTCCGGCCTCGAATCACCACGCTCGCCCCCACCGGGCGCCGGTGCATCGCATCAGCGTCAGGGCTCGGCATGTTCTGCGCTCACCCAGCGCCGCATGGCACGCTCCGCTGGTGAGGATTTCTCCATCGGGTGACCTTCAGCGGATTCTCCAAACTCCCCAAAGTCACATTGGTAAACGGCCGACACCACACCAACGTGCGATGGCGATCGGGCAGGGCTGCTGTCGATCGCGGGCACGACTTCTCACAGCCATTTCAAGAACTGCCGCCGGAGCGAACGACCATGAAGAACAACACCCAGTCGAGTGTCAGCAATCGGGGCCGCGTGCGTGTGCTCGCCTTCGTGGCCGGGCGGGCGCTTCCCGTTGTCGCCTTCGCCGCCCTGAATGCTGCTGCGGTCGCCCAGCCCGCCATGGACGCGCCGGCCGCTCAGCCCAAGATGTCTGTTCCCCCGCCCCAGCCCGCCGGCGATGGCGGCCAGCGCCAGGGCGCCAAGCTGGGCGAAAAGGGCACCGTCAAGGTCTCCGACCAGATGACCGTTGATCTCTCCGTCAAGGATGAGAACATCACCACGGTGCTCGAACTGCTTGCCGTTCAGAGCCGCAAGAACATCCTGGCCAGCAAGAGCGTTGGCGGACGTATCAGCGCGGATCTCTTCGGCGTCACGTTCTTCGAAGCGCTCGATGCCATCCTCAAGGTCAACGGCTTCGCCTACATCCGCGAGGGTAATTTCATCTACGTCATGACCGTTCAGGAGTTCATCGAGCGCGAGCGGGCCATGAAGCCCCGCGTCGCCAAGGTCATCCGCCTGAACTACCTCACCGCTCCCGACGCTCAGGAGTTCGTCCGTCCCATGCTCAGCCAGGGCGGCGAGATCAAGACCAACGCCAAGACCGAGAGCTTCTCCATCAGTGATTCGTCCCCGGCCGGCAAGGACGATTTCGCCCTCGGATCCACGATGGTCGTCATCGACTACGAGGAGAACATCGCTGCCATCGAGAAGCTCCTCATCGAGCTGGACACCAAGCCCGCTCAGGTGCTCGTCGAGGCCACCGTTCTCTCCACCCGAGTCACCGATGACACCGCCCTCGGCGTCGACTTCTCCATCATCGGGGACCTCCGCTTTCAGGACTTCGCCACCCAGGCCCTCGGCGGACCCTTCGGCATCGTCAACGCCCTCCGTGACCAGAAGCAGCCGGTCGGCAACGGCGTGAACATTTCCAGCCCCGTCGGCGGCACCGACGAGCCCGGCGGCTTCAAGATCGGCATCGTTCAGGACAACGTCGCACTCTTCGTCCGCATGCTCGATCAGGTGTCCGATACCAGCGTGCTGGCCAACCCCAAGATCCTCGCCCTCAACCGCCAGCCCAGCCGTGTCCTCGTCGGCGAACGCGTCGGTTACCTCAGCACCACCGCCACCGAGACCAGCACCACCCAAACGGTGCAGTTCCTCGATACCGGCGTGCAGCTCTACTTCCGGCCCTTCGTCAACGCCGCCCGCACCGAGGTGCGAATGGAGCTCAAGCCCCAGTTCAGCCAGGCCAACCCCACCCGCATCCCCGGCGCCAACGGCGCTCAGATCATCATCCCCAACGAGGTCACGCAGGAACTCGTCACCAACGTCATCGTGCCCGACGGCATGACCGTCGTCCTCGGCGGCCTGTTCCGCGAGGATGTCGCCAGCAGCCGCAATCAGGTCCCCTTCATCGGCGACATCCCGATCATCGGTCTGCCCTTCCGCGGCCAGAGCAACGCCATTGACCGCACCGAGATCATCTTCCTGCTCACCCCCAACATCGTGACCGATGCCGCCCTCGCCGATCAGGGCAAGGCCGGCGACGAGACCATCGACCGCGTCCGCTCCGGCAGCCGCCAGGGTCTCCTCCCCTGGACCCGCGACCGCATGACCGCGCAGCTGAACGTCGAGGCTGAGCACGCCGCCCGCGGTGGCGACACTCAGACCGCCCTCTGGAAGCTCCAGCGGTCGCTGCAGTTGAATCCCAACCAGCCCGAGGCCCTGCGGCTCCGCGAGCGCCTCACTGGCGAACGTGAAGTCTGGCCGTCTCGCAGCCTCTTCCACGACATTGTCGACAAGGAGGTCAGCAGCCGCCTGAACGCCCTGCCTCAGGGTGTTTCCGGCAGCCAGCCCCACCTGACCCCCTGGGGCTCGGTCGACCTGCCTCGCGAGAAGGTCGGCGGCAAGTCGGGCGCGTCGGCTTCACCCGTGCCCGCCCCGACCCCCGCCCCGGACGGCGCTCCGCCCGCTGCCGCCGCGGTTGTCCCCTCTGCTGAGGCCGAGCCCGAGCCCGTCTGGTCCTTCGCGACCGATGGTTCGCCCGAGCAGGCCGCTGCCGACACCCCGGCCCAGGCCGCCGGCTTCGTCGCCGGAACGCCGGTGAACCCCGGTACCCCGGTTGCCGGGGCCAAGCCCGAGTGACCCGCCGCGGGGGGCGGCCGCGTTCCGCCGTGGGTGAACACCCCGGCCGCGTCACCCCGCCCCCCAACTTCTCCGGTTTGAACCGATGACACAAGGGCCTTGCCCGCACGGGCCAGGCCCTTGTGCTTTTCCGCACCCCGTCGGCCGACCCGCCCGTTGATTCTCTCCCGGAGCTTGCCATGACCACCGGATCTCGTCCGCTCTCCGTCCTGATCACCGCCTCTGCGATGGTCGTCCTCGCCGGGGGGGTGGCCGGCTGCTCCCTCCGCGGTCAGCACACCGCCGAGGGCTCCAACCTCGCCCAGCAGCGAATGGCCGGTCTCAAGTCCGGCATGCAACTCCAGATGGCCGAGCAGCAGTTCGCCGCCGGCGACCTGGAGAAGGCCGAACGTTCGACCGATGCCGCCCTGGCCGCTCTCCCCAAGTTCGCACCCGCCCATGTCCTCAAGGGCCGGGTGCTGCTGGAACGCGGCCAGCTCGAAGGAGCCATGGCCAGCCTTCAGGAAGCCGAGAAGCTCGACCCGCAGAACGTCGACGCGCAGTACTTCCTGGGCATCATCCACGAGCGATTCAGCCAGCCCGAGCCCGCTCTGGCCCGCTACCGCAAAGCCATGGAGCTTGACGGCAGCAACCCGCAGTACCTCGTCGCCGCCGCCGAGATGCTCGTCAGCCTCAACCGCCTCGATGAAGCCCGCGAACTGGTAACCGCCAAACGCGACCAGTTCAGCCACTCCGCCGCCGTCGCCCAGACGCTCGCCGCCATCGCCACCTTGCAGAGCGACACCGATGCCGCCGTTGCCGCCTACTCCGACGCCCGCCTGCTCGCCCCCGAGGACAACACCATCCTCGAGGGCCTCGCTCGTGCGCAGGCTGCCGCCGGCAAGTACGCCGACGCCGAGTTCAACCTTGCGATGCTTCTGGATCCCAAGCGAGCCCGCCAGCCCGCCGCCGCACCCGCCGAAGGCAAACGCGCTGAACGTTCCACCTTTACCCCGGTCGCCCCTCAGGCCCGCCGCGACCTGCAACTGCTCCGCGCCCGCTGCCTGATGGAGATCGACCGCGCTGGCGAGGCCCGTCGAGTTCTGCAGGACATGGCTGCTGAGCCCGAGGGCGGACGCGACGTGCAGATGTGGGTCCTCCTGGGCAAGGCCGCCCTGAAGCTTGACGATGCCGCCACCCTTCGCCAGGCCGCCGCGAGGCTGGTCGCCATCGCCCCTGACCGTCACGAGGGCTACATGCTCCGGGGCATGCTGCTCCGCAAGTCCGGCGACCTCTCCGGCGCGCTCGCTGCCCTCAACGAGGCCGTCGCCCGTTGTGGCGATGATGCCACCCCGGTCGTCTACCGTGCCCTGGTACTCATGGACCAGGGACGGGTTGAGGAGGCTCAGACCCAGTTGCAGCGCGTGCTCGCCGTACAGCCCGACAACACCGCCGCCCAGTCCGCTCTGGGCATCCTCCAGCGCCGCACCCTCACCGAGGTGCCCGTGCAGTAACCCCGCCGCCGTCGGCCCGGGCCGCTCCCATCCACATCCACAACCGGATCGCGGGGCGGTCCGCCGACCGGGCCTAAATTCCCCGCATGAGCAGCCGCCCGGCGCCCGGGATCTGGTCCTTTACGCTCGGTCCGTTTGCCACCAATTGCTACGTGGTCACGGCCAGGGTACGTCCCGAGCCCGGCGATCCCTGCTGGATCGTCGACGCTTCCTTTGACCCCGACGAACTCATCGGCTTCATTCAGCGGCACCACCTCGTCCCCCAGCGTCTGATCCTCACCCATGCCCATGTGGATCACATCGCCGGCGTCGACGCCGTCCGACGGGCCTTCCCCGGCCTCCCGGTCCTGATCCATCCTGCCGAGTCTTCATGGCTGCAGGACCCCATCGCCAACCTCTCCGGCCTGGGAGGCATGGACGTCGCCACCGCGCAGCCCGCCGACGGCCCGCTCGACCCCGGCCAGCTCCTCACCCTCCCCGGGGGCGACCACACCCTCTTCGCCGAGGTCCTGCACACCCCCGGCCACTCCCCCGGCGGCATCAGCCTGTCCCTCCGCCTCGCCGACGCTCCTTCGCCATCGCCGCCGTCCGGCCCGCCCGCCGCCGTCCTTTGTGGCGACGCCCTCTTTGCCGGGTCCATCGGCCGCACCGACTTCCCCGGCAGTGATGCCTCCGTGCTCATCGCCAGCGTCCGCGACCGCCTCTACCCCCTGGGCGACGATGTCCGCGTCTTCCCTGGGCACGGACCCGCCACCACCATCGGCGTGCAGCGACGGACCAACCCGTTTGTAAGAGGATGACGCTCCGAGCGCCTGCCCCACCGTGCGGCAACGCGGCGGCCGAAGCGGTGGCCCCGGCGGGTGGCGCCGAGACGACACAGGGCAGTGGGGGGAGCGGCAGAGGGGGAGAAGGGCGGTGGGGGGGGCGGGGGGCGGGGGGGAGCAGCAGGGGCGTGGAAGCCCATCGGGGCGGGGGGGGGTGGCGGGTTCGGCGTGTGCCGGACCGAATTCGGTGCGGTGAAGGCGGCGTGCTCAATTCAGACAAGGAATGCCCATGCGTCGTAAGTGGTTGATCGGTGCGATGGTCCTCACGGCGGGGTGGTCGGTCAGTGTGGTGCTCGGTCAGGGGGCCGGCCCGGCGGCCGCTTCCGCTGCCAACGCGGCCAACCCGGTTGTGCCCTCCACTCCGCCCGAGCAGGCCGTCAGCATCGAGGTCCTCCTCCCCCAATTGCTTCAGGCTCTCAGCGATGACGAACGCCTCTACATGCAGCACGTCACCACCCTTAGCGACCCCTTCTACGAGGGCCGCGCTCCCGGCTTGCGGGGCAACGTGATCGCCGCCGAGTACCTCGAGTTCTACTTCCGCCAGGCTCGTCTCGAGCCCCTCTTCCCGCAGACCATCAAGGCTGCCGACGGCGCCGAGGTGGTCACGCCCTTCGCCAGCTTCCGCCAGACCTTCCCCGCCGGCAGCGAGGTCAAAGCCACCGTGCAGAAGTCCTCCATCGCCGGCCATGGCGACCTGACCCCCGGCGCCGACTTCAACGTGCTGGGCATCAGCGGCAACGCCGCCGTCGAGGCCGAGGCGGTCTTCGTCGGCTACGGCCTGGAAAGCGGCCCCGACGGCGTCGAGTACAACAGCTTTGCCGGTGACGAGAAGGCCATCGAAGGCAAGATCGCCGTGGTCCTCCGCTTCGAGCCGCTCAACGACCGGGGCCGCAGTCGATTCGGCCAGGGCGGAGCCTGGAGCGAACGCACCAGCCTGCGTCCCAAACTCGCCGCCGTCGCCCGGCGGAACCCTGCCGCCATCGTGCTGGTCAATCCCCCCGGCGTGGACGATTCCCGTGCCGGACGCCTCGAGGATGTCCGCTCCACCCGCGCCGGCCAGGCCCAGAAGGTGCCGGTGATCATGCTCTCTCAGGCCCGCGCCGAGCAGCTCGTCGCCGCCGCCGGCAAGTCCCTGCTGCAACTCCGAAAGGCTGCTGACGAGAAAGGCGAGATCATCCCCCTCGCCGGCACCCGCATGAAGATCGAGGCCGAGGTCAAGCGTCAGCCCATCCTCACCGACAACGTCGGCGCCGTCCTGCGGGGCCGGGGCCCGCTCGCCGATCAGTACATCGTTCTCGGCGCCCACTTTGATCACATCGGCTACGGCGCCTTCGGCTCCCGGGCCGGAAGCCGCGCTGCCGGAGCCCTCCACCCCGGTGCCGACGACAACGCATCCGGCACCGCCGGCATGCTGCTCGCCGCCCGCCGCCTTGTCGAGGCCTACGCCAAAGCCCCGGCCGACCAGCCCCTCCGCTCGATCATCTTCCTCGGCTTCTGTGCCGAAGAGAGCGGCCTCAACGGCTCCCGCCACTTCGTCCGCAACGCGCCCGTGCCCGCCGCGTCCATCAACGCCATGGTCAATCTGGACATGATCGGCCGCGTCCGCCGCAACAAGATCGACGTCTCCGGCGTCGGCACCGCAAACGGCTTTGCCGACCTGCTGGCGCCCCTCTTCGTCCGCTCCGGTCTTCAGGTCCGCACCCTCCCCGGCGGCCAGGGCCCCTCCGACCACGCCTCGTTCTACGCCGCCAACATCCCCGTGCTGCACTTCTTTTCCGGGCTCACCGCCGAGTACCACATGCCCGAAGACCAGTTCCAGACCATCAACTTCATCGGCGGTGCCCGTGCCGCCAGACTCGCAGTTGATGTCGTTCAGACCCTCGCTACCCGCGCTGACAAACTGGAGTTCACCGCCAACCGGGGCCAGGGCATCGACATGAACCAGCGCGAGGAAGAGCCCAAGGTTCCCCTGCCCGGCCGCAGCGTTCCCCAAACCGCCGTCCCCAGCCTTCCGGCCCCGGCCGCCACTCCGGCCGCCGCTCCCGGCGGCCGCGATGGCGCCGCTGCTCAGGCCGGCCCCGGCATGGGCGGCGTCCGCGTCCGCTTCGGCATCGCCCCCGACAACTACGACGACGACAAGCCCGGCATCCTCGTTGGCGAGGTCTACCCCAACACCAGCGCCGCCGACGCCGGCATCAAGCC